>JAIFNL010000217.1 GCA_020047755.1 Bacteroidota bacterium
ATAAAGTTACACAAATAAAATGGCAAAAGGATTAACAAGCAGAGCAGAAAATTATGCGCAATGGTACAACGAATTGGTGATTAAAGCCGATTTGGCTGAAAACTCAGCCGTGAGAGGTTGCATGGTTATAAAGCCTTATGGATATGCAATTTGGGAAAAAATACAAGCCGAACTAGACCGTATGTTCAAAGAAACAGGACACGAAAATGCCTATTTTCCGCTATTTATACCCAAATCGTTTTTTAGCAAAGAAGCAAGCCACGTAGAGGGTTTTGCCAAGGAATGTGCAGTAGTTACTCACTATCGACTCAAAAACGACGAAAATGGCAAAGGAGTTATTGTTGATCCCGATGCAAAACTAGAAGAAGAATTAATTATTCGCCCCACTTCCGAAACGATTATTTGGAATACGTACAAAAATTGGATACAATCGTACAGAGATTTGCCAATTTTAATCAACCAGTGGGCAAATGTGGTGCGTTGGGAAATGCGTACACGCTTGTTTTTGCGCACTGCCGAATTTTTGTGGCAAGAAGGGCACACTGCCCACGCTACCCAAGCCGAAGCCATCGAAGAAACATTAAAAATGGTAAATGTATATGCTACTTTTGCCGAAAAATTTATGGCAATGCCTGTGCATATTGGCGCAAAAAGCGAAAGCGAACGTTTTGCAGGAGCTTTAGAAACCTACTCGATAGAGGCTCTTATGCAAGATGGAAAAGCCTTACAAGCAGGAACTTCGCACTTTTTGGGACAAAATTTTGCAAAAGCGTTTGACGTAAAATTTGCCTCAAAAGAAGAAAATAAATTGGAATACGTTTGGGCAACTTCGTGGGGAGTTTCTACGCGCTTAATTGGCGGTTTAATTATGGCACACTCCGACGACAAGGGCTTGGTTTTGCCTCCAAAATTAGCTCCTTACCAAGTAGTTATTGTTCCAATTTACAAAGGCGAGCAAGAACTACAACGCATTTCGGAAAAAGTAAACGAAATAACGCAAAAGCTTAGAAATATTGGCGTTACCGTAAAATACGATAACCGCGACAGTCAAAAGCCAGGTTGGAAATTTGCTGAATATGAGCTTAAAGGCGTTCCTGTACGCATTGCAATAGGTCCACGCGATTTGGAAAATGGAACTGCCGAAGTAGCTCGCCGCGATGAGCTTACTAAAGAGGTAGTTAGCATGGAAGGAATAGAAACGTATGTGAAAAATTTGCTCGATACTATTCAAGAAAATATTTTCAAGAAAGCACTCAAATACAGAGAAGAACATACTACAAAAGTGCAAAATTACGACGAATTTAAAGATATTTTGGAAAATAAAGGCGGATTTGTTTTGGCACATTGGGACGGAACGCCCGAAACCGAAGAGCGCATCAAAAACGAAACAAAAGCAACGATTCGCAATATTCCGGCGTATTTACCCGAAGAAGATGGCGTGGATATGATTACAGGAAAGCCTTCTAAGCGAAGAGTTCTTTTTGCAAAAGCCTATTAATTTTGAAATAAATAAACATACAAATTAATTTGTCGGTTTATTTTGTTTTGAAAATACGTGTTTAGTATTTTTCTCTAAAAAAAAATACTACAAAATATATGAAAAAAGCTACAAAATTTTATTTATTGTAGCTTTTTTTGTATATTTGAACTATGGAATATACAAAAGAAAAACAGGTAAATGCAATATTAGCAAGTATTTATAGTTTGAACTATACAAAAAGGCTAAAATCATTTATCATTGAACATAAAACTCTAACGAACTAATTATGAACGAGAAAGAGCTAAAAATACTAGAAACCTTACAAACAAAATCGCTCACCAAACAGAATCTTTTTGCGATGATGCAACAGATTTTTGAGCGTTTTAGGGTAATTTTACAAGAACGAATTGTACTTTTCAACAAAGAGCTTATCAATATTGATAAACGTTTGCTGCTGGAAATGAAAGACAGAGGAATGCTCGAAGTAGAACTAAAAATAGCTGGCGATATTCTTATTTTTCAAATGCACACCAACGTTTTTCAATTTGACCGCTCGCACAATGTATGGCAAACTTCTTATTTAAAGAGCAATGTATTAGCTAGTTATATAGGTATGATAAATATTTTCAACTTCCTGGCTGACTCATTTACTTACAACCGAATGGAAGATTTGGGTTATCTCATTGCTCGTGTTTTTGTAAACAAAGACAAACATTTTTTTGTGGAAGGAAAAAGACAACTGGGCATGATGTACAATAATTTTGGCGAAAAACTTATTGACGACAACGCCATTCGCGAAATTATTGATACCGCCATTTTGTATTCGCTGGAGTTTGATTTGCTGGTTCCGAAATACGACGACATGAAAATTATAAGTGTTACGCAAATTCAGCAAAACCTCGAAAATGCAAAGCTAAAAACTGGCAAACGCTTAGGTTTTCAATTCAATACCGATGACACAAATTCACAGCAAAGTATTGAAAAGCAAATGAAGCTTTATACTGCACTAATGATGTATAATTCAAAACAGATTTCAATTGGAGCTGCTTGCGAAATTGCTGAAATAGATAGATATACATTTATTGACGAATGTAATAAACACAAAATTCCTTTGTGTAATTATACTGTATCCGAAGTTGAAAAAGATGTTAATCTATTTCTAAATTATTGATATGATTGTAATTGCAAAAAAATTGTGTGTGTTAATGCTTTTTAGAAGAATCATTCTTATTTTATTCTTTCCGTTTCTGATTGACTTTATTATAAAATAGATTTTTATTCGTTATATTTTGAAGCAAAATTAAAAGTAGTTTTATGGAAACAGCAGTAAAACAACCACTAACTTCACTACAATTGGAGTTGTTAAAAATGTTTTCGCGAGATATTGCAGAAACTGATTTACTTGAAATTAAAAAACTTTTAATTCAATATTTCGCTCAAAAAGCGATGGATTTAGCTGATAAGGTGTGGGAGCAAAATAACTGGAATGAAAAAGATGAAATTAAATTTCTGAATGAACATAACAGAACACCCTATAAGCTGAAGAAATAGTGAAAATAGTTTTAGATACAAACATTTTATGGATTTCAATTTCAAGACGTTCAAAAACTCATTGGGTTATAAACGAGCTGATTAGGGGAACTTTTACTCTTTGCGTAACAAGCGATATTTTAAATGAATACGAAGAAATAATTAGTCAGAAATTGGGCTCTGAAACCGCAAAAAGTATTATGGAATTGTTGGACAATTTACCAAATGTTGATTATATAACAAAATATTATCGTTGGCAATTAATAGAACAGGATTATGATGATAATAAATTTGCAGATTGTGCAATTGCTTGCAATGCACACTATTTAGCTACTAATGATAACCACTTCAACATTTTAAAGCGCATTGCATTTCCCAAAATAAATGTTATAAATATTGATGAATTCAAATTAGTTATTGATACAATGACATGAATATAAATATCTTAATGCACATAAAACCAAAATTTGTATAACAAAACCAAATGCCAATAATAACATTAACAACCGATTGGAGCAAAGGCGATTACTATGTTGCCGCCGTCAAAGGAGCTATCTTGAAACTAAGCAATTTCAAACGGCTCATGCTGCTTTTTTATTGAAACATACCTTTCCCTATTTTCCTCACCAAACCATTCATATCATTGGTGTAAATACCGAAATAGCTTACGATGAGCCACTTATAGTTTGCAAAATAGCCAATCAATATTTCTTAGGCATTGACAATGGGCAGTTTAGCCTTATTTCGGAAACTCCTCCTGAGGTTGTTGTCGAAATTCAACCCGATAGATTTAATTTGCAACTCCAAACTTTTCCAGTTCTCAATTTGTATGTAGATGTAGCTTGCAAATTAGCCAATGGCATTGATATTCTTTCACTTGGAATACAAAAAAGCCAAATAAAACAGCTAATAGAATTTAACCCTGCAATAGACGAAAATTCCATCAATGCACGCGTCATTTACACCGATTCGTATGGAAACGCCATCACTAACGTTTCGCGCGAAACCTTTGAAAGAGTGGGAAAAGAGCGCAAATTTACTATTTGGGTGCAAACTCGCAAAAATGAAATCGTGCAAATTAACACTTCTTACAACGAAGTAGAAGGCGGCGCACTTTTGGCGGTTTTCAATTCGCTCAACTTGCTCGAAATAGCTATAAACAAAGGAAGTGCAGTCGATTTGCTAGGAATAAAAGCCTCTGATACAACTATTATCATTCGCTTCAAACCAAGTTTTGATAGCGTAACTTAGTAATAGCCAAAATCATAAGAGGATAAAATTCACTCAATTTTTCCCATATTCTGATAAAGAATGTTCTATTTCCGAACAAAAAAAACCCAAACAAATCAATGCTTGGGTTTTATTTTTAATGTTTTCTTAAAAAACAAGTTTTTAGGCAAAAATCTTTTCGCCAATAGAATGCGAATTGTATTTTTTGTCTGTCAATTTTTGTTTCACTTCCTTGAAAGCAGAAATTGTTCTATCCACATCTTCCAAAGTATGAGCAGCCGTTGGGATAATTCTAAAGATTATAACGCCTTTAGGAACAACAGGATACACGATTACAGAGCAGAAAATTCCATAATTTTCGCGCAAATCCATTGCTGCATTCGAGGCTTGTGCCAAAGAAGCTGCCGTAGATTGCTCGTCTATGTGAGTTCCATCGAGTGGCTCATTCATAAATACCGGAGTTACAGGCGATTGAGTATGTCCTATATCAAAACCGTTTTCTTTCAAACCTTTTTGAAGCGCACCTACTACTTCCCACAGTTTTTCGCGCAAAGTGTGGTCATTTTTAAGCATATCCAAACGTTTTTTAGCACCAATTACCATAGGCATTGGCAACGATTTGGCGTAAATTTGCGAACGCATCGAATAGCGCAAGTGGTCGATAATAGCCTCGTCGTTAGCAGCAATAAAACCGCCAATTCCAGCCATTGATTTTGCAAAAGTAGAGAAATACAAATCTACTTGGTCTTGAACTCCAAAATGTTCGTCAGTTCCAGCACCGGTTTTGCCCATTGTACCAAAACCGTGAGCATCGTCGATTAAAAGCTTAAATTCATATTTTTGTTTCAAGGCAACAATTCCTGGCAAATTGCCTAAATCACCAGCCATTCCAAAAACTCCTTCGGTAATAACTAATACGGCACCACCTTGTTTTTCGGCAAGTTTTGTAGCTCTATTTAGTTGAACATCAAGATTTTCCATGTTGTTGTGCGGAAAAACAAAACGCTTGCCCATGTGCAATCGCAAGCCATCGATAATCGAAGCGTGAGATTCTGAATCATAAACAATTACATCGCGTCTATCCACCAAAGAGTCGATAATAGACATAATGCCTTGATAACCATAGTTGAGCAAATAACCTGCTTTTTTACCAACAAATTCAGCCAACTCTGTTTCTAAATCGGTATGGTAATTGGTATTTCCGGTTAACATTCTGGCTCCCATCGGATAAGCCATTCCCCAATCTCTAGCGGCATCGGCATCAGCTTTTCTCACTTCGGGGTGATTGGCTAAACCTAAGTAATTATTCATACTCCAAGTAAGCACTTTTTTGCCTCTAAAAGTCATGTGTGGGTGAATTTCGCCTTCCAATTTTGGAAAGAAGAAATATCCGTGTCCTTGAGCTTGATATCGCCCTAGCGGACCTCTATTTCCTTTTATTTTCTCAAAAAGATCCATAGTTTTTGTATTATTATTTATTTTGTTCTGAAATATATCAATTTCACGATATTAATTTGATGCAAAATTAAATATTTTTTTCAAATCTGAGCTATCCGATTATTAATGATTGTTAAAATTAAATTATTTCAGAACCATACAAAACCCTCAAAATGCAATTTATTTATTTATTAATCAGCTTACTAAATACAATTGTAAACTCCATTTTGAAAAGAAGAAGTTTTCTATTTTTAATTTAAACTTTCAAAATTGCTATAAATTTGTTTCTTTTGCGTTGGGCAATTTTAAAATGTTGTACTTTATTTCGCAGCAATAATCGAAAAAAATACATCATTTAGTTCTCTTAAAAACAAATATTGAAATACGATTGAAAAAATTGAAAATGACAAAAAAAATATTTTTTATAGGTCTGATTTTAAGTGCATTGCTTTTAAATTCGTGCAGCAAATATCAAAAATTAATCAAAAGCAACGACCGAGTGCTCAAGTACGAAAAAGCCATGGAATACTATGCCAATGAAAACTGGAACAAATCTAAAACCTTGATAGAAGACATTTTACCTGTTTACAAAGGAACAGAAAAAGGAGAAGAATTACTTTACAAATTTGCAGCATGTCATTATAATATTCACGATTTTATTTTGGCAGGATATTACTTCCGAAAATTTACCGAAAGCTATGCCAACAGCAAATATGTGGAAGAAGCCGCTTTTAGAATAGCCGAATGTTACTATTTAGATTCGCCACGCTCAAGCCTCGACCAATCGAGCACAAAAACGGCACTGCTCGAAATTGAACTTTTTTTGGTAAAATACCCTAAAAGTTCGTTTGTAGCTCAAGCCAAAGAATTGAAAGACGAGTTAAATGACAAACTCGCCGAAAAACAATTCAACAATGCGTTACATTACTATTATTTAGAATATTACAAATCGGCAATTACTGCTTTGGGCAGTTGTTTGGATTCGTATCCTTATTCAAAATTTAGAGAAAATGTACTGTATTATTTATTGGAATCGAACTTTCAGCTTGCACGTAATAGCGTGAGCGATAAGCAAAAAGCTCGTTTTAGCGATGCCATAAAAGCCTACCACAAATACAACGACGAATTTCCGAACGGAAAATATTCAAAAGAAGCAAAACGAATGTTTACCATTTCCGAAAAAAGAGCTAAAGGTATCATCGACAATGATGATATAATTTAGCGTTTGAAAGAAAATTTCATGAATTTTATTCTTTATTTTGGAAAATGAATAAAAAATAAGTACTTTTGCCAAGTTGTTTTTGAAACAAAAAATCGAAAACAACAAACAATCTTTTATTTTAAGTGTAACTTAAAAACATATATTAATGGACTTTAAAAAAATAGCAGCACCCAATACTACAATAACCAGAAATTTAGCTGAATTGGAGAAAGAAACTGGAAATATCTACAAATCAATAACGATAATGGCAAAAAGAGCCAACCAGATTTCGGTAGAAATGAAAGAAGAGCTAAATGTAAAATTGGAAGAATTCGCCTCTTACAGCGACAATTTGGAAGAAGTTTTTGAAAACCGCGAACAAATCGAGATTTCAAAATATTACGAAAAACTTCCCAAACCTGCTCTTTTTGCTATTCAAGAATTCAAAGACGGAAAAGTTTATTTCAAGGATACTGAAGAAAAGCAAGATTAACGTTCTAATTTTTTTAGAAGCCCTCTTATTTTAGAAAAAGTGAAAGGAAAAAAAATATTAGTCGGAATTACCGGAGGAATAGCTGCTTACAAGGCAGCTATTCTTGTTAGATTGCTAATAAAAGCTGGTGCTGAAGTGCAAGTGGTAATGACCGAGTTTGCAAAAAAATTCATAGCACCGCTTACTTTGGCAACTTTATCAAAACGCCCCATTTTAGTACAGTTTTTTGATGTAGAAAACGGAAATTGGAACAGCCATGTGGACTTGGGTTTGTGGGCTGATGCGATGATTATTGCGCCTGCTACCGCCAACACTATGGCAAAAATGGCTCATGGAGTTGCTGATAACTTGCTTGTAACTACTTATTTGAGTGCACGCTGTCCGGTTTTTATTGCGCCCGCAATGGATTTAGACATGTACAAACATTCATCGACCCAAAAAAATATAAAAACCTTAAAATCGTATGGCAATTTTTTCATTGAACCCGAAATAGGTGAGCTAGCAAGCGGTTTGATAGGAAAAGGGCGCATGGCTGAGCCTGAGCAATTGGTCAAATTTGTTGAAAAATATTTTGACAAAGAGCGACCTTTGATAGGCAAAAAAGTACTTGTAACTGCAGGACCAACTTACGAATACATTGATTCGGTACGCTTTATAGGTAATTTTTCGTCGGGTAAAATGGGATATGCCATAGCCGAAGAATTGGCTGAAATGGGCGCAGACGTAATTTTGATTTCGGGACCTACTTCGCTGCATACAATCCACGCTAACATTCAGCGTGTGAATGTGGTAACTAGCGACGAAATGTACAACGAAGCCCTCAACCATTTTACTCAATGCCAAGCCGCGATTTTGAGTGCTGCCGTGGCTGATTTTAAACCCAAAAAGCAATTTTCGGAAAAAATAAAAGAAAAAGAACTAACGATTGAACTTATTGCTACACAAGATATTGCAAAAAAATTGGGCGAGCTAAAAACGGAAGAACAACGATTAATAGGTTTTGCACTAGAAACCAACAACGAGCTAGAAAATGCAAAACAAAAAATCAAAAAGAAAAATCTCGATTTTATTGTGTTAAATTCATTGAACGATAAAGGAGCAGGTTTTCAGGTAGATACAAATAAAGTTACATTCATAGATAAAAACGAGCAAATTACTGAATTTGCTTTAAAATCGAAAACCGAAGTAGCGCAAGATATTGTAACAAAGCTAATTGAAATATTATAAAATACTGTATATCAATAAAAAAAGCATGAATCGTTAAACATTAATTGTTTCTTAGCTTTATTTTTAATATTTATTTCGTACTTTTGAGAAGCATTACAACAATAAAAAAATTACAAATATTCTGCTTATTTTCTGATTAAAATCATCGTAATAAATGAAAAAATTACTGCTTTTTCTGGCTTTAAGTGCTTTATTATTAAATAGTTCGGCTCAAGAATTGAATTGCCAAATTCAAATAAACCACTCCCAAATACAAGGGACTAATACTCAGGTATTTCAAAGTTTGCAAGCTTCTCTTTACGAATTTATGAATACACGAAAATGGACTGAGCATGTATTTAATACCGACGAGAGAATTGATTGTACAATAATGATTAATATCTCTGAAGTTCAAGGAAATAGCCGGTTTGTTTCTACGCTATCCGTTCAAGCACGTCGTCCGGTTTTTAATACAACTTACTATACTACTTTGCTCAACTTTCAAGAGAAAAAAGGAGATTTTATTTTTCAATACGAAGAAAATCAATCTCTTGATTTTAATTTAACAAGTTATACTTCCAACCTTACTTCTACTTTGGCTTTTTATGCCTACGTTATTTTAGGTTTGGATTACGATACGTTTTCGAGCGAAGGCGGCACAGCTTATTTTTTGAAAGCACAGCAAATAGTAACAGCCGCTCAAAATTCGTCGGAAAATGGCTGGAAAGCTTACGAAGACAAGAAAAACCGCTATTGGCTTGCCGAAGATATGCTCAATGCTACTTACCAACCCTTGCGCCGCTGCATGTATCGCTACCATCGCTTGGGGCTAGACGTAATGGCTGAAAAACTGCAAACAGGTAGTGCCGAAATTGCTGAAAGTCTGCGACTTTTGGAACGTGTACAACGTAGCGAACCCAATTCGTTTTTGCTTTCTCTTTTTTTAACTGCCAAAACTGACGAGATTATTGATGTTTTCAAAGGCTCAACCTCGCCCACCGAAAAAACGAAAGTGATACAAATAATGAAAACCTTAGACCCCGCAAATAGCAATAAATACGACGGAATTAACGCCTCCGAGTAGAAAACGCTACTGACCAAACTTAAAAAAGCTAATTTTGAAAATTAGCCTTAGAATCTATTTATTGATTAAACTTTCTATATATTTTTTCCATTTGACCAATTTTTTGTTTGATAATGGGTGTTTTTACGGGTGTAAACCCCAAAATTAACCCTTGCTTTGGGTTTTCAGCAACAAAGCATTTGCTGTAAGCGTGTGTAATAATATTGTTTTTTGCAAAAATATCTGTCAGTTCGGTGTCTTTCAAACCCACTGATAGTTCGGCTAAAGTATGTAAGCTTCGGGTGGGATTTGAATTAAGCAATAATGCATTGCCAAAGTAGTTTCCAAATGCTTCATTAAAGATTTTTTTACGTTCTTCCGCTATTTCTATCACATTTTTGATATGATTATATAAATAGTTTTTTTCGATAAACTGACTTAAAACTACTTGAATAGAAGAAGGAACAAATCGATGTGAATGCTTTAAAAGTGCTTCAATCGGATTTAGTAAATACAAAGGAACAACCATATATCCAACACGTATTGAAGGGTGCAACAGCCGATTAAATGTTCCTAAAAAAACGGTTCGTTGCTCAGTATCCAAGCTAAACAATGAGGGAGCGAAATCATGATAATTATTGACTTCGTGTTCGTAGTCATTTTCGATAATGATTGATTTGTGTTCATTTGCCCATTTAAGTAACTCAATTCGGCGGTTTAAACTCATTTTTACACCCGTAGGATAATGACAGGAAGGAACTGTGTGAATCAATTTGGTATTCATATTGGCAAAATCTTTCATTTCGCTCACCTTTAACCCCTCTTGGTCAATAGATACGGCTCGAATATTGGCACGCAAACCTTTAAAAATGGAATGAACATTTGGAAAAGTTGGGTTTTCCATAATAACCGAATCACCTGGATTTAGCAATACATTTCCTACCAAAAAAAGTGATTGTAGTGAACCAGAAACAATGATAATCTGACTAGGGTCGCATTTTAAATTTCTGCTGAAATTGAGGTAATTAGCCAATGACTTCTTTAATTGTTCAGTTCCAGAAGAAGCAGAATAGGTCAAAGCAGATGACTTGATATTTCGCCAATACAGGTTCGTGAGGTTTTTCCACTGATTTACCGGAAATACATCTAAAGGAGGTAAACCCGGTCTGAAAGCTATGCTCACATCATCGGTACTATTCATTATTTTTACCGTTTTTTGAAAAGATTTGCCTGTATCGGATAAATCCGGGTAACTACATTTTTCGATATTAAACGGTTGCCAAATATAGGTATCTGCAATTATTCCTTTCACTTTATGTCCGGAACCAACCATTGATTCGATGTAACCTTCGAATATCAATAACTCGTAGGCTTTAATAATTGTACTCCTCGAAACATTTAGTTTAGCTGCTATTGTTCGAGTTGATGGTAAAACACTTCCCTCGGGTAAATCATTGTTTAAAATAGCTTCTTTAAACAAATTAAATAGTTGTTGATAAAGCGCTTGTGATTTTTTTTTAGTCTTTTCGTTCAACTTTTTTTCAAAAAAAAGCTTCGAAATTCGGTTAAGTATCGTTTCCATAATTGGTATGTTATAATAATAGTAATTGGTATGGCAAAGATAAAAATAAAACCGATTCCTTTGTATGTTCAAAAGTTGTAAAATCAATAAATATTTTAATAATAATAAAAAATAGCTTCTTTTTTAAATCTTAAATCACAAAATCATGGCAATAACCGGTACTATTATTAGCTTGATATTTATTGCTTTAGTTGCATTTTTACTCGTAAAAAAATTCAATGCCCAAGCTGTATTGCTTTTTTGCGGTTTGTTAATGATGTCCATAGCAATGATATTGGGTTTTGCTTTGCCCGATTTAAAAGAACCTACCGGATTGAAAATTTTCGATATTTTTGAATTAATCAAAGAATCGTTGAGCACAAAAGGAGCAGATGTTGGACTTATGATAATGACTATTGGTGGATATGTATCCTATATGAAAAAAATTAGTGCCAGCGAAACGCTAGTTTATCTTGCCATGAAACCGCTCTCAATATTAAAAAAATCACCCTATTTGGCAGCCTCTTTAGTTATTCCTATTGGGCAAATCTTATTTATTACCACGCCATCGGCTACCGGATTAGGATTATTATTAGTAGCTTCCATTTTTCCGGTTTTGGTTAGTTTGGGAGTAAGTAAGACTTCAGCGGTTTCAGTTATTACCGCATGTACAGTTTTTGATATGGGACCGGCTTCGGCTAACACTGCTCGTGCATCAGAATTAATTGGCAAGTCAAACGTACAATATTTTATCGAAAATCAACTTCCTTTAGCCATACCACTTACTATTTTTATGGCTGTTGTTTACTTTTTTGTTAATAAGTATTACGATAAAAAAGAAAACCATGTTGTTGAAATAGCTGAAGATAAAGATATGACATTAAAAGCACCCATTATATATGGTATTTTACCTATACTTCCATTGATTTTATTAATCACTTTTTCAAAATTCTTTACTTTTTTCAATCCACCCATTAATTTAGAAACAACCACAGCCATGATTTTTTCGTTGTTTGTGGCATTGATTTTCGAGATGATACGAAAACGTGATGTGAAAGAAGTTTTTAGCTCATTGAAAGTGTTTTGGGAAGCTATGGGGAAAGTTTTTGCAACGGTAATTACGCTTATTATATCTGCCGAAATATTCTCGTATGGACTTATCAGTCTGGGTTTTATTAATAGTTTAGTCTCTGTATCGCAAGATTTCGGTTTTGGAGTCATAGGTATCGGAATTTTAATGACCATATTGATTTTTGGAGCGTCGATGCTAATGGGTAGCGGTAATGCGTCATTCTTTTCGTTTGGACCATTAGTTCCGGGAATTGCAACAAAAATGGGTGCCGACAGCGCAAGCATTATTTTACCTATGCAATTTGCTTCCAGTATGGGTAGAGCCACCTCACCCATTGCAGGAGTAATTATTGCTACTGCCGAAATTGCCGGAATCACTCCCTATCAGTTAGCGAAACGAAATTTGATTCCTTTGACATCATTGTTGGTTTTCATGCTTATTTACCATTTTATCTTTTAAAAAACAGTTATATGTTGAAAATAATTAAAAACGCTGAGGTTTATGCGCCTGAATATCTAGGTAAAAAAGATATTTTGATGGGTGGTGAAAAAATACTTGCCTTAGAGGATAAAATTGAAATCAATTCCGATATTGCTCAAACAATCAATGCTCAAGGAAAAATTGTAACACCCGGTCTTATCGATCAGCATATACATTTAACTGGTGCCGGTGGTAAACATGCTTTTGCTTCAATGACACCAGAAATAGCTGTAAATGAACTTATTGCTTGTGGGACTACTACCGTAATGGGAATGCTTGGAACTGATGGCGTAACACGTTCATTGCAAGGTTTGTACGCCAAAGTAAAAGCTCTGGATCAGCAAAGTATAAGTGCTTACATGCTTACTAGTTATTTTGCATATCCACCCAAAACAATGCTCGACAGTGTGCAAGACGATATAGTGTTTATCGACAAAGTGTTAGGCTGTAAAATTGCTATCAGCGATGAACGCTCTTCGTTTCCTACCGAAAACGAATTGTTGAAATTACTCAGGGAGGTACATGTTGGTGGCTTGACTTCAGGAAAAGGCGGAATACTTCATATTCATTTGGGAGCACTCGAAAGCCGAATGGATATTTTATTAGATTTGGTAAAAAAACATCATTTTCCTATTCGCCACATTTCTCCAACCCATGTTGGAAGAACAAAAGCGTTGTTTGAACAAGCCATCGAATTTGCAAAAATGGGTGGAATGATTGACATTTCGACCCTTAGAAAATGGAGCTTCTATCGATAATATCACCTTGAGTAGCGATGGTAATGCGGGCATGGCAAAAAAAGACGATAATGGCAATATACTAAATTTATACAAAGCCCCTGTGGATTTGAATTTAAAGCAAGTCATTCTTTTAATTCAAGAAGGTGGATTGTCAATTAGCGAAGCTTTTAAATTAATTACTACAAGTCCTGCAAAAAATTTATCATTGCCACATAAAGGAAAAATTGCCATTAATTACGATGCCGATTTTTGCTTTTTCGATAAAGATTTTACACTAACCGATGTAATTTCGAGAGGAAAAATAATGATGAATGACTGCAAAATAGTAAACGGCAAATTCTTTAATTGATTGAACAATAAATAATTATAATAGTTCACATAATAATTAACAATTTAAAAAATAAACATCATGAAAAAAATTTACTTATTTCTATTTTTGTTCGTTAGTAGTTTTGCTTATGGGCAAACATTGCTAACCGAAGATTTTGACTACACAGCAGGTGATGATTTATCAACTAAAGGTTGGGCATCGCATAGTGGAAGTTCAAACCCAATTCTTGTTACAAGTCCGGGTTTGACATTTAATGGTTATATCGGTTCAGGCATTGGCTTAGCTGCCGGAGTGAATAATACGGGTTATGATTTAAACAAATCATTTGGAGCACAAACCAGTGGAACACTTTATACATCGTTTCTTGTAAATGCAACTGCAAGTATTACTGCAGGAATTTACTTCTTTCATTATTACGATCCCAATGCTGCTACAGCGCACAGAGCAAGAACATTTATAAGTACCGCCACGGAAGAAGGAAAAATGATTGTGGGATTGTCATTCAATTCAACTACACCCACTAACATGACAACTACTTTAAATTTCGGACAAACCTATTTGTTTGTTGCAAAATACGAAATCATTGACGGTGAGCTTAATGATAAAGTTTCGTTATATGTATTTGCAGAGGGCGAAAATTTCTCAACCGAACCTACTACTCCTAACTTAGGTCCATTAACAACCGCAGATGCAAAAGCGGATATCGTTCCTACAGGTATAGCCATTCGTCAAGATAATGCTGCCCAACGTATTACTGTTGATGGTTTCAGAGTCAAAAATAGTTGGTCTGATTTAACTACAAGTATTTCGGATAAAAGCAAAGAGCAGGCTGAATTGTTCTATCCAAATCCTGTTACAGATGGATTTTTCAATTTAACTACAGAGTCAATATCTCCGAAAAATGTGGCAATTTTTGATTTAACAGGAAAAAGGGTATTCGAAAATACAACTACTTCAACAAAAATTGATGTTTCGATGCTGAAAGCCGGTATTTATCTTGTAAAAGTAACAACCGAAAGTGAAACGATTTCTTCAAAATTAATTATTCCATAAAATTGAAAATTTTTAATGGCACAAAGAACATTTGAGAACGCATGTTCTTTGTGCTATACTTTCATTTAACAGTCAGATTAATATAAATAGTGTATGAAAGAAAACGCATCTTCTCACGTTATTCTAAAATTTAAAAATCCTCATTTACAAAGGTAAACTGCGGTTTTGAAATTTTAAAATGCCTTAAATCTGCGGTTTTCTTTCAAACACTAAATAACAAAGGTTCATATATCCAAATCAGATTGCTGTATTATAAACATCTTTTTTTTGAAATTAGAATATTAGTATTAGATATTAAATAGTAGTATATTATGTGCAAAAGCAAGTCATTTTTAAGTTTCTTTTTTCTGTTATCCATACTGTTTTCGTGCAAAACAGATGATGTAATGCCTTACGTTACGCTTTCGTCGAACAAAGCAAGTATCTCTGAAGACGCAGGAGAAACTCTAATAACGGCATCGATTACTCAGCCTACTGATACCGATATTATTTTAACATTAAACCTTGCTGGTACTGCCACTGAAGCAGATTATACAATTACTAAAACAGAAATTGTGATTCTTGCTGGAAGTGTGTCGGGTTCAGTAGTTTTGAATACAGTACAAGATACTTCGCAAGAGGGAAATGAAACGGTAGAAATAGGCATAAAGTCGATAATTGGAGGTATCAGCACTGAAACTCAACTTGTGAGTATAACCATTGAAGATGACGATGTACCTTTTGTTGTTAATATTATAATGAATGAAATACTTTACGACCCTTCAAATAATGCCTTAGACGGCGATGCTAATGGCGATGGCAGCTATGCACAAAACGCAGATGAATTTATTGAATTTATCAATCTTTCGTCGAGAAGTGTGAATTTGAGTGGCTATAAAATATTCGATTCTAGCAATTTACTCACTGGCGTTCCTAATCATGTGATGCCCGATAATACAATAATTCCGGCGGGTGGCTGTTTGGTAGTATTTGGCGGAGGAACTCCTACCGGATTGTTTGGTGGTGCCGTAGTACAAACTTCTACTTCGGGCGATTTAAACATGAACAATGCAGGCGATATAATAACGCTTACAGATGCTTCCGGTGCTGTTATTGTTAGTTATGACGTTACGCCTTTGTCGGATAATCCAAACGAATCCTATACCCGATCACCCGATTTTACAGGCGATTTTATTCAACATCACTATGCCAACGAGGGTATATTCTTTTCGCCGGGAACAAAAGCTGACGGAACACGTTTTCTACCTTAATATGCTTATTTATTGAATAATATCAGATTATTTGAACGAATTTAGAAAAATCAACTCCATGAAAAGGCATATAATAACGTTGTTTATATTCATTTTTTTAGCATCACATTTTTTGTGCGCACAGGATTCTCAATTAAATTCCTACACTTTTGGCGAAGGAATTGTAATTTCATCGAAAGATGGTTCTTCAATGAAATTAGGAGGCTACCTTCAACCTTCGTTTGAAAGTAAAATATTTACAGATTCTTCTCTGCCCAATGCATTCAATCGTTTTCGAATGAGGCGGTTAAGATTTCGTCTTTCGGGAAATACTGCTTCGCAAAAAATGGAGTATTCTTTGCAAATTGATTTGAGTGGTATGGACGAAGCGGGAGATGCTTCGAGCAGTATTTTGATGGACGCTTGGGTAGCTTATAATGTGAACAAACAGATTCAGATTACATTTGGGCAGCGTAGCACGCCAACCGACAATCGCGAATTAACCATGGGTTCACAAGCCTTGCAATTGGTGGAACGAAGCAGAGTAACTTCGGCATTTAGCAATATTCGTGAATTTGGACTTTTTATTGATGGTTCATTCAAAACAGGAAGAGAATCATACTTACGCCCCAGTTTGACTATTACCAATGGCGATGGTAAAAATGTATTTCAAAAAGATCATGGTGGATTAAAGTTTGGAGCCCGACTCGATTATTTGCCTTTTGGCTTATTCCGAAATTTTGGTCAATTCCGACAAGCCGATATTGCCCGCGAATTAACGCCCAAATTAGTTGTAGGTGGAAATCTGAGCTACAATATGGGTATGAGTAGCCGTAACGGCAAAGAAAGTGGAGCTATTCTTTATCTTGATGACATAATGCAGGAATCATTGCCCAATTACACAAAATACGGAATCGATTTTCTGTTTAAATATCGTGGTTTTTCGATGCTTGGCGAATTTGTTGGTACAAAAGCGGCTATTCCTGATGATATTTTGTATCGGGTTAGAAACGATGGATCAACTGCTACAACATTTATTGATATTGATGGTCTTCAAAATGTATCGAACTACATTAAAGAACGTATGATTCTTGGTAAAGGGTACAATATTCAAGCGGGTTATGTGTTTAAAAATCTTATTTCGGTTGATGCACGTTACACGCATTTAGATGCCGATAAGCATTCATTCTTAAACAATGAAACGTTTTATAACCGACCCAATTATTATACTGTTGGCATATCTAAGTACTTGACGAGGGGTTATGGCATGAAAATACAAGGCTCAGTTACTTATGTTACTCCCAAAGCAGGCTCTAACAATTTGTCGGGCTCGCCAATGTCTGGAAACGAATGGATTCTGAATGTATTAACTTCTATAGCTTTTTAAGTCATGAAAAAATTACTGTTTCTAATACTATTTTTTGTAACCGTTTGCTCTAAGGCGCAAGTGAGTCCGCAAACAAATAAAATGACGGATAAGTTTTTCCCCAATCCTGACATTGAAATGACTACGCCTACTTTCTTGAAGAAAAAAGGTTTTACAACTTACGAAGAGCTAATTGCCTTTATAAGTTCACAGCAAAGCAAACACAGTAACATTGTAACCATTAGCTACATCGGCACAAGTCAAAAAGACAAACAAATTCCCATGGTACTTTTGGAAAAGAAGAATGGGAACGACAATAAAATTAAAGTATGGTTGCAAGCCTGCTTGCATGGCGATGAACCTGCAAGTACAGAAGGAATGCTGTTTTTGCTCGATAAACTGTTAAATGATTCGGAATATAGCTATCTACTTGATAAACTTGTAATTGCTATTGTTCCCATGGCGAATATTGATGGTAACCAAATACAAGAACGTGTTTCGGCAAATGGACTTGATTTAAACCGAGACCAGACAAAGTTAATGGCACCCGAAAGCAGATATTTAAAAAAAGCTTTTAGTGATTTTAATGCCGAAGTGGCAATGGATTTTCATGAATATAACCCATTCAGAAAAGATTATTTGCAACTCAGCACATTTGGGGTAACAACTCCGTATGATGTGATGCTTATGTATTCCGGCAATTTGAATATACCACAAAGTATGCGTGAATACACTAAAACAAGGTTTGTTGAGAATGCCACTAACTTGCTCAATGAAAACAAATTGACACATTACGATTATTTTACTTCCGAAAAAGTGTTGGGCGAAATTCAAATCAAGCAAGGTTCGATAAGCGCACGTTCCAGTGCCACGTCGTTTGCTCTTACCAATGCCGTTTCTAGTTTAATAGAAATTAGAGGTGGCGGTTTGGGGCGAACTTCGCTCAAACGAAGGGTGTACAGCACTTTTTTGGTAGCAAGTTCGTATTTAAAAACGGCTTATAATCAGGTAGATGAAGTAAAATCAGAAATAAAAAAAGCAGTGGAAAATCCGAACTCTGAAGTTGTGGTAACAAGCAAAGCACCCGTTTTGAAACAAAAATTGAAGTTTATTGATTTGGAAACAAACAATTTGATTGAAATTGAGGTGAATTTGTCCGATGCTTGGCATACAACGCCAGCACTAACCCGCACAAGACCAATAGCTTACATTTTATTGCCAACTCAGGAGGTGTTGGTGGAAAAAATGAAAATATTGGGATTACAAGTGGAGCAGTTGAAAAGCGAGAAAGAGTTAGAGGTTGAAAATTATATAGTTACCGAATATCAAAAAGATGCAATGCAAACCGAAGGCGCTTTTCGTCAAAACATAACTGCTCAAACGAATGTAGTGAAGCGAAGTTTTCCGGCAGGCAGTTACATTGTGTATATGAATCAACCCAAATCGAATTTAGCCATAGAAGTACTTGAGCCGGAAGCTCCAAATAGTTTTGTTTCGTTTTCGGTACTTCAAACAGCCATAAATCAGGAATTACCCATTTACAGGTATTTATCAGAAATTGCATTATAAATCATATCATCAAAAAAAATTGTATGAAGAAGCTATTATTGTATTTTTATATTTTAGGTTTAATCTCAATATCTGCGTTTGAATCAAATGCTCAAAACAACGCAAGTTTTGAATTGGGAAATGGTCTTAATTTCAGCTTAAATGACAGTGCCTATCAATTTAAGATTGGAGGAATGATACAACCTTCGGTTAGCATCGAAAAAATGAATAGTACAAAGCCCGATTATTTTTACAATGTAAAACGGTCATATTTCAATATTTCGGGCAGAGCACTCAAAGAAAAGGTGAATTTCTTTTTGCAAACCGATTTCAGTCAGAGTGCTCCATTATTAGATGCTTGGGTTAATTACACGCCAATTGATGGCTTGGATATAACTTTTGGACAAAAACAATCCGTTGCCAACAACCGTGAAATGCTGATTATGGAAGATAAACTCCAGTTTGCCGACAGGAGTTTGTTGAGTACAGGTTTCAGCCGAACAGGTCGTGAATTTGGGGTGTTTGTTTCTCAAAAAATTGACTTTAAAAAAATAGGAATTGTTCCACAACTATCAGTAACTAGCGGCGATGGTCGAAATTCGTTTGGCATTGACTCACGCGATACCGACAAGGGTGGCTTAAAATACAGCGGTAGAATAGATGTATATCCTCTTGGTTTTTTCAGTAAAGGGAATGACGACTTTATTGCTGATTTGGCTCATGAAAAAAACTTAAAAATGCTTATCGGCGGAGCTGCCAGTTACAATACAGGAGCTAGTAATGCCGTGGGCGAAGGGCATGGCGATTTTCAGTTATTTGATGTAAACACATCTGCAAAATATCCCGATTACCGCAAGTTTTATGGCGATATACTCATCAAATATCAAGGTTTTTCGCTTTTAGGTGAATTTGCTATGGCTTCGGCAACCTCATTAGATGGTAGTTATACGACTGCAGCCACAACAAGTCCTTTAATTCCAACACAAATAAGTGAATATCTAGCACTTGGAACAGCTTACAATGCTCAGTTTGGATATGTTGCCAAAAATGGTTTTGCTCTCGATTTTCGTTATAGTGAGTTAATTCCTGAATTTACGAATAACACCAATTCAGTATTGAAAAAAACAACTGAAAAAACGGTAGGTTTTTCAAAATACTTCAAACAAAATAATCTTAAATTGCAAACTAGCTTTTCTTCGATAAACTATGGTGATGATATAAATAAGTTAGCAGGTTCGGTTATCGTTCAACTAATATTTTAAAATTTCCAAATACAATTTAAAGCGAATAAGCAGTTCACGTAAGTAGATTTATAATTACAAAAAAATGATATTTCCGAAGCAATTCTTTCTTTTTTTAGTTCTTCTGTTTGGTATTTGGGGTTGTGAAGAAGAAATAATACCAAACCTAGATACTTCAAAAACAGATATTAACGTTTTATTTGTTGGTAATAGCTACACTTTCTACAATTCTGGAGTTGATTTTCATCTCCAGAAAATGTTAGATGCAGATGCTAAAAATGATACTTCTTTCAATTATTCAATACAGAAAGTAGCTTTTAGTTCTTATACATTACAAGCTCATTATCAAGATACTATAACAACCAATAAAATAAAGAATAAAAAATGGAATATTGTTGTGCTGCAGGAGCAAAGTACCCGCCCCATCAACAACCCCGCATTATTTTTGGAATATGCCACTAAATTGGATTTGGAAATAAAAAAAACGAATGCCAAAACAGTTCTTTTTATGACATGGGCTCCAAAAGAAACGCCCAATGACATAAACACAATTTCGGCATCTTATTTATCGGTGGGGTCTCAAATTAAGGCTCAGGTTGTGCCCACAGGTTCTGTTTGGGACGCTTTTCAGAAAGCAAACCCTCAAATTAATTTATATTTTACCGACAACAAACACCCATCTTTAGCCGGAACTTACTTAGTTTCGTGCGCTTTTTATTACAGTTTGTTTGGTAAAAATCCAACTTCCAACCTATATCTTCCGGTTGGACTAACTTTACAAGATGCTTCTGCTATTCGAAAAGGAGTGTACGATTATTTACGAGAATAAATCACAGTTGTGTTTCAAATACCAGAAGTATCTAGTATTGCAATAGAATACTGAAAATAGTGTCTGAAATCAGTTGCGTTTGTTTGTTGTATTAAGTTTTTAAAATCTTAAAATTAAAAATATGAGTCTCTCAAAGAAAACAATCGGATTATTTCTAGGTCCTTTATTATTTTTTTTTATCTTTTATTTCATAAAATTTGAAGGTTTAAGTGATGCAGGAAGAGCAATTCTTGCAGGTACTTTTTGGATAGCTACTTGGTGGATTACCGAAGCGATTCCTATTTCCGTTACTTCTTTGTTACCCATAGTTTTGTTTCCTTTAAGTGGCGGATTAACCCTTTCCGAAACTACTCAATCTTATGGTCATCCATTTATTTTCCTCTTTTTTGGTGGTTTTATCATTGCTATTGCTATCGAAAAATGGAATTTGCATAGAAGAATTGCTTTGCAAATTATTAGAACGGTAGGCACCAATGTAAGTACAATTATTCTTGGATTTATGATTGCTACTGCTTTTTTGTCGATGTGGATTTCAAATACTGCTTGTGCAGTAATGATTTTGCCTGTTGGTTTAGCTATTATTAAACAATTAAAAGACAATCCTAATACGATAGAAAAAGAGAATGAAGTTTTCGCAAAAGCATTAATGTTAGCTATTGCTTATTCGGCTTCAATTGGTGGAATGGCAACATTGATAGGAACACCACCTAATTTAGTTTTTGCAGGAATCATAAAAGAATCTTATGGTATTGAAATTACATTTTTTCAATGGTTTATTTTTGGGTTCCCTTTTGCTAGTATTTTATTGGCAATTACTTGGGTGTTTTTGACTAAATTTGCTTTTAAATTTGAACAAAAAACATTTCCAGGTGGCAAAGAAGAAATCAACCGCCAAATTGAAGAATTAGGAAAAATGAGTTATGAGGAAAAATTAATTCTATTTGTATTTATGCTTACGGCATTTGCTTGGATTACAAGATCTTTTTTAATAACGCCTTATTTTCCAGCCATCGATGACTCTATAATTGCAATGTTGTCTTGTTTTGCATTATTTGTTATTCCAAGTAAAAAGAAAGCTACACCATTATTGAATTGGCAAGATGCTCTGCATTTACCATGGGGTGTTTTATTGCTTTTTGGAGGCGGAATGGCAATAGCAATAGGGTTCGAAAAAAGTGGTTTAGCCGTTTGGATTGGTCAACATTTAACTGTATTACAAACAGTTCCATTAATATTATTGTTGTTACTTTTAATTACTGCTGTAAATTTTTTAACAGAAATAACTTCAAATCTTGCTACTACTGCCATGTTGTTGCCTATCCTAGTTTCAATTGCTGTAGGAATAAATGTAAATCCTTATTATTTATTAACGGCTGCTACAATCGCCGCTTCATGTGCATTCATGTTGCCGGTAGCTACACCACCTAATGCAGTAGTTTTTGGTTCGGGTTATGTAAAAATCGAAGATATGATGAAAGCTGGTTTTATGTTAAATTTAATTTCAATAGTAATCATTACTTTATTGGTTTATTTCATTTTACCGTTATTATGGGATTTTGATGTCATTCTGCTTGTCAAATAAAAAATTGAAAGATTGAATAATCTAATGCAAAAAAAATAGAACCCAGTTGTACAAATAAAAATGAGCAATATTCAATATATTTAAACTATTATATATCAACAACATAAATGTATTTTCTATTATTGATACAGGTAACTCCAAAGCCACCTGTATCAATAAATTTACCTCCCACAAAAAATCACAATTTTTTGGCTTCGTTCCAATAAACGTCCATTTCGGCTAAAGTCATATTTTTTAATGACTTACCTTGTTTAATTGTTTTTTCTTCTAAATAATTGAATCGCTTTGTAAATTTTTGATTGGTAAGTTCTAAGGCATTTTCAGGATTTATTCCGTACAAACGAGCAGCATTGATGAGCGAAAAGAACAAATCGCCAAACTCAGCCTCCATTTTTTCTTGATTGTTCAAAGCTATTTCTACTTGAAGCTCGTTAAATTCCTCTAAAACTTTGTCCCAGATTTGCTCTTTTTCATCCCAGTCGAAGCCCACGCCACGCGCTTTTTCTTGCAAACGATTGGCTTTTATCATAGCCGGAAGCGATTTGGGTATTCCGCCCAAAACCGTTTTGTTGCCGTCCTTCTCCTTCAATTTCAACTCTTCCCAGTTTTGTTTTACTTCTTCGGCATCTTTAACCGTTACATCGCCAAAAATATGCGGATGCCGATAAACTAATTTTTCGGAGATTTTGTGCAGTACATCAGCCACATCAAAAGCCTTTTGCTCTTGTCCAAGTTTTGAATAAAAAACAATGTGCAAAATCAAATCGCCAAGTTCTTTTTCTATTTCTTCTAAATTTCCAGCTAAAATAGCATCGGTAAGTTCAAAGGTTTCCTCTATTGTAAGCGTTCGCAAACTTTCGATGGTTTGGACACTGTCCCAAGGGCATTTTTCGCGTA
>JAIFNL010000143.1 GCA_020047755.1 Bacteroidota bacterium
ATTAGCCCCGACCTTCAGGTCGGGGAAATGAAAACCACAGAAAATTGGGCTTTAGCCCAAAATACCTGCGCCCACAATTTGGGCTAAAGCCCGAAAATGTGTTTTTTTACTTTCCCCGACCTAAAGGTCGGGGCTATTGATTTACAATTATTTATGTTTTTAGTTTGGGTTGCGTTAAATTATTCTTTAAAATTTTTAAACAACCTCTAAGTAGTGAACCAAAATTAATTGTATATTTTGTTTTGCCAAGTGCTTAAAAATAAGCAAATAGCCAAAGGTTTACTCAAAAATAAAATAGCATTGGTGCTTAAAATCTTTATTTTTTTTCTTTGTGTTCTTAGTGCTCTTCTTCGTGTACTTTGTGGTTAATTGGAATAATTATCAACCACAAAGAACACAAAGTTAAATCACAAAGAACACAAAGCTAAAGTATAAACTAATTTTGAAAACTTACTTAAAGTATATTAATAAAACACTATTCACGTTTATTCACTTTCCTTTTCGTTAATGTATTCCAAAATATCAGCGGGCTGGCATTCCAATGCTTTGCAAATAGCCTCTAACGTACTAAATCGTATTGCTTTAGCTTTACCTGTTTTAAGAATAGAAAGGTTAGCCAAGGTTAAATCGACCCTTTGCGAAAGTTCGTTGAGCGACATTTTGCGCCTCGCCATCATAATGTCTAAATTTACTACTATCGGCATAGGGCTTAAACAGTTAAATCGTTTTCGTTCTGAAGTTCTACTCCTTTTGAAAAAATGCTTGCAATCACATAGATTACTGCCGACATTAAAATATAAGCTTGGCTGTCTGCCCAAAACAAGTTCAATTTGTCTATTTCAAAGCCACGATGCACCAAATGTTGGGTGGTTTCTCGTGCCAAGTAACTGATTATTCCTATCGAAAAAGTATAATAACTAATCTTCGTAACTTGGCGAGCAACATAAGTACTAAAGGGCTTCGACAAATCAAGTTTGCCTACCAGCTCAATCACCATATAAAATAGGTGCGCTTTCGAAATAGAAATAACCAAAATAAAACTATACATACCAAAAAAAGCAAACAAACTGCGGTTGTGCAGTTCGCTTAAATTCAATTTTTGATATAAATTTTGAACAACTTCGGGCTTGAAGATACTAAAAATAAAATTGACTACCAACCCACCAGCTTCGATGGACAAACCAACGAAAATAATCCAAGCTACAACATGCAGCGCTTTAAATATAAAATTACTTTTCTTCGACATAATTATAGAAATTTTAAGTTAGAATTATGTGCCAAAGATATAAACTTTTTTATTGATAAACAATAAATATTTATTTATTTTCAATTTTTTATTGAAGTTTAACTTTTAAATCTATTAAGCATTAAATTTTGGAAAATTGACTTTACTTGTTTCTATATTTTAAAATAAAAGAAGTTTCAACCACGAATACACATATTAAAAGCGAATCAATTATCAATTATAAAACATCTATATATTTGAGAAATTGAATATATTTGCTTAACTTGCGCCGTTTTTTTAAACAAACAGTACAGCATACGAAAAACTAAATAGCAATAGAACAGTAAAACAATTAAACCAGTTATATGAAAAAGATATTGATTGCCAATAGAGGCGAAATTGCCTTGAGAGTAATGCGCTCTGCCCGCGAAATGGGAATAAAAACCGTAGCCGTTTATTCCGATGTAGATAGAAATGCGCCTTATGTAAAATATGCCGATGAGGCAGTGCACATTGGAGCTTCGCCCTCATCGCAATCGTACTTGGTGATAGACAAAATCATAGAGGCTTGCAAAAAAACAGAAGCCGACGGTGTACACCCAGGCTATGGCTTTCTTTCGGAAAATGCTGAATTTGCTCGCCGTTTGGCACAAGAAAACATTACGCTTATAGGTCCTACTGCCGAAGCCATGGAAATTATGGGCGACAAACTTTCGGCAAAAGCAGCCGTTAAAAACTACAACATTCCCATGGTTCCGGGCACTGCCGAAGCATTGATTGATGTGGTGGAAGGCAAAGAAATAGCTCGCGCCATAGGTTATCCTATTTTGATAAAAGCCTCTGCCGGCGGCGGTGGAAAAGGTATGCGCGTGGTTGAAAACGAAGAGGAGTTTGAGGCTCAAATGAAAACCGCCATTAGCGAAGCCACCTCAGCGTTTGGCAACGGTGCCGTTTTCATCGAACGCTATGTAGGCTCGCCTCGACACATCGAAATTCAGATACTTGCCGATAAGTACGGAAATATTGTGTATTTGTTTGATAGAGAATGTTCGGTTCAACGAAGACACCAAAAAGTAGTAGAAGAAGCTCCTGCCACCTGTCTTACTCCCGCTTTGCGCAAAGAAATGGGAGAGGCGGCTATAAATGTGGCTCGTTCGTGCAATTATCTGGGTGCTGGAACGGTAGAATTTCTGTACGAAAACGGAAATTATTATTTCTTAGAAATGAATACTCGCTTGCAAGTAGAGCACCCTGTTACTGAATTTATTACTGGAATAGACTTGGTGAAAGAGCAAATAAAAATAGCCATGGGCGAGCCTTTGAGCTTTAAGCAAGAAGATTTGCACATCAACGGGCACGCTATCGAAGTGCGCGTATATGCCGAAAATCCTAAGGAAAACTTTATGCCCGACATAGGAAAATTAGTTACTTACAAAATACCACAAGGCAACGGCGTGCGTTTAGACGATGGTTATTCGGAAGGAATGGACATTCCTATTTACTACGACCCTATGATTTCGAAGCTTATAACTCATGGCAAAGACCGCACGGAAGCCATTGCTCGCATGTTGCGTGCCATTAGCGAATACAAAATAACGGGCTTAACTACAACCTTGGCATTTGGTAAATATGTGATGGAAAACAGTGCGTTTATTTCGGGCAATTACGATACGCATTTTGTGGAGAAACATTTCAATCCTAAAAAACTAGACAACAAGGAAGTGGACAACAGCCAAATAGCTGCTTTGATTGCTAGTAAATTGATAAAAGAAAAAGTGGCAAGTTCGGTAGTAGTATCAGTAGAAAATGCGCATAAGAGTGCTTCAGCTTGGCGCGAAAATCGTTTGAAATAACACAAAAGTAAATCAAACAGCTTTCAAAAATTAAGATTTTCTTTTTTTTGAGAGCTGTTCGTTTTATTTTTTTAGAAAAATAAAAACAATAACCTAGCTAACTACGTCGGGCACTATCAATTTAAAGCCCTTTCCATGCACATTGATTATTTCAATAGCAGGGTCTTGGCTCAAATGCTTGCGAAGTTTGGTGATGTAAACGTCCATGCTGCGGGCATTGAAGTAGTTGTCGTCTATCCAAATGCTGCGAAGTGCAATGTTTCGTTCGAGTACTTCGTTGCGGTTGTGGCAGAGTAGTTTCAATAACTCTGACTCCTTGGTGGTTAGCTTGATAGTTTCGCCGTTAAATTCGAGCAGTTGTTTGTTGGTGTCAAATCGGTAAGCTCCAATGCTAAATTCAGCTTGATTAGTCGAACCTTTGTCGTTGATGCTTCTTCTCAAAACAGCTTCTACACGCACCAAAAGTTCTTCCATACTAAAAGGTTTAGTCAAGTAGTCGTCAGCTCCAATTTTAAAACCTTCCAAAATATCTTCTTTTTGCGACTTGGCAGTTAAGAAAATGATTGGAATTTTGGTATTGAGCACTCTAATATCAGAGGCTAATGCAAAACCGTCTTTCTTAGGCATCATTACGTCTAAAATACAAATATCATAAGTATTTTTGGTGAAACCTTTGTAAGCCATTTCTCCATCTACATACAAATCTGTTTTATAGCCTTTTGCCAAAAGATATTCTTTCAACAGTGTTCCTAGATTTACATCATCTTCAGCTAACAAAACTTTTACTTCTTCCATAAGTTTGTTTAAATTAAAAGAAATTTTTAGAACAACTCACCCTTAAGTGAGTAATAAATTTAAAGTCTTTATTTTATTTTTTAACAGTTGTTTCGTATATAATTTTGAAAGAGAAAACTCAAAAATACCTAATTAATAAGTATTTACAAAAACTATATTTGAAGCCTTTTTTGTTAATTTTGTATTTTACAAATGTAGTATTTTTAGTTGAAAAACACAAAAATATCTATCTTTAAATCAATTAATTTATAAAGTTTTTTTTTTACTACTCGCGTGTATTTTTTTTATCCTCACAAAATCAGATACATCTGCTTGATTATTAGTGAAATAAAACAAACCATTTTGCTTACCTAAAAATATAAAATAATTTTGCTTGAAATTTAGAAAGACGAAAAAAGAATAAATTGATAAGGTAAGGTAATGATTTATGTTTTTTTGGTGGCAATTGATAAGAATTAAGAATCAATGTAAATTAATAAATGAATTGATAATCATTCATTTTTTTTTTAATAGCCCCGACCTTCAGGTTAGAGCTATTGATTTCCCGTTATTTAGTGTTTGAAAGAAAACAGCAGATTTAAGGCATTTTAAAATTTTAAAACCGCAGTTTACCTTTGTAAATGAGGATTTTAAAATTTTAAAATAACGAGGGAAGCTGAGTTTTCTTTCAGACACTTTTTATATTCGTAACTTGGGCTACATTGAATTGAGAATTAAGAGTCAATGTAGCCAAAGTTAAAACAAAACTATCCGCATTTAGAAGTGCCGCAATTGTTGCAAATAAGGCAACCTTCTTGGTAAATTACATTGTCCGAACCACAATTGCTGCATTTGATGCCTTGTTTTGGTTTTGTGCCATCGGGAATGTACTTTTTCAAGGCTCTTTCAACGCCTTTTTTCCAAGTATTGATGGTTTCGCTGCTCAAATTGAGCGACGAAATTAAGTTTATCACATTCATAATAGGCATTTCTTGTCGCAAAACGCCCGAAATGAGCTTGGCATAATTCCAATATTCGGGGTCGAATTGGTGCGAAAGTCCTTCGATGATTACTTGCTGTCCGTATTTTGTTCTATACACAAAGTCGTAACGTTTGCTGCTGTCTTCTTTTTTTATTTTGTGTATTTGTCCTGTGCTTACGTATTTTGGAATGGGCAAGCCGTCCTCGTCGGCACGTCCGGTAAATACTTCGTAAGGCAGCCCATCGCGCAAACCTATAAACGCAATCCATTTTTCGTTGTTGTTGTTGAAGCGCACAATGTCAGCTTCTAATGATTTTGGGCGTTTTTTTACCCTTTCGGTAGTTTCCGTTTTCTCTTCTTTTTTGTTTGAAATAAGAACTCCATCGCGCGAGCCGTCTCTGTAAACGGTTGTGCCTTTGCAGCCGTATTTCCAAGCGGTAATATATAGTTCGCCTACAAGCTCTTGCGAAGCATGGTTGGGCAAATTGACGGTTACACTTATTGAATGATCTACCCACTTTTGAACAGCTCCTTGCATTTTCACTTTTTGTAGCCAATCCACATCGTTGGAGGTGGCTTTGTAGTAAGGCGATTTTTTTACAAGCTCCTCAATTTGTTCGTTCGACGAGAATTTGAGTTGTGTGCTATCGTAGCCGTTCACTTCCATCCATTTTACAAATTGATGGTGAAATACGTTGTATTCTTCCCACGAGTCGCCCACTTCGTCGGTAAAAGAGATGTTTACATCGTTGTCGTTGGGGTTTACTTTTCTTCGGCGACGATATACCGGCATGAAAACTGGTTCTATGCCCGAGGTGGTTTGAGTCATAAGGCTAGTAGTTCCGGTAGGTGCAATGGTAAGCAGGGCAATGTTGCGTCTGCCATATTGCGCCATTTCGTCGTACAGTTTTGGGTCGGCATTTTTGATGCGCAAAACGAACGGGTTGTTTTTTTCCTTTTCGGTGTTGTAAATTACAAAAGCACCACGTTCTTTTGCCATTTTTACCGACGAGCGATACGCTTCAATAGCCAATGTTTTGTGCACTTCAACCGAAAAGTCTATTCCTTGGTCGCTTCCGTAGCGCAAGCCCAAAGCGGCAAGCATATCGCCTTCGGCAGTGATGCCTACTCCTGTGCGGCGTCCGTCTTTTGCTTTGCGCTGAATGTTTTGCCACAATTCGCGTTCCACTCGTTTCACCTCAGCCGATTCGGGGTCGGCATCTATTTTTTGAATGATTGCATCTATTTTTTCAAGTTCGAGGTCAATAATGTCGTCCATGATGCGTTGAGCGTAGCCTACATGTTCTTTGAAAAGCTCAAAATTGAATTTTGCACGCGGAGTAAATGGATTTTCGACATACGAAAGCAAGTTTACTGCCAACAATCGACAACTATCGTGAGGGCAAAGTGGAATTTCGCCGCAAGGATTGGTCGAAACCGTGCGATAACCTTCGTCGGCATACGAGTCGGGCACCGATTCTTTGATTACAGTGTCCCAAAATAAAATTCCGGGTTCGGCTGATTTCCAAGCGTTGTGAACTATTTTTTCCCAAAGACTGTAAGCATCAATTTCTTTGACAACCACAGGGTTTTTAGAATCGACCGGAAATTGCTGAACATATTTTTTGCGTTCAATGACAGCACGCATAAAGTCGTCGTCTATTTTTACCGAAATATTGGCACCGGTAACTTTATTTTGTTCAAGTTTGGCATCAATAAACTTTTCGGCATCGGGGTGTTTTATCGAGATGCTTAGCATAAGTGCGCCACGTCTGCCGTCTTGCGCCACTTCGCGGGTAGAGTTGGAATAACGCTCCATGAAAGGCACTATGCCAGTGGACGTTAATGCACTGTTGTACACGGGGCTGCCCGCCGGACGAATGTGCGAAAGGTCGTGCCCCACGCCGCCACGTCGTTTCATTAATTGCACTTGCTCTTGGTCGGCTTTCATGATACCGCCGTAAGAGTCAGCGGGTTTCTCCTCGCCTATCACAAAGCAATTGGACAAGGAAGCTACCTGATGCACGTTTCCAATTCCTGTCATAGGGCTGCCCGCAGGCACAATGTATTTGAACTTGTGAAGAAGTTCAAACACTTGGTTTTCAGACATCGGATTTGGGTATTTTTGCTCTATGCGTGCTATTTCTTTCGCCAAACGCCTGTGCATGTGGTCGGGCGTTTGTTCGTAAATATTGCCAAACGAATCTTTGAGCGCGTATTTATTTACCCAAACTCTAGCCGCCAACTCGTCGCCTTCAAAATATTCGAGCGATTTTTTGTAAGCCTCATCAAAAGAATAAATCTTTGTTGCTGTTTTATGTGTTGTTTTTGGGTTGGAAGTCATTGTGTCAAAATACATTCTTATTTCTTTATTTATAAAAAATGAGTACTATTTTTTATGTGGTTTATTTAACTATTTATTCTTTAATTGTTTAACTAAATTACAAATTGAATATAAAAATCAATTTTATTTGGTCAAAGCTACTCAAATATACTGGCAATAAAAAAAACAAGAAGGCTCGATAAGTCAAATTGATTGTTGAAAACTTTTTTTGAATAGGCTAATGAAATGTAAATCAAACCAAAAAAAATATGCTTTTTGTTAATAAAATACTAAAATTGATTACGCAAACACCACGAATCTATTTTAATAGCTTTTTATTGATATTCAAACCAATACACCACTTTATTTTAAATTAAAGAGTTTTTTTTTACCAAAAAATTTTCACACAAATACATAAGCTGTTCAATTGAAGAAAGTATAGGCTTTTGCCCAAAAGCTTAGAATATGGCTAAAGTCTAAATGGTTTAGTGATTTTTTTTACAGGACTAAAGGACGGTGCTATTTATTTTAACTTTAGAAACAGACTCTAATTATTGTTGTCAATTTGTTCTTTAAATAATGAGCTCAGTTTAAAAAACGGTTTGAGGTCTATTTTTACAAAATGCCAGAAATCTAATTAGTTATTATATAGTTAGTTGAAAAAGCAGTCTGACCGCTATTTTACTAATAACCGGCGTTTTTAGACTGGACTCATTAATTATTATTATCTCCTGTGGTTCTAAGCGCCTGCATTAATGGTTAAATTAACTCTTTGGTCTTTTCATTTCTATTTGCTTACTAATTTTTAAAATACCTACTATTAGGTATGGTAATACTTATTAAATTGAATTACCTTTGCATCGTTTTAAATTTTAAAATCTTGATAGCTAAAATAGATTTTTTAGAGGTCTGAAAAAAATATTGCAATGAAAAACAAACACATAGTTGCGCTCGATGTTCGTCCTATTCTCAGTTCGGGAACTGACCCGTTTGCTGAAATAATGAAAACCTTAGAAACATTGAGCAGCAATCAAACGCTGTTGATTATAAATACGTTTGAGCCAATTCCGTTGTTGAACAAGCTCAAAAACAAGGGATATTCGTATTTGGTAGAACGCCCAAACTCGGAAGAAGTACATACTTTTGTGAGCAAAATGGACGAAAAGCCAGCAACCGACTTGCCAGAAGCTACTAGCGAAATAGATTTCGACATGGCTTTGAAAACGTTTGAAGGCAAAATGCACGAACTCGATGTGCGTGAGTACGAAATGCCTATGCCTATGGTGCTTATTTTGGAAGAGATAGAAAACCTCAACGAAGGTCATGCCCTTTTTGTGCACCACAAACGATTGCCTCAATATCTTTTGCCAGAACTCGAAGTCAGAGGCTTTGCCCTTGCCAAAAAAGAAATTGACTCCAGCAACATGAAACTTATTATTTTCAAAAAACTATAATTCTATGGTTAAATTGTTAAATTGTTAAATTGTTAAATTGTTAGTAAAAAAACATTTACATTTTTAATTCTTAATTCTTAATTTTTAATTTTTAATTAAATAAAATTCCTAATTAATATAAATGAATGCAGGTTTGAGTACTAAAAATGCACCACACCCGAGTGTAGTGGTGCCACATTATGCCTTTGGAGCGATTGCTTTTCTGGTAGCATCTGTTTTGTTGTATTTTGCTTCCGAACAAATTGCTTATTCTTTTGTAGGTCCACATGCTTTGGGCATTGTGCACATATTGGTGTTGGGCTGGATAAGCATGATTATTTTTGGAGCACTTTATCAATTAATTCCGGTAGTGATGGAAGTAAAACTATACAGCGAAAAGCTGGCTTACACTAGTTTTGGTTTGCTAGCAATAGGCACTATTTTACTTTCGTTTACTTTTTGGCAAAACTACATAGCACACAACCCCTTGGTTGATGCAGGTGGAACATTTGTATTGCTTTCGGTTGTTTTATTTGCCTTCAATGCGTTAAAAAGTGCAGCCAAGACTGAGCAAAAAACCATAGAAAATCGGTTTATTATCAATTCAATTATTTGGCTTACGCTTACCGTGTTTCTAGGTATTTTCATAATTATCAATGCTAAAGTTGGAATTATAAGCCAAACCAACATCGATTTGCTCAAAATTCATGCACTTTGGGGAGTTTTGGGTTGGTTCGTATTTTTGGTTATAGGTGTTTCCAGTAAGTTATTGCCTATGTTTTTCATAGCTCATAATTTGAAGGTGAAATACCTCCATCTGTCCTATTACTTTAGCAATGTTGGACTGGTGTTGCTATCGGTAAGCTTTTTTCTTAATTGGAATGCTTGGATAAAAGAATTGCTTGCGTTGCCTATTATTCTGGGTATTTTCTTCTTTGTGCGTTACAATTACGATGCTTACAAGGCTCGTTTGCGGCGCAAGCTCGATGTAGGAATGAAACTATCTGTGTTGGCATTTTTATTTTTGATATTGACCTTACTTACAGGAGTATTGGCATTAATAAACTTCGACATGTTAAGTTCTTTTCAATCTTCGATAACAAGCATTTATGGAGCCAGCCTTATTTTAGGTTTCTTTACTTCGCTCATACTGGGGCAAATGTACAAAACGTTGCCGTTTATAGTGTGGTTGCAAAAATACCAAAGCAAAGTGGGCAAATTTAAAACGCCTATGCCTGCCGATATGTATTCAGAAAAAGTAGCTCATGCTCACTATTACAGCTACATAGTGGCGATTGTGCTTTTGATGGTTGGTTTTTTGGTACAAATGCCAATACTAATCAAACTTAGTTCTATTGCCTTCACTCTTACGGCTTTGCTTTTTGTTTACAACACGTTTGTTATTATCTTCCACAAACAAAAACTAGAAGAAATAGTACGCAAGAAAAAATGAAGAATGAAGAATGAAAAATGAAGAATGAAATAATTCTTAATTCAGTCATCGTATCAATATTGCGGGCTATATTTTAACACAAGACTCTTTAGGATTAGACCACATTCGTTTTATTAAATCCTTAACTAAACGATATTGATTCTTAATTCTTAATTCACAACTCTTTTTTAGATACAAAACTAAAAACTTAAAAATATGTTAGATAATTTATCGACAACCGAACTCGAAATACTCGAAGAGATTAAACTAGTCATTGACCCCGAAGTGGAAATCAATGTGGTAGATTTGGGATTAATTTACAAAATAAAGCACAACGAAGCTGAAAAAGAAATAGATATAGATGCAACGCTCTCGGCACGAGGCTGTCCGGTAGGAGATACTATTTTGATGCAAATAGAAACCGTAGTGCAAGAAGCATTTCCGGGCTATACCGTAAATGTAGAACTCGTTTGGGAACCACGTTGGACTCCCGAAATGATTACCGCCGAGGGGAAAGCTGCACTTAATCGGTAAAAAAAAGAATATCGAAAAAAAAATAAAACTATGTTTTTCAATGAATTATATTCTTATTGTAGAAAACATTGTTGTCTTTTTGTATTATATTAACAATAAATAATAAATAATTTAGTTTATGTAAGTGTAAAATAAATAGTGTAACTTTAATAAAAAAAATCATGAAAAAGATAACAACTTTACTTATGGCTTTATTAGCCGTATTATTTTTTACAACTTCGTGCGAAAAAGAGGAGGTTGAAGTACCCATAAAAGTGCTAGTATTGGGTGCCGATTCGCCAGAATGGATAGCCGACGTACAGTCTAAAATTAAAGGCACTGGTCTTTTTGAGGCAGTAGATACATTTTGTTTGGAAAACAGAACGCCTACACTTGCCCAATTGCAAGCGTATGATGCGGTTTTTTTATTTACCGACGATGATGCTAAAGATGCAGTAGCTACCGGTAATGCTTTGGCTTCGTATATCGAAGGCGGTGGTGGAGTAGTCGATGCTGTTTTTACAGGCAATTATCCTATCGAAGGTAATTATACTCAATACTCGTTATATACCAATTCCGACCAAACATCCGGCGCAGTAAGAACCTTAGGTGCAATTGCTAATGTAGAACACGAGTTGGTAAAAGGTATTTTGAGTTTCAATGGTGGAACTGCGTCTTATTACAATAGTGGTGGAACATTAGCAGCAGGCACAACTATACTTGCCAAATACGATAACGACGCTCCGTTTATTGTTTACAAAGAAAACGTAGGCGTTAAAAAAGCAAGAAGAGTATTTTTGAACTTCTTCCCTCCTTCAAAAGATGTAAGAGAAGACCTTTGGGATCCAACAACTGATGGTGCTAAAATTATGGGTGGCGCACTTGTATGGGTGGCAAACAATTAGTTATTATAAATATATGACATTTGATTAAATGTCAGAGAGCCAAACCTGTCAGATTTTCAAAACCTGACAGGTTTTTTTTATTTTGGCAACATTGATTGCTAATTCATTAAAACCTTAGCCCGTAATGTGCACTCTAATTGCTTTTGCAATAGGGAACTTGTCGAAGGTTTCTTGTATGCAATATTTAAAAAAATTGAACTGTCTGCCGTATATTTCCATGCTTATAGTTCCTTCTATTGAGAGCATTATAGAAGAGTAAGCAATTTTAGCATAAGGGTTGAAAGGCTTGTCGAAATACAAAAACTCACTTTCGGCATAACCATCGAGTTGAAACTCTTCGTAACTTTTCATCGAAGCAATTTTGAGCCAAGTGGCTGGTTCGGCTTTTTTCAGTTCTTCAAGAGCCGCCTTGTATCCTGTACTGTCGTTGGGGTAAAGCGCAGGGTAAAACTTCTCTAAGAATGGGATAAGTTGTTTTTCGAGAATTTCGGGTTTTAGCTTGAAAACATAATTGTCGTTTATTTCAATAAAATCATAAATAGACGATTCAAAGTGAAATTTCGCACTCATTTTATCCACCAAATCCTCTTTTGAAATATTGTGTTCCTGTAATTTTTTCTTTGAAGTACTGCATTCAGTTACTAAACCAATAGCAAGATATTGTCCCATAATATGTTTTTTAATTAATTTTTTTGTACCACTACTACTTTCATTTTACAATTTATGCTGTTAAATTAAGCCAGTCAAGGGTTTTAAACCCTTGACTGGCTATTTTACAAATAACCTTAACTTTGGCGACATTGTTTTAGTTATTTCTAAAAGAAGAAGAGTTGATGGTTGTTACCTTTTTTGGATTTGTTTGTAAGGAAACTGCTATAAATTGTTTTTTTCAAGGTGTTCTTTAACTTTAAACACTAGTTTACATTAGAAGCTATGGTTTTAAAATCAAAATAGACCTAAAAAATCTAGTTTTTTTAAGCACTTGCCAAAACAAAAAGACAATTAATTTTGGTTCGCTACTTAATAAGCCCGAATCAAAATATAATCCCTCAAAGGTAAGTATTTTTTTTTGAAAAAACAAGTAAATTCGCAAATATCTTGTTAAACGGTTGTAATGTTAAATAGTTATGAGGTTTTTTTACATTACAGTCTTTAGAACTAATACATTACAAAGTAGCCGAAAGAAAACAAACGCATTGAACGCTTTTTCAACGAGTATAAGCCCCCTACTCCTATATAGTGTTTGAAAGAACGCAAAATCGGTTCGACCGGCTTGTCCGGTCTGTCCGATGATTTGCTAACAGCCTAACCGACAGACCGACAAGTCGGTCGAACGGTTTTTTGAAGACCACATTGCCAAAGTTATCCATTCTTTTCCATTGTTTGGAGCAAATTGCGCTACGTGGTTTGTGAAGGCTGGCAGGAGCAGTTTCTGCCTCACTTCCTTACTCGATTAAAGGCAGTTTTTTGTTTACATTGTTCAATTTTATTTAGTCCGTTAATTTTCTCATTATCCATTCTAATGGTCCTGATTTTTTATATTTTGTCCAAACAACAGCAAAGATAACGCATAAAATGCTGAAAAATATGGCATAAGGCAAAGTAAAGTCAATTGGATATTTTCCCATTTTTGAGGGATTCATTTCGTCAATTATTCCCATACCAATTATGACGTGTGCCAAATAAAATGTCAAAGCCAGTTGCCCTGTTTTGTGAAGTGCCTGAACCAGAAAATTTGTTTCATATTTACCGCAAACTAAGATGCAAAATGAAATTATCATTAATGCAAAACTGCAACCGGTAAGCATATAAATTGGCAAAGGCGGCATGGGTTCTAACCCCAAGATTTGTGTAAATAATTCTTTCGATTGCGGTTGTGCGGCGGATAAAATTTCGATGCTTGAAAATGAAATAATGTTCATTATCAAAAACAGCACAAGACTGAATAAAAAAGTCTTTTTTAAAAATTGGGCATTCATCAAATCTTGTCGTCCAAACCATAGCCCAAGAAACATAAAAGCTAACCAAGGAATTACAGGGTGAAATCCGTTAAAGAATAGGTTTCTAATAAAACCAATGGGTGTCCAAAAGTCTTTGTAGGCTAAAGTTTCAAAATTCCAGGCAGTTTCATAATTAAAAAAGGAAAGTAAACCAGGAAACAGTAAAATCAAAATACCTGTTATTATTAACAGCGTTCTGTTTGAAGCATTAAAAAAAAGTAATAGAATTGACATATAAATTGCATAATAGTGCAAAATATCTGCGGGCCAAATAAGAAAGTACGAAAGTCCTAGAATGAATAAAAAGACACTTCTCTTTAAAATTTGAATTTTACTTTTTTTCAATTTTTCTAAATCGCCGTTCTTGAAAGCAGAGTTTGTCATTAGCGCAATTCCAACACCCGCCAAGGTTACGAATGTTGCAGATGCTTTTCCGTCGAAAAAGCCGGCAAAGTTCTCCATCCATTTTGTGCCCTGCCCGCCAAGAACCAATTTAAAATTAACGATTATCATACCTATGATTGAAATGGCTCTTGCTACATCTATTCCTATTATCCTATTATTCATTGTTGGTCTGTATTGTTGTGGTAAAATTGCCAATAACATTGCTTATGCGCAAAAAAAACCGTATTCGTTGTATTTTTAGAACTACAAAAATACTAAAATTTTCCTATAACAAAAAAAAACAGTCAATATTTCCTTTCGATTTCCTCCTACTCCTATATATAAGGAGGTAAAAAATTTGGTAAAAATAAAAAAAGACCAAACGTAGAGACAAACAATTATGCGTTCGGTTTTTAGGTTAGCAAAATTATTCTGTCGCAAAATTCATTAAACATCAACCATTGAGCTATACCTAGCGTATTCTTTTTTTAGTTCTGAAAAGGGTTTTCCATAATATTCTTTGTATAAATCCACTCCGGCTTCGTTGCTAATTTGAGCAAATTCTTTCTCAAATTCCGGAAAATCTTCCACCTCTACGTATTTATCGCACAGTTTGAATAGTTTGATGATTAGTTCTTTATTTGTCATTTTCCGAGTTGTTAGAGTTGTTTTTTTTGAAATGTTCGTTCCATTTTGCTTCTATTTCTTTTCTTTTTTTTTCTATCTCTTCTTTTGCTTTTTTCAAATCTTGGCTGTTTGTTTCTTTCTTAGTCCATTCTTTTTTGTCTAAATCGTACTTGTTTTGAGTTCCTTTACCGTCCATGTGAACGTGAGGCGGTTCGTGGTCATTGCTATAAAAATGGAATAAATATCCTAGAAATCGAAATAGTTTGGGCATTTGCTTTATTTTTTTTGTTATATGCTTACTTTCAGTTTACAAATTTACAAAAT
>JAIFNL010000313.1 GCA_020047755.1 Bacteroidota bacterium
TTTCATTGTATTTGCAGTTGTATGATTTAAAACAAAATAACTTTAGTCCACCTCTAAAAACAAGAAGCAGACAAATTGTTAAATTGCTTTATAAAATTGATGCACGCCCGTATAACATTGATACGATGACTTCAAGTCATCGTATCAATTTGCAAAAAAAAAAAGACAAACTAATCCAAGTCATCGCATCAATTTACAAAAAAAACAGACAAGTTAAACTTGTGAAATAGCTTTTACTGGGTCTAAGCGAGAAGCCGTAAATGCAGGCAAAAGCCCTGAAATAATACCAATAGTTACCGAAATAGACAAACCAATAAATATATTTTTAAAGCTCAACGCAAAACTCATATCGGTTGCGCTACTGATGCCAATAGTTGCTAACCAAATGATTAAAAGCCCAATGGTTCCACCAATAAGCGACAACAAAACGGCTTCGAACAAAAACTGCAACAAAATGAAATAACGTTTTGCGCCAATTGCTTTTTGAATACCTATAATTGTAGTTTGCTCTTTCACAGATACAAACATAATATTTGCAATACCAAAACCACCTACCAAAATAGAAAAACCGCCAATAATCATTCCGGCAATATCTAAAACCATGAACAAACCATCAAAACCTTGTGAAATAATGCTGGTTTTATTGAGAGCAAAGTCATCTTCTTCTAAAGGGTGAAGCCTTCTAATTGAGCGCATTAAGCCACGCAGCTCGTCAATTAATTCATCAACCGAAATGCCTGCTTTTGGTTTAACCAAAATCATAGGTCCGAGTTCTTCGCTTTTTACATTTACAATGTTTCGAATAAATTGCAAAGGCATAATGATGCGCTCGTCTTTGCTAATACCAAACATATCTTCGCCTTCTTTTGCAAAAACCCCAATAATTTCGAGTTTTCTTCCCATTACTTTGAGTTCTTTTCCTACTGGGTCTTCGCTTTGAAAAAGTTCTTCGGCTATTTTTGCGCCCATAATTATTTTATTTCCTCCTTTTTGCATTTCATAATCAGAGAAATATCTACCTTTTGCAATATCAAAAACTCTAATATTTTTATATGCCTCGGTTACAGCTTCTATTTCAATATTTTCGGCGTAATTGTCTTTGTACTGCAAGTTTTTATTTGCATAAACTTGAAAAGCAACCGCTTCTGCAAGTTTCGATTTCTCAGCAAGCTCACTTGCTTCGCGCATATTGGGCACAGGACGCATCATGTACTTCCACCAAGGATACTCGCTATCGCCCATAGCCCAGGGCCATTTCTGAATATAAACCACATCGTCGCCAAGTGTTGCAATACTTTCTCTAATATTATCTTCGAGCGAATCAATAACGGTAAACACCGAAATAATGGAAAAAATTCCGATAGTGATGCCAAAAAGAGACAAAAAGGTTCTTAATTTATTATTAACAAGCGAATTGAAAGCAAAAACAAAACTTTCTTTTAATAAAAATACAAATATACGCATTTACAAGTTTGTATTAAATAATGGTTTGTTTCGGGTAAAACGGGGGTAGAAATTGGCTTTTTATTGATAACAAAGTAACGAATTTTTTTTCAGATTCAAAACTTTTTTCTTTCTTATTTTTATTTTTTTAAGAAAGTTTATAAAACAAGTCCTTTTTTGAACAAAAAAATAATATTTTTGTGAAAAAATAGTCCAATTTAGCGCAATGCAATATTATATTGTTTTGCATTTTTTCTATTAAAAAAATGAAAAAAAAAATAGCATTACTTACCGGTGGAAATTCTTCGGAATATCCTATTTCACTAATGAGTGCCAACGAAATGGCAAAACATATAGATAGTGAAAAATATGAGTTATATACAATAACCATTAGAGAAACACAATGGCTTGTTACAAGCGGTTTGCACTGCGATATTGGTATCGACAAAAATGATTTTAGCTTTACTTTCGACAATCAAAAAACAAGCTTCGATTTGATTGTTTTTGCCATTCACGGAACGCCCGCCGAAGATGGAAAACTACAAGCTTATTTTGATATGCTCAACATCAAATACATTGGTTGCGACATGCTTACTTCGGCTCTTTCGTTTGATAAGCATACGTGCAATTCGTATTTGAAAAACAAAAATATTAAAATGGCAAAATCGATTCTAATTAAAAACCTCGAACAGGTAAACACTGACGCTTTGCAAAAAGAACTTGGATTGCCCATGTTTGTAAAGCCCAACAATGGCGGTTCGAGTTATGGCGCATCAAAAGTAAAACAAATAGAGGAGCTTATTCCGGCAATAGAAAAAGCCTTTAAAGAAGACAAAGCCGTTTTGGTAGAAGAATTTATTAAAGGTATAGAAATTACTTGCGGTTTAGTAAAAACAAAAAAAGCTGAAATTGTATTTCCCCTTACCGAAATTGTGTATGATGCTGAGTTTTTTGATACCGAAACCAAATATACCGACAATTTGGCGCAAGAAATTACTCCTGCGCGTATTTCGGAGCAATTAACACTCGAATGCCAGAAAATGAGTTCCGAAATTTACGATTTATTAAACTGCAAAGGCTTGGTAAGAGTCGATTATTTTTTGAGCAACAATCAGTTTTATTTCTTAGAGCTAAATACAATTCCTGGAATGACCGCCAATAGCTTAGTACCTAAACAAATACGAGCAAGTGGTTATAGCTTTAAGCAAATTTTTGATTTAATGATAAACGATGTTTTGGATTCGTAAAGAAATATAAAAAGTAAGCCCACACAATTTCGTAGTGAAACTCTGTGGGCTTAATTTGTAAAACTCTTAAACAGTTTTTTTGTATTATTTGGTTTGCAAATCGGAATATTTAATTATAATTTGCATTGGTTTTGAGTTGTTTCCACTTCTCAAAATGCTTCTTCGTGCCGAGGTTTGTGGGCTGTGGTCTTGAATAGAAAACCCATTGTTTACTTCTTTTCCATCTACCAAATCTTGTATGTACTTGGTTATGGTAAATGTATAAAGGTCTTTGTTTCGATAAGCACCTAAATATCCAGACGTGAGATTGTACTCGGCAATAGCTAATTTGGCTAACCCATCGTCGCTATATTGCAAAAGTATGGGCATTGAGTTGAGTTCAAATGGCTTAATCGGAACATCTAAGGTATCGTGAAGTCGAACCAAAAGGCGAGCATCGTAAATAACTTTATTTTGTAAGCTGAGCAACTCAGAGTTATTAATCAAAACCCTTGTGTTTAAACCATCTAATGCTTGCAAATAAGTAACCGAATCTTGCCAAGTTGTTTTGTTCAAATACGAATTGAACGAAGTAGCCGAATAATTATGGCTAGCTATATTTACTTTAGGCGCAGTAGCTCCAAAAGAAAACACGGCAGCTATTGTATCAATAGTAGCTTTGGTTTTATTATTAGCTCTGTAATAAACAGTTACGTGAGCATCGGAAGAACTAGAGTTTAACGAAAAAATAGCTCCACCCATCGAATTTTGTTCATCTACTTTTACATAGAAGCCTTTAAAAAATTCAGTAAATTTATCAACCGTAGCAAAATCGGTAGAGTCGGCAGTTTTGAATTTATTTTTAAAATTATCATTGAGCATCAATTTCAAATAACCTTCATTACCATTGAAAACTTTAGTTTCGTGTGCAATTTCGGTTGCCGAATTATACCAACCGCCTAAACTCATATTGGAATAATAAACCGTATCTGATTCTAATTTTTTAGAAAGCTCGTACATTCTAAATGTAAAATTTTGATTTATAGTACCATAATAGCTACTATCGAGTTTAGGAACCGCTACCGTTTCGTTAGTTACCGTATCTTTTACTTTGTACGTGTAGGTAAAAGGTATTTGAAACACAACAGAATCGATGTCGATAATATTTTTGGGCACAAAAGTAGTTGCGCTATTGTTGAGCTTTATCAAAAAAGAAGCTTGCGCTTTGCCAAAATTTGGGTCATTGATGCTACCCAACAAACAACTAGATGCGGAGGTTGTATAACTGCTATCTGCTTTAAAAGTATAAGCATTTACCGAAATTGTATCGTATTTAAAAACCACAGCATCGCTTTGTGGTAAAATGTTTAAACCTATCTGACCTTCTTTTACACAAGCAGTAAAGAGAAACATCAAAATAAATATACCTTGAAAAAATATCAAAGTAGAATGCCTTTTTGTCATTTTATAAGTTTTAATTATTAAATAGTTATATTGTAGTAAAATATTTTTTTGCTGCTAACTTTATTAAACACAACAAATTAGGCAACCTACACATTAGGCTACATAATTTGTTTTTTAGGGAATTTGCATTATGTGTATCTCTTAAAATTCTTATTAAGATAGGCATATTGCGGGATAAATATTTCGCATATTTCTATAAAAATCTAAATTTCAGAAGATTTATTTAGTAATAAAAAAAGAACTCGTGCAAAAAGATGCAAAATTATCTGGGCGAAATTTTGTCGTAAAAATCGGAATACGCATCAATGTAATTATCCATGGTATGGTATGGAAGTCGAGGTTTTTTGGTAGAAATAATGTAATCTTCCAAAAGCGGGTCTATTTGAGGGCTTCCGTAAATAACAGCATCAGAATAATAAAGTCCCAGTTTTGCTATATTAAGGCTATCGGCTTTTTCCATTACCACTAAGTCCTTGTCTTTCACGCCACCAATTCTAACCTTTTTGTTGAAATGGTCATCGTAATCTCTATGATACAAATCATCGTAAACCGATGTGATAATTTTTGAATTTTTAAAAATCGGGTCTTCTCGATACGATTTTTTCAAAAACAATGGAACTAAACTAGTAATCCAACCATGGCAATGCACAATATCTGGTGCCCAGCGCAGTTTTGTAACCGTTTCGAGCACCCCTCTTGCAAAAAAGATAGCGCGCTCATCGTTATCCTTAAAAGCCTCGCCTTCGTCTGATGCAAGGAGGTTTTTTCGTTGAAAAAAATCCTCATTATCAATGAAATACACCTGCATTCGTGCCGACTGAATGGAAGCAACTTTGATAATAAGCGGGTGGTCATTGTCATCAATTATAATATTCATGCCCGACAACCGAATAACTTCATGCAATTGGTTCCTTCGTTCATTTACGCCACCATAGCGAGGCATGAAAGCCCTTATTTCTCTACCTTTCTCAAGAATACCCTGGGGTAAATAACGACCAATGAGCGACATTTCTGATTCAGGAAGGTATGGCGTTATTTCTTGAGATACAAATAGAACTTTTGTTTTTTCCATTTTTTGTGGCTTTAATACTAACCTTTTAATTTAAAACTATATAGTTGTAGAATAAGTACTTATTGCAGTCTTAGTTCTTTCAAAAAAAAAGACACTTTAATTTGATAAAGTTCTAAATAACGTTATTAAAAAAATATATCTTAAAAAACTTCTAAAAATTATGTTTTTTTTGAATTAAATATAATTGGGTAGAAGATTCGTTTAAGCTTGTAAGTAGTGAACTGTGAATACTGAACAGCGAACAACCTTTTTAATTGATTGATTTACAACCGTTTTTTGAAATATAAAATGTCATTTATTCTTGTTTCATTACTTATTTTATGATTTAAAATTGTGTTTCATTTTAAAAATACTTTTTTAAAATTTACACAAAATTAATAAAAAAAAATTGAATTACACTAATTATCCTAATCAATATATTTTAAAGCAGGTGTTTGGTGATGTATTTTAGCAATTAAATTGCTCAATATAAGATATTTGCGAAATTAAAATATAGATAAATGTTTAAAGTTTTAAGAAAAATTATGAATATTTAATCTTTTAAAATTCGTTTGATTATTTTCTTTTTTTTTATGGTTGAATGTAGAAAATAAGCAAAGGTTTGAATATTTTCGATATTTTTTTTGTATCTTTATGCTTTGTTTTGTTTAATAAAAACCAAATTTGAAAAATGAAAAAAATAGTTAGATTTCTCTCAATAGCCCTTATTTTATTGGCTATTACAGCATCGTGCAGTTCTAATTCAGAATATGCAACCCAAAATCAAAGTGAATCGACCCAACAAGAATCGACCGAAAATGCAAAATCGGGCGCAGTTTTTTACAAAGTTGAAGACGCACAAGGCAAATTGCTTGCCGAAATTATGATTAATGGCACTAACATAGAGCTAAAGGTTCAAAATGTGCACTACAAGAGCAAACTTTCGGGCGATAAACGAAAATATCAAAGCCAAGATGAGGAAATTGTAGCCGAAGTAAAGTATAAAGGCGAAGAATCGATTAAATTGCGCACGGCTGGGGCTGAATTGAAGTGGAAAGTGAAATTTTATGACGATAAAGTTAAAATTAGCGACAACGAAGAGAACTTAAATCCTTACCAAATCAAGTTCAAGGAAGAAAACAGAAGTAAAGTGTATAGCGAAGATACTGAAATAGGCAACGTGCGTTTTGCCGAAAACAAGATTGAAGTAAAAGGAGAAAGTGTTGAATATCACATAAAAACAGACAAAATGTCGTCTGCCTTTGGTGTGATGCTTATCGAAGCAAACGAACTAGATAAAGCGATTTTAATTGCCGAACTAATTGCCAAAGGATTGTAGTTTTTTTAAAAAAATTCACCTTTTTTTGAAACTTATACTAAGTTATATTTAAGGTATTTAGATTATAATATTTTAAATTTTGCTTTAATAATAGATAACAAATATTGAAAAATAAAATACTTTTTTATGTAAATGGTGGTGGTTTGGGACATTTGTCGCGAACTGCCGCTTTTATTTATACCGAGCAGATTGATGCCAATGAGTGTATTATTTTAAGTTCGTCGCCTTATGCGCATTTATTTTTCCCAATGCACAGCATCAATGTAGTGCCTAACCACTTGGCTTTTAATGTACAAGAGCTGGCTAGCTTTCTACAAAAACAAATAGAGTGCCACTCATTTGAAGCTATTTACATAGATACTTTTCCGCTGGGAATTATTGGCGAATTGCAATATGTTGATTTCAAAAATATTAAACTATTTTATCTTGCACGCTACTTGAAGTGGGAACTATACCGAGAATTGATAAAAACCAACTCCAAAATTTTGTTTTCGCATACTTTTTTGTTTGAAGAGTTAAGTGCCGAGCATTTGAGTTTTACATTAGATAATTCAGTACAATACTCTAATTTGCAACTAATTTATCCACCAAAAGAAATACCGGAACGCCTTAAACTAAAACTAAGCAGCAAGCCCAACAGCCAAAATTGGCTCATTGTACACTCTACACCTGCCGACGAAGTGTTTGCATTGATAGAGCACGCAAAAGATTTGGCACAAAAAGAAAATAAACCGGTAATTTTTCACTTAGCCACACAAACCGAAATAGAATTGCCCAATGAAATAGAACGCATCAATTTTTTTCCGGCTTATGCACTTTTTCCTTATGTAGATAGGATAATTACAGCTTGTGGTTTTAATTTGATGCAGCAAACGCAATCTTTTCGTTCAAAGCACATTGCAGTGCCTTTTCCTCGACAGTTCGACAATCAATTTCTACGATTTACAAAAATGAAAAAAGCTTCTAAAAATTAGATTTTTAGAAGCTTGCTAAACGTTTATTTTGTATAGATTCCTATCTGAACTATCTAAGCTTGTCGATGACTGCCAAAATGGGAGTAAGTACCGATTCGCCCAAAAGCAAAGCTCTATCGCCCGACCAACCATATACCTCATCGGGCAAATTTGCATTGTCTTTGAAAGGCATTTCGATGGTGTAAGACAAACATTGAAAACGCTCGCCTATTTGCTTGCAACCAATAGCCAAATTACCAGTTCCGGCAGCATTGAGCGGATAATGGTGCTCATCTTGAAAATCGGGGCTTGCCTCCATCCAACTGCGCTTAAACTCGTTTTCGAGCATTTTCACTCTTTCGCCATACGTTGGCACGCCTTCCGTTCCCGAAACAAATACGTAAGGCAAAGCTTCGTCGCCATGCACATCGAGCGACAAATCCACTCCTTTTTCTATCATTTGGTTGAGAATATGATACACTTCGGGACTATTTTGCGGGTCGGGAGCAGCCCATTCGCGGTTTAGATTGCGTCCGGCAGCATTAACTCTAAGGTTTCCGGCTATCGAACCATCAATATTTGCATTGGGAACGATATAAAAGCACGCTTTTTGCAAAAGTTTGCGCGAAACGGCATCGTTTTCATCGAGCAAGCGATGCACTAAGCCTTCTACAAACCATTCCGCCATGCTTTCGCCAGGGTGTTGGCGTGCAACAATCCACACATTTTTTTTGTCGTCAGCTTCTTCGCCGATTACGAGCATATCTATATCTCGCCCTTGATACGTTTCGCCAATTACTTCGAGGTTGCACAAGTACGAAAGTTGCGCATCGTGCACCAATTCTTGATGCCTTTCGTATGAATAAGGCGTAAAATAAGCAAAAAAGATAGAATTTTGCATAGGAGTATGCTCAAAACTCAAAACTCCCTCTTCAAAAGTGGTAGGAATACGAAACCATTCTTGCTTGTCGTATGAAGCAACGACTTCATAATTTTCCCAACCTTCGGGATATGCCGAAATGCCTGCATTTTCGATTGAAAAAGAGCAATCAATATCTAAAGCTCCACTCACTCTAAAATGAAACCATTGCATAATATCGGAATTGGTATCGGTACGCAAATTCAACTTTATATCGCCCTCTTGGTCAATACTCAATACCTCTATACTTCCACTATCAAAATTTGATGAAACTTTTATCATATTCTATGGTTCTATTGTTAAATTGTTAAATTGTTTCCATTCTTAATTCCTAATTTTTCATTCCTAATTCCTAATTCTAAACCCTAAGGTGGTATTTTACTGTTTGATAATCACCGCTAATAGAGTAGGGTTTTATTGGCACTTTGTCGCGCAATTTGATACCACAATCGGGGCAATGTTTGTCGTAAATAGTTATTTCTAAGCCACAAGCCGGACATTTTTGGTCGTTTGCAAGCCATTCTTGTTGCTCTTGCGAAAATTCGCTTTCGTGTTCGGCTATTATTTTTTTAGCTCCAGCCACAAGCAATTTGTACAAATCGGAATTGATAACCAATAAGTTAAAAACAAAAAACACAACAACAAAAAGTCCGCTAACAACCAAATATTGATGCAAAGTATATTGCGAGAAAAAGACAATAAATAAAATAAGCAGTACAACAATTTGAATCAATTCACTGATACTAAATTTATAGTTCACAGTCAATTTGCCTTGTAGTTTTATTTCTATAAACGCTTTGTATGAAAACAAAAACAAGGGGTTAGCGTGCGTAAATTGAATTGTATTTGCTGTTCTAAGCGTTTTATTGTTTGTTTGTTCTTCTAAAAAAGAAGCAAAATCATCTAAAATATCATCTATCCGAAATAAATGAGCTTGTTCTGTTTTAATTTCAACATCAAAACCAAAATTATACTTGCTTGGAAGTTTCAAAAGCCTGCCGATTAAATTGTTATGAAAAAATGAAAAACCTCAATTCGTTTGTAATAAAATAATTGATAGCGTAATTTGATAGTAACCGAAATTCTAAGAAAAGCAAAATTACGCAATTTTTTCAAATTCTAATAATAAATTGTTCTATTGTTAAATTGTTCTATTGTTATTTTATTCTTAAAAATTGAAAAAATTATAATTTAAGCTAACTTTTTGAAAAAGCCACCATTTTTTTTACGCTATCAAATGATTGAGGTGTTGTTGGTTTAAGTTTTTGTAATCAAAATAAATATTGTTTGGTTAAAAAGCTTGTTGCTTAAAAATCAAAGCCCAAAGTAACTAAAAATCTTCTACCAAAACCCAAAGAACCTTTGTCCATCCAAACATTGGAAGTGGTTGTAGGATAACGAGTTTCGGTATTTAGAATGTTTTTAGCAAGCAATTCGACAAAAATTTTCTGATTGAAAAGATTTGTAATTCTAAGTTTTGAATCCAATAACGTATAAGCTGGCGAAGCGTTGCCAATTCGATAGCCCGCTTCTGGTGTCGTAGCTGTTTTCCAAAGCGTTTGCATTTGGGCAACATGCAAAACCGAAGCCGAAAGCGACACTTTGCGCGATAATTTATAGGCAATTCCTGCATTAGCCAACAAATTAGGCGAATAGCCTAGTTCTATTTCTTCGTATCCCGCGCGTAAGTCTTTCGATTCTTGGTAAGTTCCGCTCAAATGAGCTTTTAATTTTTCACCAAATTGCATTTTTGCTCCAAGTTCAACGCCTATTGTTTGCATTTCGCCCGAATTGGAGCTGTAAATGTCCCATTCTCCGGTTGTTTGGTTGTAAATATTGGTAGCCACTACTAATTTATCGAGGTGGTTGTAAAAAACACTTGCCGATAAATTAATACTTGAAGTAATCTTTGTAAGATAGTTAATTTCAAAGGTTTCTATCTTTGCAGCATCTAATTGTGGTCGTCCGCCCGGAAGCTGTCTGTAATTTTCAGAAAAAGAAGGCTGTTTGGTAGCTGTTCCGTACAATAGTTTTATTACACTATTTTCGGAAAGCGAATACAGCATAGCAAAACGCGGAATGAGAGTGAATCCATTGTTTTCAGGCAAATAATTACTATTGATAATGGTTCTGTTTGCGGGATTGTCTGGATCAACTCCATCGGCAGGGTCTTCGGAAACAATTCCACGAGAGTAATACATCGGGTAATCGTCTAAATGTTCTAAGCGCACGCCTGCAATAAATTCTAACTTTTTGATGGGTTTGTACTCTAGCTGTGCATAAATAGCTCTGGTTGAATAACTTTCACCCTTCGGAATGCCAGCTTCGCCTGCTCCATAACTCAAACCGTAATATCCAAAATCGGAAATCTGATGTATATCTAAAACTGTTCGTTGATACAAGCCCGCATTAATTTCTATTTTTTCGGAAAGATTAAAAAATAAGTTCCATTCTAAATCGAGCGAATTTGTATTTTGCGCATCAATTTCGTAATAATTGGGTCGAAAAACAGAATAATCGGTGGTGTGTCCATGCGAATAGTAACCAAATTTTAAGCGCGAGCTAAATTTTTCGGTAAATTCTTTTTCGTGTCCAAAAACAATATTCGTTGCTTTGGTCGTCATTTCGGAGCCATCGTAATACCCAGGCTGACCGTCGAAAATATCTTTTTTTGTTTCGGCAAACGTTAAATCGAAGAAGAAATCTTTATAATCCAGTGCCAAATTGAAATAAGCGCGGCTGTCGTCCATTTGTCCGCCAGTAGTTGAGTTTGTTGCAATTCCGACATATTCGAGCGAGCTTAAATCGGTGGTTAAATCGGAAAAAGGCACATCAATACCTTCGGTGGAAGTGTAAGCAGCATTAAATGTAAATTGAAAATCGTCTTGCTTGCCCGTAATATGTGCATTTAATTTTTGCGAATTGTAGTTTCCATAAGCCGCAGAAATTGTATTTTCGCTGGCATTTTCTTCTTTTTGGGTTGTAATAATGTTAATTGCTCCAAAAAATGCGCCAGTTCCATAAATAATTGACATGGGTCCTTTGATAACTTCAATGCGTTCAATGCTTTCGATAGGAACATTTATTTTTACATCGGGATAGTCGCCGTACTTGTCCGAAAGCTGAGTTACTCCGTTTACAAGCACTACCATATCATTGAACGAACCGGTTGAGAAAAAACCTCGTACACCAAAGTTCTTACTACCAAGCCAATAGTAGTCGTCGATGAGGTAAATGCCCGTAATGCTTTGAAGAATTTCGGTAACCGAAGTGTAAGCATATTTTTGAATGTCTTCGCGTGTTATGATTTCCACGCTTGCCGGAATTTCGGTTATTTTCTCGCCTTTTTTGCTGGCGGTTGTTACGTCTAACGCCATTAATTCTTCTAGCGACAAATCAAAAATTGTTTTTATAACTAACTTAAACTCTGTTTCACCTATTTTTTCAACTGTTTGAATGCTATATTCATTTGTTTGAATAAATTCGTAGTTGGTAATATTTTGGTCTATTTCTAGCGAAAATTTACCATCAAAATCGGTTAATGTAGAAGCTTTGCTTTTTTTTATTTTAACAAGCACTTCAGGAACAGCATTGCCTTCGGCATCAAATACAATTCCGGTAATTGTTTTGTTTTGAGCTAATAACGCGCCAATACTAAAAAAGCAAACAACAAGAAAGGTTAGTGATTTCATAGAATATTGTATTAAATTTATATTTAATCAGAAATAATAAACAAATTGTAAATTTAGTCTTTTTTTTTAAAATAAAAAAACCACAATCATTTTTAATTGTGGTTTTTAAGATAAATGATTTAGCTATTTTGCTAAGAATCTATTTTTTTTCTTCTTCTTTCTCTTCGGTAGTTGAAGTAGGTTGCGCAACTTCTTGTACTGGCATATTTGGCGGAATAACAGAAGGATCTACTGCATTTTCCACTTTATCAAGAATTTTGGATTCTTTTTTAACCTCGCCCGATGGAATAGTTAGGCTGGCAGCTAAAGAAAACACTACAATTCCTATTGCTAAATACCATGTAGCTTTTTCAAGAAAATCGGTTGTTTTTCTTACGCCCATTACTTGGTTAGAGCCAGCAAAATTGCTTGCCAAACCGCCACCTTTTGAATTTTGAACAAGTACGATTAGTATTAGAAAAATACTTGTTATTACAATTAATACTGAAAATACTATAAACATTGCTTTTTATTAAATATTGATTAATCTTTTTGTTTAAGAATTGTGATATTATAATTCGTTTTTCAACGCATTTATTTGACTTATTCGGTCTGCAAAGTAACTATTTTTTTCTGGATATTTCAAAATTAATTTATTAAAAGCGGATATTGCTTTGTCGTAATGTTTTTGTTTTACGTACAAATCAGCTAATTTTTCGCTTACTATGTCATCACTTACTACCATGCTCCTTTCTGCTTTATCCTCATTACCAGAAGGTTTTGCTTTGATAGGAGCTAATTTGTCCGACTCATTAATAAATGTATTTATTATATTAGTTTTTTTTTTACTTTCGCTATCATCACCTTTTTTCGTTTTGCGTTGCGCTACTTCTCTAAGTATTTTGTCGGCTAAGGTTTCTTCTTTTGGCAATTTTTCGGTTGCCGCTTTCTTTTCGCCTAACTTTTCTGTTATTTGTTGTTTATCTATTAATTTTTCAGGCACTACTTTCTCCTCTGCTGTTTCGCTGTTTTGCTCTACTTGCTCTTCTTCTACTCGTTCTATTGTAAATTCAATAAAATCTTCGTTTGAAATTAAAGTAGTTTCTCTTTTAGTATTTTCTTCTAAAATACTAACTTCAACGTCTTCCTCTTCTTTTATTTTTTTCTCGGCAGCTAATTTTTCAGCGGCTTCGGCTTCTTCCTTTGCTTTTTTTTCGGCAGCTAATTTTTCAGCGGCTTCGGCTTCTTCCTTAGCTTTTTTTTCGGCAGCTAATTTTTCAGCGGCTTCGGCTTCTTCCTTAGCTTTTTTCTGGGCAGCTAATTTTTCAGCGGCTTCGGCTTCTTCTTTGGCTTTTTGTGCGGCAGCTAATTTTTCAGCGGCTTCGGCATCATTTTTCTTTTTTTTTTCAGCCTCAATTTTCTCGTTAATAGCAATATCTTGCTTCTTTTTTAATTCACCTGCACGTTTTTCATCTAATTCTACCTCAGACTTTGCCACTAGTTTTGTTTTTTCTAATGGTGCTTCAATAGTTGAATCAACAACCACAGATTCCGTAATTTCATCTTCAACAAGCACTTGGCTCATTCTCTTTTTTACCTCTTTTGGCACATTTATAAAACGATTTATTTGGTCTTTCACATCAACAGGGTTGAGTATTTTGTGCAAAACGTTTATATCAGCCACAAAAGTAGAGAGCAAAGGCAATTCTTTTTGCAAATTATCCCCATTTACTTGCTTGTTTTTAGCAAATAATAAATAAGCCGTTTGAAAATAAGGGTACTTTTTGATTAAAAGCTTCATTTTGTCTAGGCTTTCAATGTCTAAAAATACGGGATTTTGAATGTAGTTAAGAAGCTCTTTGTTGTTCATAATACAGAAAAATAATTAGTTGTTTTTTCATATTTTCTTACAGTGCAAATTTAAAAAAAAATAATGGAATAATTTACCAATTGGCAACAGATTTATTAAAAATCTCATCAATTATTTTATCGTTTAGTTCCTCTATTTGTGTAGAGGTTGGTTCTAACTGGTCTGCGCCCATGTCGATATATTGCGAAAAGCTAGTAGAATAGTCCCATTCGTGAGCTTTCATATTTACAAAAGTTACTTTTACTTGCATCGTCAAACGCATATTTCCGGCTTGGTCGTCGCTTTGTATGTTCACTGGTTTTATATCATACGATATTATTTCGCCCTCAAAAAGCAAATCGCCATTTCTGCTAACTAACGACAAACGGGTATTGTCAATGAATTTATCTTTCAAGCTTTCGGTGAGTTTTTGACCTAAATCAGCTGGTGCAATGGGTGCCTTGTTGGTAAAATAATCAACCGAAAATGTTTTTGCTTCGGGCGGAATAGAAGCACCAGACGTAGAATATTTTACGGTAAAGCATGAATACGAAGTGATGCTTAATATGATAATTATCAATATATTGAATGTTCTCATTTTAGAGCTTTATTTTTTATTGAATAGATAACGTATTATTCGAAAATGAAAAGTTTTTTTGATTTCAACTCGCTAGGATTTAACACAAAAACGGCTTGAATTTCTTTACAAAGTTTAATTTTTCGTTGCACTATCGAGGCTATTTCGAGGGTTGGACTTTTCAATTTCAAAAAAAAGTCTATCGGACTTTGTTCTTTTGCCAAATAGCCATTTTCGGTTTTGTTTGAAATCAAAGTATAGCTTATTTCAGTATTGGCATCGAAATAACTAAAACGCTCAAATTTTTTATTTACATTTAATTTAATATCGGTAATTTCGAGCTGAGTATCTTTTTTGAGTGTAATTTCGAGAGTTTGGTTTATAGCCCAAGTAAGTGTATAGTCATTTTCAGACGATACAATGCCTAAAAGCTCAAAATCAAATTGAGCATCGTGTATATCGAGCTTTATTTTTTGCGTTTTTTTCAACTATGTGTTCTATTGTTCTATTGTTAAATTGTTATTCTATCATAAAATAATAATTCCTAATTCCTAATTATTAATTCCTAACTTAGACTATTATCGTCTTTGTCCATTATATCTCTGTATTTTGAATATTGCGAACGTAATGCTTTAAAAATTATGTTTGTATCAACTATTATTCGCTTCTTCATTATGCTGGGTTTAATAATCTATTTTTATTTTTCTCCCACCAATCTGTTTTTATTTCTTCGCCTAATATTTCAATATTTTCGTCAAAATTGACAATTTTTGCAAGATATTCTAACCGAATTCTGTTCATTAAACGGATTACAAATTCTTGTTCGATATAGTTTTTATCAATACTTATCAAAAATCTATTTTCATTTGTTTGTAATGTTAGTGCTTGCTGCATATCTTTAATGGTTTTATTTTATAATAATGTAAAGATAAAAAAAAACTAATTGATAAACAATATTTTTGTTCTAGTATTCTATTGTTAAATGGTTAAATGTTAAAATGTCGTTTTATTTTTCATTCTTCATTCTTCATTCTTCATTCCTAATTCTCAATTTTCAAACTAAATTTCGTTTAAATCGAGTAAGGTAGCTTTGGAAGCGGCTTGCTCTGCTTCTTTTTTTGAGCGACCTTCGCCGGTGCTGTATGTTTTTTTGTCGATGCTTACCATCGAAATAAAAAAGTTCTCTTGGTATGGGTCTTGGTCGGTATAAAATTCGAGCTCTTTTTTTTGTTTTTGGCACCATTCGAGCAGTTGGCTCTTGTAATTTGTGTCCACAGCCACTAAATCGACCATATCAATATGGCGTTTGAGAATTTTGCTAAGGATAAATTTTTGAGTACGATTGTAGCCAATGTCCAAATAAATAGCACCAATTAGCGACTCGAAGGCATCGCCGTATAGGTTTTTTTTGCCCAAAGTGGCTTGCGCTCGCGATTTTACAAGCTTGTCGATGTGCATAATACTGGCTAAATTGCTCAATTTTTCGCCATTTACTATTTTAGAGCGCGATTGAGTTAAGAAGCCTTCGTCTTTATCGGGGTAGTTTTTGTACAAATAGGCAGCTATAACAGATCCAAGTACAGCATCGCCTAAGTATTCTAAGCGTTCGTTATTGATAACTTTGCCATCTATTGTTTTAGTAGATGCCGATTTATGAATAAATGCCTGTTCGTAATTGGACAAGTTACGAGGTAAAAAGTTAAGAATTTTAACTAATTGCAAGTAAAATTCTCGCTTTGAAGATAATAGGTATGAAATGGCTAAAAAAAATCTAAGCATTGACGATTTTTGGTAGTTTATTGTTTGTTGATTAACATTCATAAAAGAAATTCATTTTTAGAATGTTAATCAAACAAACTATTTTTCATTCATTATTTAATTTTTTTGAAAACCAACGAAACATTGTGCCCTCCAAATCCGAAATTGTTGTTTAAGAAAGAGTTTATTTCTCTTTTCTTGGCTACATTCGGAGTTAAATCTAATTTTGGGTTGATTTGTGGGTCACGGTTGTCTAAATTGATAGTTGGCGGAACCATACCACGTACCATGGCACAAATACCTGCAATGGTTTCGATAGCTCCAGCAGCACCTAGTAAGTGTCCTGTCATTGACTTTGTAGAATTGATGCTTAGATTGTAAGCATGTTCGCCAAAAACGCGCTCGATGGCTTGAGTTTCAGCTAAATCGCCCAGAGGAGTAGAGGTTCCATGTGTATTTACGTGGTCTAGCTCTTCGGGTTTCATGTTGGCATCGGCAAGTGCAAGCGACATAGCTCTTGCAGCACCATCGCCCTCTGGGTGTGGAGCTGTAAGGTGATGTGCATCGGCAGTAAGCGCAGCTCCTACCATTTCGGCATATATTTTTGCACCTCTGGCTTTTGCGTGTTCGTATTCTTCCAATATGAGAGCACCAGCACCGTCGCCCATTACAAATCCGTCTCTGTCCACATCAAAAGGACGTGAGCCGCCTTTGGGGTCATCGTTGCGTGTCGAAATTGCTTTCATGGCATTAAAACCGCCAACTCCAGCTTCGCTAACAGCAGCTTCGGAGCCTCCGGTAAGTACCACATCTACTTTTCCAAAACGAATGTAGTTGAAAGCATCGGCTATGGCATTGGTTGAAGAAGCACATGCCGAAACTGTTGCATAGTTCGGACCTTTGAATCCATATTTTATGGATAAATGTCCGGCTGCTATATCTGCAATCATTTTGGGAATGAAAAAAGGAGAGAATCGTGGAGTGAAATCGCCTTTGGCAAAATCTTTTACTTCTTCGGTGAAAGAAAATAAGCCTCCAATTCCCGAACCCCAGATAACTCCGGCTCTTTCTAAATTGATTTGTTCTAAATCCAAACCTGAATCTTTGATTGCTTCATCGGCAGCAACCATAGCATATTGTGCATAAGGGTCTAAACGTTTGGATTCTTTCTTTGGCATGAAATTGTCGATGTTGAAGTTTTTCAACTCGCATGCAAAGGTTGTTTTAAACTTTTCGGTATTAAAACCTACTATTGGAGCGGCACCACTTACGCCGTTTATCAAATTATCCCAATATTCTTGTACATTATTTCCTATCGGTGTCAGTGCACCAAGACCGGTAACAACTACGCGCCTCAATTCCATATTTTAAATTTAAAAGGTTATTAAAACTAAACGATTAATGTTTAACGATTAATGTTTAACGATTAATGTTTTTGTATTGAAATACATTATTTTACAATAAAAAAATAGAACGTTCTTTTATTTTTATTCATTTGCATTGAAGTAACGAAACGATGCGAAGAGCTTTGGCTTATAGCTTCAAAAAAATGTATCTCTTTCTTTATTATAAAACGTTTATGCTATAAAATAAACTACCCGAAAGCGTTTGCATTCAGGTAGTTTGTAATACTTTTCCGGAGGTTGAACTCCCGAAAAGTACAATCGTTTTTTTTTGCACGATTTGTTTTGTAAAATTAAGATCTTTCTTCTATGTATCTGATAGCATCAGCTACTGTAGCAATTTTTTCGGCTTCATCATCTGGAATTGTAATGTTGAATTCTTTCTCGAACTCCATAATCAATTCTACTGTATCCAATGAATCAGCACCTAAATCGTTAGTAAAACTTGCATCAGCAACAACTTCGCTTTCATCAACACCTAATTTGTCAACAATAATAGATTTTACTCTTGTATTTACGTCAGACATAACTTCTAATTTTAAATTTTATTTTAAACTATATTAATATTTTATTTTTTCAGAGTGCAAAGAAATACATTTCATTTTTAATAAAAAAATTAATTACTACTATTTCGTATTAATTTTATTTTACTTGCATAGCAAATTGCTTTTTTTGGTCTTGCTTTTGGTTTCTTTTTTGCTGATTTTTAACCAAATAACATGGTTTTAAAGGCGTAAAAAAAAGACTGCACGAATGAAAATAAATGTTAATTTCTGAAAAAAAAAAGAAAAAAAGAAGATTAAAAAAACTTGAAATGTTTGTTGTAAAAGAGGCGAACTAAGTAATTGTTTGAATTTAGTTTATATTAATCAGTATATTTTATAACTAGCTACGGCATTTATGCCGTAGTAAATAAACAAATGATTAACTGGGCTTTAGCTCATACGTTTAAAGTAAGGGCTAAAGCCCAAATCTGCTGCTGATTTTTTCACAACGGCATAAATGCCGTTGCTAATGATTTAGAGTTTATAAACAAACCTAAATAGTGTAAACTAATTTTAATTATTTACTTATTAATCAATTAGTTATCCTATCATTTCAAGATTTATCAATGTATTTCAACACTATTTGTTTTAAATCCTTTTCGCTAATGGGTTTTGTCAAATAGTCATCAAAAATCCCTTCGTATTTTGCTCGCTCGTGTTCCAAAGCATAACCCGATTGTGCAATTATTGGCAAATCGGGGCGAAATTGGTTAATCAGTTTTGCTGCTATATCGCCCGAAATTACTGGCATTTTAATGTCCATAAGCACCAAGTCGATGTTTGCGTTTGTTTGGCAAATATCAATGGCTTCTTGTCCGTCTTTGGCGCGAATTATTTTTATATCCATGGCATTTAAAAACTCTTCGAGCAGTAGAAGGTTATATTCTTCGTCTTCGGCTACTAAAATGGTAGCTAATTTAGAGTTTTGTTTTATGGGTGCTATCGAATTATCTGTTTGGTTTGCAAGTTTGTAGGGTATTGTAAAATAAAAGGTTGCGCCTTTGGTTGGTTCGGATTGAACCCAAATTTCGCCACCTAATAATTCGATAAATCCTTTTGAAATAGACAAGCCCAAACCTGTGCCACCGTATTTTATTTGTATTGATTTGTCTGCCTGTCGGAAACGTTCAAATATTTTTTGATGCAATTCCGTATTTATGCCAATTCCGGTGTCTTTTACGTAAAATTCTAAATACTCGTTTTTTAAATTATAACCAAATTCAATAAATCCTTCGTGTGTAAATTTCAAAGCATTTGTAAGTAAGTTGGTTAAAACTTGAGTTATTTTTGTTTTATCGGTCAAAATTTCGGA
>JAIFNL010000133.1 GCA_020047755.1 Bacteroidota bacterium
TATTGGAAACTTTTACAACGTAAAAATACTAAAAGCCGAAGATTTTGACTTATTTGGCGAAGTAAATAAATAGCGCAACTTAATAGTAACCGAAATTCTAAGAAAAGCAAAACTACGCAATTTTTTCTAAATTCTAATAACAAATTGTTACATTGTTAAATTGTTGATAGCGTAACTTGATAGCGACCGAAATTCTAAGAAAAGCAAAACTACGCAATTTTTTCTAAATTCTAATAACAAATTGTTACATTGTTAAATTGTTCTATTGTTGTTATATCACAAACAATTTAACAATTTAACAATTTAACAATTTAACAATTTAACAATTTAACAATTTAACAATTTTACTACATAAAACTGCCATAAAATTTTCGCAAAAACCATTCGACAGTTAAAAGAATGAGAATCAAGAAGAAAATCCATTTGAAATTGATAAAGCTCAACAATTTCTCTTCGCTATGATAAATGGGTTTTATTTTATTGTTTTGAGATATTTCTTGTGCAAGTGCATCTAATTGGCTCATATAAAATAGTTTTCCTGAATTCTGTTGAGCCAATTGATATAAAATTTTATGATTTGCTTGCAAATTAGCTGTTTCAACATCGAGAGAAGCGATTAAAAATTTATCGGAATACTTGAAAACTTCTTTCTCTAATTCTGCTTTTGCCGTAAATGAATATTCGCCTATCGGAAGCAAGCCAGCATTAAGGTTGTAGGTCTTATCGTTCTCTGTTTCAGGCTGATTGAATGTATATTCGTAAACTCTGTCGGCAGAATCTTTAATTTGCAAACTCACTTTCGCACCCGAAACAGCTTCGTAGCTTTGATTGTAAACTTGTGCCTGAAATTTGACATGCTGATTTTCGGTAAAAATGCGTTCTGTTTTTACAATAAATCGCTCTTTTTTGACCTTTAAAGCCAAATATTGAATCACTTTTCCCATAAATTCGCTAAACAATTCGTGCGTTTCATTCTGTTTAAAATCGGTCAAACGCCAACGCCAAATTCCCTCGCCCATGATAAAAGCCGCCTTTTGAGTTTCATCAGCCGATTTAACAAACAGAATAAGAGGCTTTTGAGTTGCAATTCCTTTCATTTTTTGATAAAGAAAAACTTCGCTTTGTGCCGACAGTTCGTAATCGGCAAAATGGGTGAGCAAAGGAGCCGAATTTTCGATAAATTTAGCAAGCGGTTTGCTTGTTTCAAAAAGCTTAAATTGCTGATTTACAAAAGCAGAGCTTTCTTCAAACGAATTTTTGTGCTGATTTACCCTCAAATCCATTTCGGAAGTAAAGCTATTGAGTGCCAAAATGTCAGTTTGCGCACCTAAAATAAAAAGAGTTGGACGATTTTCTTTTTTTACTTGGCTCAAAATATCTGGAATTTTATTTTGAAAAGACGGAAGTTGGTGTAAAATAATCAAATCAAAGGCTTTTACATTGGCTTTGATGTTGCCTACAAATTCAATGGTTGTTTCGTAATTTTGTTGATTATCAAGCACCGAACGAATTGCGCCCAAGTCGGGGTGCGGCGAATTAGCCAAAATCAATATCTTTTGTTTGTTATCAAGCACATCTACAATTATCGTTTTGGTATTATTTTTCAAGTTTTTTTCACCATCAACAGCCCTTACTGAAATTTGAAATTGCTGTAAGCCTTTTTTCTCGGCAAGCAATTCAGCATCAATTGTTTCGATGTAATTATTCTCCAAAATCTTAACACTTTTAGTAAAGAGTCGTTTTCCGTTGTTGGTAATTGTAACCTCAGTTTCTTTTCCTTTTAACTTATTGGCTAATAGCTCAATGCGAATAGGAAACGTGTTTCCGGTAAATGCTATTTTATTGGCTTTTACCTCCGAAATGAATGCATCTTTTTTGATGGAGGTATCGCCAAGTGCAATTGTATAAATAGCTGAATTTAAGTCGCTTGTAGAATAAATAGGATTTTTGCCTTTGTTGTAAATTCCATCGCTAGCCAAAATCACTGCGCCTAAGTTTCTATTTTCGTAACGCACCGAAATCTCTTCGAGCATTTCTGACATATTTGTCTGTTTTTCAGCAAATAAGAAACTATCCGATTGTGCTAATTTTTCGCCAAAAGTATATTTTACAATTTCAAAATCAGAACTTAATTTTTGAAAAAGCTTATCTTCAAGTTCTTTAACATATTCATTTTTAATACTTAACGAATCGGAATTAGAAATAATAGACTCGGAATTGTCTTGAGCAAAAACTAAAATTGGTTTTTCTACACTATCACTAATGTATTTTAACATAGGCGAAATAAGTAAAAAACTGATAAAGAAGACAGTAACAAAACGAAAAGCTGAAAGCATATAAATTTTCCATTTTTTTGTTTCAAAAAACTGCCTGTCTTTTCGATAAAATAAAAACGAATACGCAAAGGCAATTAATAAACACAACAAAATGAACCATAAGCTATTAGCAGAAGTAACACTTACATTTAAAACAAAAAAACTATATATTGAATTGAGAATAAAATTCATGGTATGTAAGATAATTTTAAATTTAATATACAAAATTAGTATTCGATGCAAAAAAAGAACAATTAAATAGTATATTTTAAAAAGTAATATTGGCAAATTTATAAAATAAATTCTACTTTTTATAGTTTTTATAAAAAAATGGAATTTAATTTGCGTTTTAAATAAATATACGCTAAAAATTAAAGTTTAATTTTAGTTTCCAAAAAAATAGAATAAAAACGAACTTATAACTAATTTAAGATATGATTTACAGACTATTAACATTCATTTTACTGGTTAGTTGGGCTGGTGTACAAGCCCAATACAAAATAGATATAAAAATAAAAGGAGCCGAACAAAAAAATGTTCAATTTGGATATTATTACGCTGATAAACAATACGTTTTGAAAACAGAAAAAGCTGATGAAAAAGGAAAAATTGTTTTTCAAGGCAAAGAAAAATTAGCGCGTGGCTTGTATTTGGTAATGCTCGAAAATCAGATGTATTTTGATGTGTTAGTTTCTGACGACCAAGAGTTTAGCATAGAATGCGACACAAGCAATTTAACCCAAAGCATGAAAATAAAAGGTTCGACCGAAAATGCTTATTTCTATGAATTTCAGCAAGAAATAATAAATCCGGTGCAAGAGCGTGGCAAATTGTCAGTTCGTTTGTACGAATTGCCAAAAACGTCTGACTCTGTGGCTATAATCGAAAAAAGAATTAGCGAAATAAATACGCTCACCGAAAACGCGTGGAAAAAGTACGCACAAAAGTCGGGCAATAGCTTCTTAACCAATCTATTAACAGCTTTCAATGGCGAGCCTGAATTTGCTTACAGCAATGAAGTTTTCTTTGAACACATCAATTTTGCCGATAGTGGTTTGGTGCGTTCGCCTGCGCTCAATCGTGTATGTAAATTATTGCTAGCCAGAAATTTAAATGCAAACAAACCCATTTCGATTATGAAAGCAGAAATAATTCAACTGCTCGAAAAATCGAAAGCAAATAAAGAAGTTTATGCTTATGTTTTTACGCATTTTTTGAGCTTTTTCCACTCTTTCCAGCGCGATGGAATTAACGAACTCTTTGTGTTTCTGCACGATGAATACATTGCAAAAGGCAAAACGCCTTGGTTCGACGAAAAAGCGCAAGCCCAAATAAAAGAAGAAGCCGACGTTTTTAGATACAGTTTGATAGGAAGCAATGCCTATAACATTAATTTAGAGAGTCTTAGCGGAGAACAAATCGCTTTAAACACACTCGAATTTGAGCATATTTTTGTGTTTTTTTGGAGCACAGGCTGCGGGCATTGCGAGGAAGCCTCCAAAATACTACGAGATTTTATGGTTCAAAACAAAACGCTCGACTTGGCTATTTACTCTGTTTACGTGAAAGAAGATAGAAAAGCATGGGCTGATTTTGTTAGTCAATACGGTAGCAATGAGTGGTTTAATGTTTGGGACCCTAAAAATGAAAGTCTCTACAAACAACATTATTACATTTCGAGCACGCCTATAATGTATGTGCTAGACCGCAACAAAAAGATTATCAACAAGTTTTCGGGAGATGCACCTATCAAAAGTTATTTAGAAACAATAGTGAAAAATGAAAAATGAAGAATGAAAAATGAAAAATGAATAATAAAATAACAATTTAACAATTTAACAATTTAACAATTTAACAATTTAGCAATTTAAATAGATGAATATCAAAGAAAAAGCTCAAAAATATTGGAAAGAAAAAACGGTTTGGACAAAAATTTCCGACTTTATCTTTATCGCATTAATCGTGGCACTCATTTTTCCTGCCAGCCGAATGCAAGTATTAGTTTTTGTAAAACAACTAACTTCGTTTTCGCCCAAAGCAATTGATAAAGAGGAACGTAAGGCAATTACAATAACCGATTACGATTGGACATTTGAAACGCTCGATGGCAAAATTCACAACATGAAAGATTATGCCGGAAAAACTATTTTTATCAATCAATGGGCAACTTGGTGTCCGCCGTGTGTAGCCGAAATGCCTAGTATTCAGAAGCTTTACGACCAAGTAAAAACAAACCCCAAAATTGTTTTTGTAATTATTACCAATGAAAAGAAAGAAATAGTAGAAGCATTTTTAAAAAAACAAGGTTATACTTTTCCGGTAGTATTAGCACGCACCGAAACACCCAAAGCCTTTGATTCTGAATCAATTCCAGTTACATTTGTCGTTTCGCCCAAAGGCGAAATTGTGCTCAAAGAATATGGCTCGCGCAAATGGCATGGCGAAGAAACTGTTAAAATTCTCAATTCGCTGAATTAATTTTTTATTTTTACAAAATAAACAAAATAAAACTGCGTTAATAGAAATGAAATAACAAATAATAATTTTATTTAACTTAAAATTTTAAACGTATGAAAAAAATTGCTTTATTACTCATTTTGTTTGTATCGCTAAGTGTAGCGTCAAAAACCAATGCGCAAGTTTATTATGTATATGATGGCGATACTTTTAATATTTTATTAACCTGCAACGACAATAGCGTTATTGAAAAAATTTCTTTCTCGTCAGGAGATGAGTGGGTTGATTTTAAAATTGTAAATTGGGTAGATACCGATAATGGGTTTTTATACACAGTAAAAGACGGGAAAAATAAAGTATTTACAATTTTATATCAATCTGATTACGACTACGTTACAATAACAAATGCTTCTACGGGCAAAAGTTGGTATCAATACAGAAGAGAAGAATAAAAAGAATAGAACCAATTTATTTTGTTCAAAAAAACAAGTGAATTTTAATACAAACCTTGTTTTAGCCTGAACAAATAAAACATGATAAAGAAGAAAAAATAAAAATTTATTTTTTCTTCTTTTTTTTTGAACCCCGAAATAATAAGTAAAAAAACACCTTCTTTACCTAAAGTTGAATCGAAAAAACTTGTTAAAAAGCAGATTTGCCAATATTCTCTCTCCAATTTTTTTTTATTATTTTTTTTAAACCTAAATTTGCAAAAAAAATAAGCTCCTTTTACTATTTATTCCACAGCAAGTATTCTTTTTTTTTTGAGCTTTTTTAGAAAATTAACACCAATGTAGTTAAGTTGAGGTTATTTATAAAACAGCCCTTCAAGGGTTTAAAACCCATGAAGGGCTTAATTTAACGGCATTGGAATTGATACAGTAAAAAAGCAATTTTAAGATAATAATTTTTTTATTGCCTTAAAATGCGAAATTTAATAAGCTCTGTTTCTATGAAAAAACAAATTCTTTCGATAAGTATAGTAGCAATTACTATTCTATTTGTACATTGCAATTCTACCAAACAATTTAAAAATAATAATGTAGATTGGATTAATGCACAAGCTAGTAAATTATATGCAAACTACGAAACAATTTACAACAGCGATTCGAGTTTTGTAATTATCAAAACAGACAATAAACAGTCAGGTATTCCAAACTTTCGGCTACAATTTTCGGTTTATAACGCAGCCCAGAAAAAAAATATTTTAGAAAGAACAATGGACAATACAACTGTTCGTTGGATTTCAACTCACGAAATAGAAACAGTAACCCAACTAGGCTTTGAAGATAAAAAAACAGGTAAAAGTACTAAACGCAATATCATTATAATTAACGATTAATGCTTTTTTTAGAATTGATAAATAATATTTTACAAAAAAAACATATATCTCTTTTATTCCGATTCAGTTACTTACTTTACCAATATTTAATTTAATTTTTTTTAAAAACATGAAAAAACAAATACTCTTAAAGATTTTCATTCTTTTCTTAGTTTTTTCCAGTGGAATTTTGATGTATCAATCTTTCGATAAAAAAACTGAAAACGAAGTAATTACAAAAAAAAATAAAGTAAAAAGAACCAAACGAGCCAAAGAATATTCGGAATATTTCAAAGGAATAACCACTGGACTCGATGCTAAAGAAAGTAGCTACACCAATAGTTACCGCTACGATGAGTTACAAAAAGCCTTGCAGCGAAAATCGCCAGCAAAGTTTGATTACTCGTGGATAAATCGTGGACCTGCCAACGTGGGCGGCAGAACACGCGCCATAGTTATCGACCCCGACGATGCCACCAAAAGCACTTGGTTTGTAGGTGCAGCCACAGGCGGAATTTGGAAAACAACCAACAAAGGCAACAATTGGACAAATATTTCGGCTAGCTTACCAAATCTTTCTACCAATGCGCTCGAAATGGCAAAATCGAACCACAATGTAATGTATGCAGGCACTGGCGAATCGTTTCCGGGTGGTACTTATCTTTATGGTTCGGGAATTTTCAAAACCACCAACAAAGGAACAACTTGGAGCTTGCTCTCCGCTACAAGTGGAAACAAAAATTTTGAATATGTAAATCGGATTGTAATTGATTTTCAAGATGAAAACATCTTACTTGCGGCAACCAACGGCGGTATTTTTAAATCAACCGACGGCGGTTTAAGTTTCACTCAAAAATACTCGTCGGCTACAAACGTGGAGCAAATTATAGCCGAACCAGGCAATTTTAACATTCAATATGCAAGTGTGAAAGGTGTTGGAGTATTAAAATCGACAGATGCCGGCGAAACATGGGTACTTTCCAACAACCAGCTTACCGTTACAGGTAGAATAGAATTAGCCATTTCGCCCGTTAATACGAGCAATCTATTTGCAAGTGTCGATGGCGATTTGCCAAGTGTTTATATTTCGAGAGATAAAGGAGCAAGCTGGGTTATCTATAAACAAGGTCTCAATCCAGAAGATTTTTTAACTCAAGGAGCTTACGACAACGCAATTGCAGCTCACCCTTTCGACCAAAACTCGGTATATGTAGCGGGTGTAAACATCAATAAAATTAATTTTAGTGGTACACAAAGCCAATCGGCTGCCAAAGTATTGAGCGCATCGACCGAAAATACCAGTTCTTTTTTATCGTTTATCAATTTTGGTGGCGAGTTTCTAAATGGAGGAATGGCTTGGGAAGATGGCACCAATCCTATTGATGTAGTAGCTTCTGATTGGTGCTCGATTGAAATTCGATTTGGAGCAGGCAAAAAACAAAAAGCGCACCGATTTACAGTGGGCGGACAAGGCTCTGGAGTTGCTGCAAGCGGCTATTTTTACAAAGATTATGTAGATGTTCCTTTTGAAGTTTGGGACATCACCAACAACCGACAATTAATGGTAAGTTTTCGCGACCAAGCCGAAAATGGCGTTTTTGATTTAGTAGAAAGAGATGACGCTGACGATGCCAAAGGTCGCGAATATTTCTTTATCAATGCCGTAGCTTATTCTCCAACAACGCCCAACTCAAACATAGCCAAAACAGGCGGAAGAGCTTACAAACAACTTTATTTCTTCTGGCCTACACTGGCAAGTGGCGGAACATGGGATGCAAACAACTTGCCAGAATCGAAAATAATAGTTAAATACGGAACACAAGCACAGCAAGCCGGAACCATAACAAAAATAGCTGATGCTTACGGTACAACCAATAGCTACGACCAAGGGAGTGGCTTTGGAAAAACAAAAATACCAGGTTTACACCCCGACCATCATCAAATAGTAATTATTCCGGGTGCTAGCTCTTCAGTTCCTTTTACTATAATCAATACCAACGATGGAGGTATTTCTATTTCAGAAAACAGCGGTACAAGCTTTGAAATGAGAATAAACAACTACAATACCACACAATTTTATGGAGTATCAAAAAAACATGGTGCTAGCGAGTACTTTGGCGGTATGCAAGACAACGGAAGTTGGCAATCAAAAACAGGCGAAGCTGCCCATTCAGATTCGTACTATTATTTCCGAATTGGTGGCGATGGATTTGAAACGGTTTGGCACTACACCAACCCCAACAAAATGATTGGAAGCGTGTATTACAACGACTTTTCGGCATCAAGCAACGGAGGAATAAGCTGGTTTGACGCAAATCAAGGCATTGATGTTGATGCTGAAGGAAACGGCGATGGTCCTTTCTTAACAAAGCTATCCTCGTCAAAATCAAAAGCAGACATTCTCTATGCAGTTGGAAAAAATGGTGTTTGGAAAAATACAACATTTGGCTCTACCAATTGGATAAAAAAACTTATAACTACCGGCTGGTCAAATGGTTCGGTAACAAGTTACCACAGCGTAAAAGTTTCGCTGGCAAACGACAATATTGTATGGGCTGGAGCTGGAATGGCAAGTGCTTATGGCTACAATATATTTGTATCAACCGACGAAGGCGAAAGCTTCAAAGCAGTAAAAGAATATAGCGATGTAACCATGAACGCTTATTTAAGCGGCTTTGCAACTCACCCAACCCTCGACAGTACAGCCTTTGCACTATTTTCGGTCAAAGGAAAACCCAAAATTTTGAAAACAGACGATTTAGGCGAAACTTGGACAGACATAACCGGATTTTCGAGCGGAAAAGGAAAAAGCAACAACGGATTTCCCGATGTAGTTGTAAACTCATTATTAGTAATGCCTTACAACACCGACATTATTTGGGCAGGAACAGATATTGGAATGTTTGAAACCACCGATGGCGGACAAAGTTGGCATATTTTGGCTGGCGATTTTCCTTACGTTTCGGTTTATCAAATGCAAATAGTTGACGACGAAGTAGTTGTAGCCACTCACGGGCGAGGCATTTGGACTGCAAACATTCCCGAAATAAGAAAAGTTCCGGTTGTAACCAGCTTCTCCAACCTAGAAATAAACAAGTTTAAAGTTGATTTTGAACTGTTTGACCAGCCCGACTCGGTTGCTCTTTTTGTAAATGAAAAAAGAGTAAAATCAGCAAATTCCTACACAAACAACAGCAAGAATACTTTTCAGCTAGAGAACTTAGCCAGTGGACATTACAACGCATACGTTGTCGCGTACATTAGTGGAAAATCATACAAATCAAACTCATCAAGCCTCAAATTTTTTAAAGTAGGTATCCCAATCTTGCAACACGAACTAAAAACCCTCTCAATTTATCCAAATCCAAGCAAAGGATTCATCAATTTTGAGCTAAGCGAAAGCGATTTTGACAAAGAATACTCAATAAAAATAGTAGATTTATCTGGAAAAGAAGTGCTTGCAAGCAAAGGACAAGCCAATATCCAAAATCAGCTAGATGCTTCGCATTTAGAAAACGGACACTATATTGTGATGGTTTACATCAATAAAATGTTCTACGTAAATAAGTTAGAATTACGAAAATAGCAATATTTTAAAAAATGAAAACTACAATTTAGAATAAAATAAAAAAGAGCAAAAATTTTGCTCTTTTTTATTAAATTTGATACAATAATAATATTTATTTTAAGTTTTTATAAAGAAGAGAATTTCTCAATACAAAAAAACAAATACTAACATTTAAAAAACAAAACAATTATGAAATTTAGAAATTTAAGTTCACTTTTAATGATTTTCGCACTTTCGTTTTTCATGTTTTCGTGCGAAGGCGATATTGCCGAAACCGATGCTGAAATTATCCAAAATATTTCAACCAAATGGACTGTAGGCGAAACCGGTGGCGCTGAGTACGATGTAACCATTAGTGCAGGAACAGGTACAAACGAAATTAAAATAGC
>JAIFNL010000050.1 GCA_020047755.1 Bacteroidota bacterium
CACCCGAAAAAACGACTTGTGCGCTGTTCACAAATAAATTATTCTTTTGATTGGCAAGCTTATACACAAAATCAATAGAAACCAAAGTTAATGCCGCAAAAATCACTGCAAAGTACTGAATAACAATGCAATATGGTAACACAAACCAATGCACAAACGCCAAACCAATAAAAGCAGAAAAAGAAAAAATCTCGCGACTAAGCCACGAATTTCTTAAATTCAAAATGGCTCTGTAAGCTCTTTGTTTTTGCCCTAAATGCAAAGAACTTAACAACATACCAAAAACACCCAATACAAGAAAAAACAATGGATTTAGTCGAAAATAATTAAAAATATGTGCAGCAAAACTTCCAGACAAAATAGAAACTAATAAGGTGAAAACTACCAAAGAACTTTCTTTGCGTGCGGTAATTTTGCTTTCGGGCAAACGAGCTTGTATGTTATATTTAGTTATATCTTTTTCTTCTAAATCAGAGCACACTATTTCAGGTGCATTCGTTGCTTTTCGCAAAGGAATAAACTCGATTGAAGGATTGATATTCAACTGATTAAATGCTGGAATTTTCGCATTGTTAGCCTCTTTATTTTTTAGTCCAAAGTCTAAAGCTCCTGTTGGACAAAGAGTTGCACAGGCTGGCTTCAAGCCATTTTGAATCCGAGAATTGCAAAAAGTGCATTTTTCGACTACTTGCTTATTGATATTAAATTTCGGGGCATCGAAAGGACAAGCCCAAGTACAATATTTGCAGCCAATACATTTATTTTCAGTATGAATAACAGCACCTGTTACTAAATCTTTTGAGTATGCCAATGCCGGACAATTTAACGAACAAGGAGCTTCTTCGCAGTGATTGCACGCCAACGAATAATGAAAAATCGGAATTTCGGGCAACTGAAAATCGTTGAAAGTAGATACATTTCGCCAGCTCATTGGCGCTTGTGTTTTATTTTCGATAGCGCAAGCTACAACGCAAGCACTACAACCCACACATTTATTTATATCGAAAAGAAATTGATACATAGCTATTTAGAATTATATTCTTTTAAAATCTACTCTGTTATCATGAAATGCAGTCCCATGCCCTATGTCGGTTTCGCGCGGAGCCGAAAGCGAGTTCAAACTGCCTCTATTTTCAATCCACCAACCATTTGAAATAGAGATACAACCCGATTTTATCCCAAAACTTAAACGAGCTTTCACACGCATAGCGCCACGCGCGTTGAAAACTTCTATTTCAGCACCGTCGTTTATTCCTTTTGCAAAAGCATCTTTGGCATTTACCTCTGCAAAAGCCTCAGGTTCAAACTGTTTTATCACGTTTAAATTTCCAAATTGCGAGTGAATCCTATTTTTAGTATTGGGAGTAAGCAACTGAAAAGGAAATGTTGATGTTTTGTCGTTTTCTATAAGTTCTACGTAATCAGGTAGTTCGTCAATATTCCAAAGTTCTTTGGCTTGCAGCGAAAATAATTCTATTTTTCCCGAAGGAGTAGGAAAAATAAAATCGGAAAACGCAATTTCTTCGTGATTATTAGCTAATTGTGGAGCTTCTTTTAGTTTTTCCCAATCTAATTCTGGGTATTTTTTTATGGTTTCTCTCAAAAAAAACTCAACAGCTTCGTTGTTTGGTTCTAATAAGTTTTCAGCTATTTCTTTTTCAGAAAAATTCATACGCTTTGCTAAGTGCCAATAAATCTCAGTTTCGGGCTTTACCTCGCCGGCAGGCTCTACAACCTTAGGTTTCAACTGAATATACGGATTCCAATACGAACCAATAATATCCGATTGTTCAAACATATTTTTAGCGGGCAAAATAATATCAGCTTCTTTGGCGGTATCGGTCATAAATTGTTCTACCACAACCCTAAATTCAAGATTTCTAATGGCTTTTAGCACATTGTTTGTGTCGGGATTTTGAGTTACCGGATTGGCTCGCTCGCACCAAAGCATTTTAAGTTCTGGATTTTTAGTCGCCAACATATCCACACCAAGCTTTGCTGTTGCTATGCTTCTACGAAAAGGAAAATCGTTAGTAGCTGAAGGATAATAATTTACAGGCTCTTTTACATCGTCGAAAACATACGATTGTAGATTTGCATAATGAAAGCAAGCTCCTTTTTTTCCAATATTTCCGGTAAGTACGCTTAATGCTAAAATTGCTCTAATTGTCTGACCACCATTGGTATATCGCTGCATTCCATAACCCGGAATTATTGTCATAGGCGACTGTTTGGCTATCAATTCAGCCAAAATTTCAATATATTTTTCAGGAATTTCAGTAATTTTTGCGACTTTTTCAGTGGTATAATTTTTAACTTTTTCGGCAAATTCATCAAAACCTAAAACATATTTATTTATAAAATCGGAATCGTACCATTTATTTTTTATCAAAATATTAGCAACAGCTAAAGCCAAGGCAGCATCGGTTCCGGGTTTTATTTGAAATAAATAATCGGCTCGGTCGGAAGAAGGAGTTCTACGCGGGTCGATTACTATAAGTTTTGCGCCATTTTCGAGTGCCTTGTCGATGAAAATAGTTTGCTGAATGTTGGTTTCTGCTGCATTTTTGCCCCAAAGCAAAATTAATTTTGCATTTTCCAAATCCCAAGGAGCATTGTGTTTGTTTTCGCCTAAGGTTAAGCGAATTGCCTCTAAACCTGCGGGCCAACACAAATTGCCATACACACGCGTAGTGCCTCCGTAAAGTTTCCAAAAATTGGAGCTAAATCCATTGGTCAAGCCACTCATTCCGCTGGCTGCATAAAACAAAACGCTATGCGAACCAAAGTTTTTTTTGTAATAATTTAATTTTGAAGAAATTAAATCCAAAGCTACGTCCCAAGTTATGCGCTCAAAAATACCGTTTTTATTTTTAAGCAGCGGGTATAAAATCCGTTCTGGTGAATTTGCTCTTTCTACATAAGCCAAGCCTTTTAAGCAAATACCTTCGGGAGTTGCTTTGTTTGCAGGGTTTGGAGCAATATTCGAAATTTTTCCGTTTTCCACATATACTTTAAAACTACATGTGCTATAGCAATTTCTCGGACAAGCGGTTGAATGTATTTGCATATATTTCCTTTTTTTACACAAAAATAGATATTTTAAATGTTAAATCAAACTAAATTTTATCCTTTTTCATTTAATTTGCACTATTTTTGCATATCTATATTACTTAAAATTTCTAACTAAAATAAAAAAAATGAAAAAAGGACTTATATTACTTACTTTTGTTATTACTAGCTTTTTGGCTTATTCGCAAAATTTCAACACTGGCGATTCTGGCTTTGACAGCGATTTAAGTTCGGTAAACATAAAAGCAAAAGCAGATTTTGGGAACTTTAAAATAGAACTAAGTAACAATAACAAAGCCGCAAAACCCTCTAAAATAGATTACATGCGCAATGATTTGAAAATGGAGCCTGCTGAAATATTTTTAGCTTTTGAAATAGCGCGAATAAAAGGTATTTCAATAGATGTAGTTATTGGATCTTGGAAAAAAAACAAGCATAAAGGTTGGGGACATATTGCCAAAGAAATGGGAATAAAACCAGGTTCACCTGAATTTCATGCCATGAAAGGAAATGCCAAAAACAAAGCAAATCATGGAAAAGGAAAGGGAAACAGCAAGGGTGGAAATAACAAAGGCGATGTAAATATTAACATAAAAATAGATAATAAAAATAATGATAAGGGCAATAAAGGGAAAGGAAAGCATTAAAAAAGACCACAATTCTAATTTTTCTTGAATATTAAGCAAAATTACTGTTCGTATCAATCAAATGAATAGTGAAACTTTCCAAAAAAGAATTTATTTTTGGAAAGTTTTTGTTATAAATCAAACCCTCTGTAAATTGAAAAATAAACCGATAAAAATTAAAATTTTAAATATTAAAATTTTATTCCTTTTTGTTTTTAGCTTAATTTCTAATTCCATTTTTGCTCAAAATAAAGAAATTAAAAAAGCACACGACGATGTTTTGCTTTCAGTGATTTATAGCTCAAATGGCGATGAATTGCTCACTAGCGATGCAGGTAATATCCTGAAAATATGGAACACCGAAACAAGAAAAAAAGCAACTGAAATAGAAATGCCAACAAGCTACAATTGGCAAATTTTGTTGGGCAAAAATGCCAGCAAAATATGGAGTTGTAGCAAAGAAATTTCGCTTTTCGACTTAAAAACAAAAAAGCAAGAAAAAAGTTTTGCACATTCAAATTCAGATATTTACTCCATTGCGCTAAGCACTGACGAGCATTTTATTATTTCGGCAAACTGGGATAATACTGTAAAAATATGGAATACATCTACAAAAGAATTGGTGCAAACCCTAGAATTGCACACAAAACCAGTACTTTCTATTGCTTTCCACCCTTTTGAAAATAAATTTTTAACCTCTTCTTCAGATAAAACAATAGCTGTTTGGAATTTTGAAAATGGGCAAGCTGTTTTACAAAAACAATGGCAAGCTCACGAAAATGATATAACAAAACTTATTTTTTCGCCCGATGGAAACTACTTTTTATCAGCATCAGGTGATGAAACAATAAAACTTTGGGACAGCAAAACCCTTGATTTACAGAATACTTATAAAGGGCACTCGGCAGGTGTTACTGCGCTTGCTTTTAGCCCGAAAGGCGATACTTTTATTAGTGGTGGTTTAGATGCAAAAATTATTTGGTGGAATACGAAAACAGGCTTTAGAATCGCTGATTTAGAAGGACATGAAGCCTTTATCAATGCCGTAGCCTTTTCTCCCAAGGGCACCCAAATAGCTAGTGCCGATTATAATTTAGTATTGCGTTTTTGGGATTTAACGCAAATTGATAGCACAAAAAATACTAAAAATTTAAAATATTCACAGCAACTTCATCGCAATTATATTAATCAAATATCCATTTCAGCGAAAGAAGATATTTTTGCAAGTGTTGGAAAAGATAGCCTTTTGATTATTTGGGGGTTGAAATCGGCTTTGCCAATTCATACCATCAGAGCGCATGAGCAAAATATAAGTTGCGTAGCTATTAGTCCTAATTCAGAGCTAGTTGCAACAGGTTCGCACGACAAAACGATTAAACTTTGGAACACAGCAACAGGAAAGCTAGAAAAAACTTTGCTAAAACATAATGACTGGATACAATCCGTATGTTTTTCGCCCTCTGGAAAAAAAATACTCTCGGCTTCGTGGGATAAAAGCTTAATTTTGTGGGAAGTAAAATCAGGGAAAATTTTACAAACAATTGATAACAAATCATGGGTTAAAGAAGCGGGCTTTCTTTCGGAAGATACCCTATTTTACGCAACCGATGATGATTTTTTAATTCGCATTTACGATTTAGCACTTCAAAAAGAAATACATCAGCTTTCGGGGCATAGAAATAATATTACAAGTATTTCGCTGTCAAGTGATAAAAAGATATTAGCAAGTTCAGCAAATGACTCGTCGTTAATAATTTGGAATTTAGAGAAATTTGAACTAGAATCACAACTAGCAAATGAAACGCGCTATATCCTTGATTGTGAATTTTTGCCTGATTCAAGGCAAATTGCAACAGTTTCGACAGATGGTTTTTTGCGTTTTTTCGATATGAACGAGCAAAAAATGGTAAAAAAGATAAAACTTTCAGATAAATCATTGAGTACATTAGCCATAGCCTACAAAGAACAGTTACTAATCAGCGCAGGTTGGGATAAATTTTTGAACATACTTGAAATAAAATAATTAGCTATTTCTTTTCAAAGAAAAATAAGAGAATATCATCTATAAGAGCAGACCAATTTCCCCACGAATGGCTTTCATTTACCTTTGTGTATTTGTAATCTATCTTTTTGTTTTTCAATATTATAGCGAGTTTGTCGGCATAATTTTCAGTATCATTTATCACACCCGTAGAAATATAAAATTTATCGACCTCCAAGCTCTGTGAATTTGCCAATAAACTATCTATATTCGTTGGGAAACTAGGCGACTGAGCAGCAATTAACTTAAAAGTTTGCGGAATTTTATAGGCAAACCAGCATGAGTTATTTCCACCATAGGAAGTTCCTAAAATTGCTCTTTCTGAAGCCTTTACGCTCACGTTGAAATGATTTTGTATGTAAGGAATCAGTTCATTTTGAAAAAACTGAGCATATTCAATGCTATTGATGAATAGCTTATGCCGCTCATTTTCATTAGTTTCAGGGTTAATTGGTGATACGAAAACAGCCACAATCGGTTTTATTTTTTCCTGAAAAATCAAATTATCTATAATAATAGGCATTGCGCCAGTGCGAGCATCTATATATTCTTGTCCATCAGTAACATAGATAGTAGGAAAATTTGTGGACAAATTGTAAGTAGCTGGTTTATAAACAAAAAATAACACCATGCGCTTCAAAATTTCACTATAAATTTGGAGTTCTAAAATTTCACCCTTAGACACATTCTCTTGATTTACAATAAATTCCGATTTCATATAATTTGGCATCGAAAATGCAGAGTTTGCTCCAAAACCAGAGTATTGAATTTGTGAATTGTTCGGGTCAAGCACCCATTCTTGCTCATTCAAAACAATTTTGTAATCTAAGCGAGCATTTTTAGGAAAAGACGATTTTAAATACCATAAATCGCTATATCCTAACCTTTTGGCTTTAAATTTTTCATCAATTTGCCATGAAGTCATATCGCCAACAAAATGCACAGAGTTGTAATTTCCTTTGAAAAGAAAAACAATTGATTTGCCAGAGATATAAGGTATTGAATTAGAAGAGATAAGCTTGTACCAAAGTTCATCTACTTTTATTTGTTGCAGATTTTTATCACTAATTTGCTCAATTTCTATCAAAGCACGAAGTAATTTTTTTGCTTTTTTTGTATGGTTACTTTGAGCTATTGAAGGGGTAAAATATAAAAAATTCAATAAAAAGAGCAAGGCAATAAAACACAAATTAAAATATTTTATTTTCATTATTTCACGAAAATTTAATCTAACTAATTAAAATTCAATAACTTCAACATCGTCCAATTTATATTTTTTTATCTGAATAATATCGTAAATGCCCGAATTAACAGAACCTATAATCGTAAAATTACTTTTAATTTTTTGTTCTAAATCGGTTTGCGTTTTGAATTTTAAATCATCAAAATCTTTTATTTTTTTCATGTAAAAAGAAAAAACAAGTTTATCATCGTCCTCCTCCTCCTGCAAATTCACCAATTTTTTATCACTCCAAAGATTTACACTTGCGTCATTAGCCGCAGCAAGTGAAAGGAAAAATTTTCCGTCTAACTCATTGTTTGATAAAATATTCGTCTTTATTTTAACAAAAGATGTTTCGGGCAATGCAAAATAACGAATATTCATGTTTGCTTGCTTCGACATAGTTTCATTGAACAAATTAATTTCGTTAAAATGCAATGTATCAATGATTCCAGTGGCTTCTACAAAACCACATTTTTCTATTTGAAATTTCTGAGTATTTACATTTCGTAAGTTTTCAATGACATCGGCTAAACTCACAATTGATTCAATTCGAGCTTTATTTCCTTCCATTTTTCCGCACAAAATGTAAATGAAACCATTAGAATCAATAGAAGAACCAATTACGTTATTATTTATTTCAGCTGCAACTTCGTATTTTGTGTTTCCTTTTTTATCAAAACAAAAGAAATTAATCTGAGAAATAGAATCATTTTCAATAGATTGTGCCTTATTCAATAGCACTACACCTTCCGTTTTCAAATAAATACTTGTTGTATTATTTATCCCTGAAAATTCGTCAGAGTAGCGCATTGTTTTAGACCAAAGAACTTTCCCCTTTTTATTTAGTTTTATCAAATAAAATCCTAAATTATTATCATTTTCGCAAACAGAACCTAATACATAAATATTAGCGTAATCATCTTCTTTCAAGTCAATCAAATTTATTGAGTAATAAGGAAGGAAAACACTTTTTTGCCATTCTTTTCCCTTTTTTCGGTTGTATTTGGTTAAAGAAAATTCGCCCATTTTTACTGATTCGTAAGCTAAATTTTTATAGGTAATTATTTGATTTTGAATCAAATAAGACGAAACTGAATTTTGACCATTATTAAAATGGATTGGCTTGGTTTGATTATAAGGTAAAGAATGAGGTTGCGCACTAGCGAAAACAACCGCTAAAAGCAATATAATACAAAAAATAATATTTTTAACTTTTAAATTCATCTGCTTAAATAATTATACAGGTTTCCGTTATAATAATTTATTTCATAAACAAAAAAAATAAGTACTTCTGTGTAATAGTACGAACTTTTTTTTGTTTTGTTTCATACTTTAGTCCATTTTTTTAAAATTTCACAAATATTATGAAAAGTCAAAAATTAACAGCGCAATTTAAAATTACAAAAAGCAAAAGATATAAAATAAATAAATAAACATAATTTTCAAATAATTGTATTTCAGATAAATAAATTACAAAACAATTATATTTGAAAAAGAAAACAAGTATTTATTAACATAAAATAAAAAAATAAAAAAATCATTTTTTTTGTTCAACCCCTACTGCCTTCAGGTTGTTCTTAATTGAAATATTTTTGGCATTTTCTTGAACTACTTCTTCTTTAAGAAAATTGTTAAGCTCTTCGATACTAAGCTTCATTCTCAACTTCCCTAATTTTGCAACAGAAATATAACCCGTTTCTTCCGAAACTACAATTATAACAGCATCTGTGTTTTCGGAAGTGCCAAGTGCTGCTCTATGCCTGAGCCCTAGATGTTTAGGTAATCTTTTATTGGCAGAAACAGGTAAAATACAGCCTGCTGCAATTATTTTATTATTATTCACAATAACACCACCGTCGTGCAATGGACTGTTTTTGAAGAAGATAGTTTCTATCAATCTATTTGTAACATCTGCATTCAAAATTTCGCCTGTTTCAGCAAAATTGGGCAACCGCGAGCGATTTGAAATAACAATCAAAGCACCAGTACGTGTTTCGGACATGTGTTTGCAAGCAGACAAAATAGGTGCTATTTGCTTGAATTCCTTTTCATTAGGCTCTGAAAAAAAAGTTAAAAACTTGCCAAAAGTGAATTGAGGATTGGAAAAGTATTGTGTGCCCATTATCAAAAGAAAACGCCGTATTTCTTGTTGAAAAACAATTACCAAAGCTATAACACCAAGCCCCATAACCTGACCTAAAATACTGCTAATCAAGTGCATATCAAATGCACGAACCAACATCCATATCAAATAGGTTAAAAAAATACCAATAAATATATTAATAGCAACAGTACCACGTATCAATTGATAAAATTCGTAGAGCAAAAAAGCTACTAAAAAAATATCAAGAATATCAAAAAAACGTATATCAATAAATCCCATTAGAAGATAATCATTATAAAAAATTAATCTCTATTTTAAATATTTAAGCAACTCAATAGTTTCAACTGCCTCTTTTACATCGTGCACACGTAAAATATTAGCTCCTGCCTGCAATGCAAGTGTATTTAAGACAGTAGTTCCATTTAATGCGCCTTTTGATTCAATATCCAAAGCCTTATATATCATTGATTTTCTTGAAATTCCAACAAGTAATAATTCTTCAAAAATATCAAATTGTTTTAAATTTTTCAATAACTCATAATTTTGTATCAAATTTTTACTGAAACCAAAACCAGGATCAAGAATAATATCGTTAACTCCTCTTCTTCTCAGTAAATTAACCTTCTCTGAGAAGAATAAAATAATATCATGTACAATATTAAAATAGAAATAAGAATTGTGCATGGTGTCTAAATTCCCCTGCAAATGCATCATAATATAAGGAACATTGAGGTCTGTAACAACATCAAACATTTGATTATCAAACATCCCAGAAGAAATATCATTAATAATATCTACACCAAAAGAAAGAACAGCCTCCTTCGCTATTTTTGCTCTAAAAGTATCTATCGAAATAATTTGGTTTGGAAATTCCTTTTTTACTACTTCCAAAATAGGAAATAATCGATTTCGCTCTTGTTCGTGAGTAATAATTTGCGAGTTAGGGCGAGTAGAAAAAGCTCCAATATCGACAATTTTACCTCCTTCTTCGATTATTTTTTCCGTTTTTTTTAAAGCATTTACAAGAGTATTATTTTTCCCACCATCATAAAAAGAATCGGGTGTTACATTCAAAATACCCATCACGATAGGTTCCGAAATATCAATTAATTTTCCGGAACAATTTATAAATTGCTTTTTTTCCACTTTTTATCAAAACGAATTTATTTTATGCTACAAAAAAATAAGCTTCGAGCAACATTTTTTTTACAAAAGTAAAAAAATAATGAAACAATAATGCATTTACTTGTGAAAACTTGTGAAAGTTTTTTATATTTGCAACTAAATATTTTGATCTAAAATTTAAGGACAAATTTTAAAATCAAAAATCGCAAGATGTTGCAATAGTTGTCTAATAATTACATATATAAAGTATTTTAACGCATTATATATTCAAATTTGCTAAACACAAAATTGGAAAATTGATTTTTAACATGCAAACAAACGAACAATTTAATAAGGCTTTAAAAATTTGCCGCGATATTTTTGAGAAAAAACTTAAAGATTATGGAGCAGCTTGGCGAATTTTAAGATCTCAATCTATTACAGATCAGATTTTTATAAAAGCAAAACGCATAAGAAGCTACGAAATAAAAAAGGTACAAAAAATAAATGAAAGCATAGAGAGTGAATTTATTGCCATAATAAATTATGCTTTTATTGCACTAATTCAGTTAGAACTTAAACTAACTGAATTAGTGGATATTAGCAACAATGAAGCACTTGAACTGTACGACAAATATGCAAAAAATGCGATGCTCTTAATGACAAAAAAAAATCACGACTACGACGAGGCTTGGCGAAATATGAGAATTTCATCTTATACCGATTTAATTTTAATGAAGATTTATAGAACAAAGCAAATTGAAGATAATCAAGGAGAAACCATCGCCTCTGAGGGTGTAGATGCAAATTATTTCGACATGGCAAATTATGCTGTTTTTGCATTAATCAAGTTTGACGAACAAAAACAAAACACAAAATAGACTAATTTTTATTTATAAAATTTTAAAATATTAAATTAATATGATAAATAATTTAGCTACAGAAAATAAAACGAAACAAAATTTAAAGCAAATTCTATTAATTTTTTCAAGAATTTTTGTAGGAGCTGTTTTTACATTTTCCGGTTTTGTAAAAGCAGTCGATCCGCAAGGTTCGTACATAAAATTTGTAGATTATTTCAACGCTTTTGGAATGCAAGCTCTTGAACCAGTGGCGTTACCATTAGCCTTTTTATTGAGCGCAGCCGAATTTATTACAGGATTTGCTCTTTTATTCAATTTGCGTAGCCAACTTTTTACTTGGTTTGCATTAGCATTTATGGCTATTTTTACGCCTCTCACGTTTTATTTAGCCCTAGAAAACCCAGTAACGGACTGCGGCTGCTTTGGAGACGCATGGGTAATTACCAATTGGGAAACTTTTTGGAAAAATATAGTAATAACCCTTTTCACTCTTCTTATTTTTGGACTAAGAAAAGAAACAAAACAATGGTTTAAACCTGCTGTTCAAAACATTACAATATCAATATTCCTTCTAGGCAGTTTTGTTTTTCAATATTATAACAACGAACATTTGCCAGTAATTGACTTTAGACCCTACAAAATAGGAACCAACATAAAGCAAAATATGCAAATGCCAGAAGGCGCAAAAAGTGATAAATTTTTAGTTGTTTATAAACTGAAACATCAAAAAACTGGAGAAACAAAAGAACTTGATAGCGAGAAATATATCGAAACAAAAATATGGGAAGATACCCTTTGGCAAATAACAGAAACCAGCGAACCTATACTCATTGAAGAAGGTTACAAACCACCAATCCATGATTTTGAATTGATTTCTGCAGAACCAGAACAAATTTCTGGCTACGCAGAAGGCGAAGATATTACCAACAAAGTGCTTGATAGCAAAGGATTTTCTGTTTTTGTAATTGCCTATGATTTGAAAAAAGCCAATAAAAAACATTTATTGGCTGCCAATAAACTAGCAGAGGAATTAAAAAAAGATAGTATAAAATTTTATTGCTTAACATCGAGTTTAGCCAATGATATAGAAAAATATAGGGAACAAGTAAATCCTCCTTACAATTTTTTCAGCACTGATGCTATAACATTAAAAACAATTATTAGAGCAAATCCGGGCTTAGTTTTACTAAAAAACGGAACTGTTGTAATGAAATGGCACGGAAACGATATTCCAACAAAAAAAGAATTTAACACGTTTTTAAAATAAATTATATAAAAATATGAGAAAAAGAATAGTTGCAGGAAACTGGAAAATGAATACTAGCCTTGAAGAAGGCATCGCTTTGGCAAAAAGTATCAACGAAGAAGTAAAAGCCTCCAAAGAAGATATTGGTGTAATAATAGCACCACCTTTTACGCATTTAACATCTGTAAAAGAAGTAATTAACACCGAAAGAATTTGCCTTGCTGCACAAAATTGCGCCGCAGAAGCAAAAGGAGCATATACCGGTGAAGTTTCAGCATCGATGCTAAAATCGCTTGGAGTAAAAGCCATAATTATAGGGCACTCAGAGCGTAGAGCATACTATGGTGAGACCAATGAAATATTAAATAAAAAGGTAAAATTGACACTTAGCGAATCGCTTAAAGCAATTTACTGCTGTGGCGAAACTCTTGAAGAACGCGAAAGTGGAAAATTATTTGAAATCATTAATTCTCAAATAGTTGATGGTTTATTTAATTTATCAAATGAAGAAATTGAAAATGTTATAATTGCTTATGAGCCTGTTTGGGCAATTGGTACAGGAGTTACTGCAAGTTCAGACCAAGCGCAAGAAATGCACGCATTCATACGTAATCTTGTAAACCAAAAATATGGTGGTAAAATAGCTAACGAAGTTAAAATTCTTTACGGCGGAAGTGTAAAACCCGACAATGCATCAGAAATATTTGGAAAAGAAGATGTTGATGGTGGATTAATAGGTGGTGCATCTCTTAAAACTTCTGATTTTTTATCCATTATTAATGCCTAATTATTTTTTATAACTCAAAAATTAATGCTTAGCTTAGCTGCCAAGCATTAATTTTCAAATTATTAATCCTTTATTGCATTAAAATGTTTAGAGCGGCTTACTATTTCAATGAATTGACAACACTCTTTAGTGATGAAAACAAAAAAAATGCAATCTCTGCATTGATTAAGCAGCTTTCTTATTTTAATTGCAAAACAGACAAAACTTTTGATAATAAAGAGATTAATGATAGTTTTATCATGCTGGAAAGCCTACTTTTCAAAAGAACATCATGCCAACTTTCTGCATTTTTATACGAAAATTTCGAGAAAAAATTATCTATATTAAAAAGCGATAGCGAACTAAACTTATTTAATGCTAATGAAGGGTTAAAGTCATTAATTTTTAATTCATTACATATAATTTCACCCGAAGATTCAAAGGAAAAACAGCAACTAATACTAAATACAGACCCAGAGTTTACAAAATCTGGGATAAACGAAGACTTAATTTACTCAATTTTACCCTCTTTTTTAGGCAATGAATTTTTGCAACTCATTGAAAAAGAAAAAGATTTCATGTCGTTAGCTCAAAATATAGAGAATACAAAATTAGTAGATTTCACAGAAGGAAAATATCCCGAATTTGCCAACTACACGCTGGATTTAAGCCTAGAAAATCCGATAACAAAGCAAGGAATTGCAATAAAAACGGCTATTTTAAATCCTAAAAATGAGAGTATTACGGAAAGAGATAGGAGAATTTATACTGAAAAAGTAATTGAGCTGAACAATTGGGAAAAAGAGGCAAATATAACACATGCGCACCAAAAAAATATAAAAGAAGAAATTAATAAAATTAATATCTTTTTAACTAAAAATAAAGAATATTTTAAAATTTTATCAGAAAATTTCGACTCTCCTATTTATAATACAGAAGTTGGTTCCGAAATTTTATTTTACACACTTTCGCCTTTTGCAATTGCAAGAGTTCAATCTGTACTTTTGAAATATTTACAATCAAATATTTTGAAAACAACTGACAATGAATGGAATATAGCAATAATAGAACGAGATATTCCTTGTGCAGAATTAGCTATAAGCGATTTAGAAAATACACTTCGGGCTTTTTTAAATTCACAAAATCTAAATTTGCCTAAAATTAATTTAACAATTTTCTCGTCAAAAATAGCTAAAAAATTACAAAAACAATCGAATTATAACATTGATGACATTCAAAATAAAATAAATGAAAATATTGATATACTAATCGACATTTCCATTCTTCAACGCGAAGGTGTTAAATCAGAAACATTTACTAACTTAGCAAAAAACACAGCAATCATACGTAGCATATATAGCTTAAAAACAAGTCATTACGAGTTATATAATCATATTACGCCATTTGCTTTACAAACCAATGAAATAGCCAAGTTTATAGATTTTTATCTTAAATGTTATGAAAATCAAATGGATATAAATCCATATCTTTTGGATATTTTGGAGAACAACAGTTTATTTATAAATGCTGATAACGAAATAAAAGAAAAAATATATAAATCTATCGGAAAATTTAGTGCTGGGCTTGTTCTCTATTTTACGGACTCTGATATTTCAAATAACTCAAATACAGTTAATTCCGAAATTGACTTTAATAATAAAAATTTAACTGATTTGCAAAAAAAAATATACCTAAGGAATCTTAGCGAAAAAAAATATACTAGCTGCAAAATATCGTACAACGAAGCTATATCCTCATCATTTGCAGAAGCATTAGTTCTTTTTTTAAAAAATGGCGGAACTATATCTGCGTTTATTTTCGATGATGCAAATAAAATATCAGAATGGGATTCGAGTTTCTCAGCTATTTATTCTTTGATGTTCAATAATATAAATAATTTCATAAAAGAAAATTCATTGTCAGTAAGAATTATTTCCTTTTCAAATTCAATTTCTTATGATTCAGAAATTATTCTGAAAAAGCTATTCGCTACTACAAAGATAGTTCTCTTAAAAACAGATAGTTCACTTATTATCAGCCAAGAACACGAAAATCTGCGCAAATTAATTAACTCCAGAATTAAAGAGAAAGAATTAAAACAAATCGAAAATATATTATATAATTCGAATCCAATTTTTATAAAAAACAAAGATATTATTCTATCTATTTTAAAAAGAAAATTTAATAAAAAATTTGATTTTGAGTATTATCCTGAAATTTTTTCAAGTATTTTAAAAATAAAATCAAACAACAATGAAATTGGTAATTTGAATTACTCGGAAAGAGATAAAATTAAAGTGCACATAATTGAAGAAACAATTGATAATAAGGAAATTATAGAATTTACAAAAGAAATTATAACCAAGAAAAAAACAAAATATTCTGATGTTTTTGAATGGCTGGAAACAAATAAAAATACTGATTATGATTTAGGAATTGAAATTGATTCAGAAAAAAAAGTTGCAAGCCAAGAGAGAGTTATAACGCTTTCTTTTAACAATAGCTCTTTTGAGGAATTAGCTAACTTGTTGAAAAATAAACTATTATTCCAAATTAACGAACGTGATTTCATTAATGAAAATATTTATCTGACTGCAGAAAAGGTTGAACAAAAACTTCAAAATACGATAAAACCTGACGAAAATCACCTAATTGCTGAGGCTTTGATTAAATTTGGGGAAGTCCGAAATTTTGAAACCACGCTTCTGGCAATCCATAGAATTGCAAACACTGGTATAATTAATTCAATATCAATTAATTACAAAAACAAAGCTATCCATTTAAAATTGAATGATTTAACAGAAGCAGAATTACACAACAACTTAATAACACAAATTCAAAACCTTAATGCAGGGATTATTCCATCTATTAAATTAGATGAAATTAATAAAATAAAAGGCAATTCAGTTCTTCATAAAATTCTAATTTTTTACATCAATTACCTTTATTTTGAGCTTATTCCATTGCAAAAGCAAAACTTATTATCGCTTAATAATGCTGAAAGATTAAAAAACAGAGCAGAAAATAAAGTGGCTTATTCTAACTTTTCGCATGATTTTTTCAGAAAAAAATATGAAAATCCGAACAACGTGCCAAATTTAGTCTTTGATACAGAGAACTTTACAAGCTCTGATTTTAAAATTATTTATAAATACATCAATGAATGCAAGCATAATCTTGATAATATTATGCATCTAAAAGCTTCAACAGAAAGTCTTAAAGAAATATCAAATAACAATTATATTATTAATATTTTATATCTATATTCAGATTTAATAATTAATAATAACAATTTAGAGTCTATACATCAATTATTTGATGAATTAATTGTTGTTTACGATGAATTTGGAATTGCATTTAGCGAATTACTTGATATTTCTAAGAAGTTTTTAGAAAAATTATACAGCAGAAATCCCAATTTAGAAGCATTTATAGAACCAATGAAAGTAATAAAACTCACAAATGGCTGGCTTCAAAATTTCAACAGCAAATTTCTTCAAGATTATGAAGGCATTTCGAATATTGAAGAGGAAATAGAGTTTAGTTAACAAAAAAAACTATATATTTTTATATTATGATAGAATTTAATAGCGAATTAATTAAATTGCAAGATGAACTTTCAAAATTAGAAAGTGCAGTTACACATATAGCAAAAGCAGAAAAACTTTCAACAAATGTGATAGATTCTGCAAAAAAAATACAACTCGATTTTGCTGAAAAACTAAACGAAGTTATATCATATTATCACGACTACATGAGCAGAACAAGCAGTAGTACAGAAGATAATATTGCTGAAGTGAGTAGTACATTGCTAAAATTGGCTGATGAAGTGAATAAAATCACCGCCGATTACACAAAACTAAGCGAATCGACTCTTGTGCTGACAGAAAAAATTGATGCTATCAATTTTCCTCTTCATTTAAACCATATTGAAATAAAAACAGAGGAAATTAAATCGCTATTAGCTGATACTATTTTAACACAAGAAGCAGCAAATTCTGATTTGAAATCATCTATAAATAAGGAACTTGATAATTTTTTGGCAAAGCAATATGAATTGAATGACGATGTTAAAAAATTAAGCACTGCCTTCTCAAAAAATACGATAAAAGAAACCAAAGAATTTGAAGAAATTAAAAACTTAATTATTTCAAAAGATGAAAAATTTGTAGAATTAAATAAAGTGATAGAAAAACAAAACACTCAGATAAATACACTAAAAATTTATACAATTGCTACGTTTGTTGTTTTAGTTATATTTTTTGTGCTACTTATGATTAAGTAAGAAATTGCAAGAAAGTAGGATTAATTTTATTCTAAAATAATAAAAACAAAAAAGCTTGTTTTAGAAAAAAACGTTAAAAAAAAGTAAAAAACTGGCATAACATTTGAAATACATACTCTGTACTAAATTAAAATAATTATTCATTTAATTTTTGAAATTATGAAAAAGTTCAATTTTATTATGTTAGCAGTGTTCTCTGCCCTTGTTTTTTCGTGCAATAACCCTCAAAACAACGACACCGACAGTACTAAAAATGCCGACAGCACTGCAAATGCTGCCTCAAATGAAGAAGTAAATTTGCCTGCATTTGAAAATCTTGATGTGGCTTATTCGCAGCATGAATACATTGCAAATCAAGAATTTAAGTTTCAAACAGAAACAGGAAGTGAAATTAAAATTCCTAAAAATGCATTTAAAGATGAAAATGGGAATCCGGTTGAAGGCAATGTTGATGTTCAATACCGTGAAATTAAGTCTGTTGCTGAAATCATACTTTCGGGAGTAGATATGAAGTATGAAAAAGACGGAAAAATTTATGACTTTCAAACCGCTGGCATGTTCGATATCAGGGCTTTCAGCAACGGAAAGCCTGTGTTTTTGAACGAAGGCAAAGAAATTGAAGTTACTTTTGCCTCAAACGTAAAAGGCGATTACGACTTTTTTTATTACAATGAAAACGACAAAAATTGGGCTGAAACAGACTACGGAAAAATAGAAATTACCGAAGACACTGGAAATCAGATTAATTTTGAGTTACCCAAACCAGTAAAATTAGACCCTTCGTCGGATTTAGTGATTGAAATTAAAGCCAATTACAAAAAATTTCCAGAACTTGCTCTATATAAAGGAATGATTTGGAAATACGCCGGAAATAAAACAAAAGACGAAGTAATGTCTTTATTATCAAAGACATGGAATGGGTCTGAATTAAATTCTATCGACAAAAAAAATAACCTCTACAAGCTGAGTTTAATTACTGGAAAAAAAACATACGATTTAGAAGTTTCACCTGTATTTAGCGAAGCCCAATATAAAAAAGCAATGGCAATTTACGAAAAACAAAAACAAAACGCCAGCCTTCAAGATGCAGAATTTAACGTAAAACGCACAACAAACATCTCTCAATTAGGGCTTTACAACTATGATGTAGTTCATAGTTCTGACAGAATGATTGTTCAATCTGATTTTAAAATTAAAAACAACGAACAAGCTTTACCTGTGGAAACTCTTGATTTCTTTCATATTACAGGCAATAATGATGTTGTAGTTCGCTATACTCATAAAAACAAAAGTTCTGTATATTTTAGTCCAAGCGCAAACAATAAAATTGTAGCTATTTTACCCGGAAATAAAGTAGCTGTTTTAACAGCAAAAGAGTTTGAAAACATAGCTAAAAAACTACAAAACAATAATTTATCTTCTCATTCGTTTGAATTAAGTTTAGTTCAACAAGAAATTAAATCGGCATCTGATTTAGACGCAATTATTGCGCAGTTGTAATTATCTTTTTTCAATTTATAAACTAAACTCCTATAATATTATAGGTTAATTCTCAATTATTGAATTTTTTTTGTCAAAAAAAATCAATTCAATAATTGAGTAATTTAACTCAATTCATTAAAATACAGTTCTTTATTCTAATTAAACCTTAAAAACAGAAGCTACTAGAAATCTATTTTGATAAATTGACTTAAAACTGATAATCGAAATAAAATCTAACATGTTATTGAAAAGTATTCTTAAAATTATGAAAACTACTAATTTATTCATTTTTTTACTCATTGCAATTAATATTTCAAGCAATGCTCAAAATAATATTTTGATTACTAATGAATTACGAGTAAACACTCATGTTTTTAATACAGAAATGCTCAAAAGTAATTTAGGTTTCTCTTTATTTTTTGAGATGAAAAATATTCGTCAAGATTCTATTAATACATTTGTAATGAATCAATTACTTGCAGATAAAGTGAATATGTATTTTGCTGATAATAATAATTTGTACAAGTTGGATAAAAATAAAATGACGGTTGCCGACCTTACTGAAAAAATGGGTGGAGGTAATGATACAGTTATTGTTGATGAACCTGGTAATTTTACACAACAAATAATACCAAAAAGAATAAATATTGAAGAAGTAAAAAGTTTTGTTTTCCTCGATTCTTGGGCATTTGATGTAGAAAATTTCACATTCAAAAAAAATGTAATTAGCTATTATCCAATTCGTTGGTATTACAAACCCGACGATATTAGTTATGAAAATGTATTACTAAAAAAACTTTGCAGGCTAGATTTTGAAACAATGACCAAAAAAGAAATTCAAAAATCAGACAAGCAATTAATACATTATGCCACTGTAAAATACGAGCAACTAACAGATAATCAAGAAGAATACTTTAATGATGAACTCAAATACGTTCGCAATGAATTTGCAATTGAAAATAACGATGCTCCATTCTTCACATCATACAGTAAACAAATGTTGTCGGAAAGTATTATAAATAAGGTGATTACAGGTAAGACACAAGCTTACGACTTTAACACACAAAAACCAATAACAGCTGGCGATGTAAAAATGCGCATGGGAATGAATTCCAAAACGATGCTCATTCTTGATTCTAACAGCAATTTAAAAGAAGTAACCATTGAAGGAAGTGTGGATTTTAACGAAATTCGTTCATACATTTTCACCGAAGATTGGTATTTAGACCCAATAACTCTTCGTATAGTAAAGAAAGTGAGAGCAATAGCGCCCGTTCGTTACTATTACAAAGAAGAAGATGTAGAACAAAAAAATGTACTTAGAATAATTATTTTTGATGTAAAACTAAATTGATATTTTTTCCGACTCATAAAAATGTCAAAATTAATTTTACCCAGTTATTTTAAATTTAACTCAGGCAATAAAATTTAAGAGACAACAAATAAAACCGAATTTTTATTATGAAAAAAGCCAATATTCTTTTATTTTTGCTAATTTCAGCTTCTACATTTTCGCAAACAGCTATTTTTCCTTTTTTTGAAAATGGAAAATGGGGTGTTGTTAATAAAAATTCGGAAATAATTATTCCGGCAAAATACAACAATATTTCAATTGAATATGAGCAAATAATTGCTCAAGAAAAAAATAAATATGGAATATTAGAAAAAAACGGAAAAACTTTCTTAGAATTTAACTACGATAGCATTCAATTCGCGTCTAATCAATATGCCTTGCTATATTATGATAATTATATAGAAATTTTGAATGTAAATACTAAAAAAATATTAGAAAAAGTAACGCAAAATAAAATAAAACGTTATGACATAACGAATCTCTTAGTTCAGTTTTCGGATAATCTTTTATTTCTTGATCTTACTAATAATCAAGAACATTGGTTAAATGCAGATACTCTGCTTTACAAATTGGAGAAAAATTCAACTTATAAAAGCTCTATGGCTGACTATTTAACAACTGCCAAAGACTATATAAAGATAGGTAAAAAAGGAAAACAAGGTATAATAACTTCTGATTTCCAAGAAATTATAGCACCAGAATATACTTTTATAAAAAAAGAAGACAACTTTTTTGTAGTCGGGAAAAATGAAAATTACGGGATTATTAATTTTGACGGAAAAGAAATGTTGCCTTGCATTTATACCGAAATTAAAATTCAAAATCCTTATATTTCAGTAAAAAAAGATGGAAAATACGGATATTTTACCGCTGATTTGAAAAAAGTATTAAATGTAGAATACGATTACATATATGCAACTGCCTATGATATAATAGTAACCAATAAAAATGGTTATGTAGGTGCTTGTAACAGTGATGGTTCCACTATTTTTGAACCCAACAAATACACTACCTTAGAACCGATGAATAGCAAATTCTTTTTATTTTCTACGGGTTCTGATTTGGGAGTTATTTCGCGCTCACGCCAAGTTATTATAAATGAAGAATATGATGATATTTATTCGCTAGAAGGATTAGGATTTGCCACCAAAAAAAAATCAAAATTCGGCTACATAAATATCACCGGTACTTATAAAGTAAGCCCGCAATTTGACCACGTTTCAAAATTAAACTCATCGTATGTGTTAGTTCAAAATAAAGCAAAATACGGAGTTATTAATTCAAAAGGCGAAGGAATTATACCTATAAACTATCGTGCTATTTCAGCTACTGTTCACAATAATATTTTCAAAGTTCATGGATTTAGAAACCAAAAAATATCAGGAAGCGAAATTCAACAAATTATAAATGCCGATATACCAATGGGTTACAGCGATATTCAATACATTGAATATAAATGGGGAGTTTTAAACTCGAAAGGACAAATTTTACTCGATACTATTTATTATCAGCAACAAATTGAATATGACTTTGATAACTTTGCGATAAAAGTGGCTCAAGATTCGAGCATGCTGGTCGTTAAATTTGATGAAAACGGGGAATTTATTGATAAAATTACCTACAAAAATTACATCAAATTTAATATACAAAGTTTGAAAACCGGCGATAGATGGCAAGTTAATCCTCGCAAAGAGAATAAGTTGTGGGGATATGTTTCGGCAGCTGGTAAAAATATTATCCCGTATCAGTTTGATGAAATTCAGCAAAATTACCGAAATGATTCGGCATTGGTACTAACTAAAAACCCTTACCGAACTCCATTAATTGAAACAAAAATAACAGTTGGAAATGAGGATATTATAGTTAAAACAAGCCCTAACAACGGGCGCTTTGGCGTTGTAAATCAAAAAACACAGCAAGAAATTATGCCATGCCGTTTTGTATCTATTTTGCTCTCTGATTTCAATAATGCACAAGTAGCCAGGTGTTTAGCTACAAATACCGATTTTTATTTGGCAAATGAAAAAATGGAAATTTTAAATAAAAAATATGCCTATATTGATGATTTTCAAGATTCTTTGGCTCGGTTCAACGCTGGAGGAATGCTTACTATTTCGAATACCAAAACATATTTTTTGAATACGCCTCTCTATAAAAGCGAAGGCTTAGATGCCTTAAAAACAGAGAAGTACAACTTGGAATGTAGAAGTGGAAAGTGGGGAATTATGAACAGAAAAGGAGAAATCTTAATTCCAGGCAAATATGATTTTTTGCAGAAATATTACAAAAATGAATTTATTGCAAAAAAAGAAAACAAATGGGGAGTTATTTATACAAATGATAGCGTAAAAATTAAATTCAAATTTGATGAGATGCATTATTTTTATGACCTAAGCCAAGAGAATAAATGGAGTACCTTAGATTTTTACAAAATAAGAATAGGCGAATTTTGGGGTGTTGCAGATGGAAATGGCGAAATAATAATTAGCCCAAAGTTTGAAGATATAAAATTACTCAATTCATCAAATTCTACTTTTTTTGCTGTATGCAAAAATAAATTATGGGGTGTAATTTCAGAAAATGAACAGGAAATAGTTCCAATAAAATTTTCAGATGTGAGCTATTTATCAAAAGAAAATAAAGACTACTTTAAAACTCGAAATACAGGAAAGTTCACCGGTTTTGTTGATGAAAACGGAAATTTGCTCAATAAAACATTCTATTTAGATGCCCGAAACTTTGTAAATAACTATGCAGCAGTATATTTAGGCAACGGAAATTGGAATTTTGTTAACAAAGATATGAATCTTATTTCACAGAAAAACTTTTTAGCGGTTGGTGATTTTAATAACCAAAGAGCTGCCGTTTCGTTGAGCAAAGGTTGGAATTTTATTAATGAAAATGGCGAACTACTCAGCAACGATTTATTTTATAAAGTGGCAAATTTTTCTGAAAATTTAGCAATAGTTCAAGTAAAATATCCTGCAAAATTGCTAGGCATTATTCCTGAGAAAATAAAAACGGGTGTGATTAATGATAAAGGGGAATTTGTATTAAATCCCAAATATTCAACTATTTACGACTATAAGAATAGTGTTGCCGTTTTTGACAAAAAAGGCAAGTTAGGACTACTCTCAAAAACTGGAACTATTTTATTACCACCTAAGTACACCAGAATGTCCAAGTTTAGTGTTGAAGGACTTACTGTTGTTGAAAATTCAAAAAAAGAATTTGCAGTAATCGACTCGCTAGGAAAATTCATTGTTCCTTTTGGTAAATACGAATCAATTAGCGAATTTAACGAAGGTATGGCTTTGGTAAAATCCAAAAAATTAATTGGTTACATTGATTCAAAAGGAATAGAAGTTTTCAAACCTCAATTTAAAGAAGCTGAAAATTTCTCGGAAGGTTTTGCAGCGGTAAAATCAAATAAATTGTGGGGATATATTAACAAGGAAAAACTTATTTTTCCAGAAAATTTCAAAAAGGCAGAAAACTTTTCAAATGGTTATGCTAAAGTTATTGATGCAAACAACAAAAGATTTTATATTGATAACAACGGAAATTCTAATTTAACAGAACCACTCTTTTTAGTTGAAGGTTTTAGTAAACGAACAAATTCGCAACAAAAAACTATTTTCATAGACCAATCGGGAAACAACCCATTTTTATATTCCTTTGACAAAGCTTCCGATTTTAAAAATGAACTTGCGATTGTGGCTTATAAAAAGAAATACGGTATAATCAATAGTAAAGGTTACTATATTGTATTACCTAACTTACTGTATATAAATAACTTTAGTGAGAACAAAGCAGTTTGTAAATTTGATAATGTTTACGGGCTTTACGATACGAAAGGGAAAGAAATGCTAGAAACTCTCAATCTTTCGGTGGAAGGAATTGGACTGAATAAAATAAAAGTTACTCAATTTAATAAAATTTATTACATCGATTTAGAATAAAAAAAAAGCTTCTCCAAATTTAGAGAAGCTTTTTTTTATTCTATCAAATTACCTTATTTCGGCATTGACTTGTTTTGTGTAACTTGCTATTAACTTACTCATTATCTTATCTATTTGTTTTTCGGTAAGCGTTTGATTTTCATCTTGCAAAATAAATCTTACGGCATACGATTTTTTGCCTTCTGGCAAGTTTTTGCCTTCATACACATCAAAAATAGAAACTTCTTTGAGCAAATTGCGTTCGGCTTGGAATGCGATATGAACAATTTCAGCAAATTTTACATTTTTGTCTATCAACAAAGCTAAATCACGCTTAACTGCTGGATATTTCGCTATTTCGGTATATTTTGGTGCTTTGGGCATGTATTTTATTACGTTGTCCCAATTAAATTCAGCATAAAAAACTTCAAAATCAATATCGAATAATTTCAATAACTTTTTGCTTACTAAGCCAAAATTTACTAATCTATTCTTTTTTACACCGTATTCTAAACCGTAAGCAAATATATCTAACTCATTTTCAGAAACTTTCAAATCAGAAATTTGATAATTCAAACTCAAAAGAACTTTTTCGACATACAATTTCAATTCGTAAAAATTGGTAGGTTCTTCTGTTGTGTTCCAATTAGTTACAACTCTATTGCCCGAAAGTATCAACGCCAACTGCATACCTTCTTTATATTTAGCCAAAGTGTCGGTGCCTTGGTTTTCGCTTTCAAAAGAGTAGCAATTTCCAAATTCGTACAAACGCAAATCGCTGTTTTTGTAATTTGCATTGTTCGCAACTGCCTCTAAACCACCAAATAGCAAAGTTTGGCGCAATCCGTTCAAGTCTTGGCTAAGAGGATTTAGAATTTTCACCACTTTGGGTGCGCTATACGTTTCTGAATTGTCGTAATAGCCCGCTTTTGTTAGCGAATTGGACATAGCTTCGTTAAACCCGCTCGCCGAAAGCATATCCGAAACAGCATTTTTTATCTTGTTTGGGTCTGGCTTTGGTGCAAATTGAATGGTCGATTTTACACTTGTCGAAACTTCCACGTTGTTGTAGCCGTAAATGCGCAAAATTTCTTCAATAACATCGGCTTCTCGCTTAACATCAACTCTATACGGAGGAACTTCGAGGCTTAAACCGCTTTCGCTTTCCGAAGTAATTTTGATTTCTAAGGCTTTTAATATATTTTTAATAGTCTCATTACCAAGTTTTTTGCCAATTAATCGGTCAATATTCGCGTACAAAACATCAACTTTGAAATTTGCAATCGGATTTGGATAAATATCAATAATTTCAGACGAAATTTCGCCTCCTGCCACTTCTTTTATGAGCATTGCTGCACGTTTGAGTGCAAAAATAGTAATATTTGGGTCAATTCCACGCTCAAAACGGAAAGAGGCATCGGTGTTCAAAATATGTCTTTTGGCTGTTTTACGAATGTAAATTGGGTCAAAATAAGCACTTTCGATAAAAACATCAGTTGTTTCATTTTTCACACCCGACTCTGCGCCGCCAAAAACTCCGGCTATACACATTCCTTTTTCGGTGTTGCAAATCATCAAATCTTTTTCGTTCAATTTGCGTTCTACCGCATCAAGGGTTGTGAAATTTGTTCCGTTTTCTAACGTTTTAACCACTACTTTTTTGCCGGAAATTTTATTTGCATCGAAAGCGTGCAAAGGTTGCCCAAGTTCGTGTAAAATAAAATTAGTAACGTCCACAACGTTGTTAATTGGCTTTTGTCCAATGGCTTGTATGAAATTTTTCAACCACTCGGGCGATTCTTTTACTTCGATTCCCGAAACGGTAATTCCGGCATATCGTGGGCAAGCTTCATTATTTTCAACCTCTACGGCTATGTGATTGCTATTATTGTCTATTTTGAAATCGGCAACCGAGGGCATTTTTAATTCGCAAGCTCTCGATTGTTTGAAATAAGCAGCCAAATCGCGAGCTACGCCTAAGTGCGAAGCAGCATCTATGCGGTTTGGAGTAATATCTACTTCTAAAATTGTGTCGTTGTAAATATTGAAAAAATCGGCTGCTTTTGTTCCTATTTTTGTATCGGCAGGAAGAACGAGAATGCCTTCATGGTCAGTTCCAATGCCAATTTCGTCTTCGGCGCAAATCATTCCTTCCGAAAACTCGCCTCTTATCTTCGATTTTTTAATTAAAAGTTCTTCATTTCCTTTATAAACGGTTGTTCCTACGGTTGCAACTACCACTTTTTGTCCGGCAGCCACGTTTGGAGCACCGCAAACTATCGGAAGAAGGTTTTCACCTCCAATATCTACGGTTGTAACACTCAATTTGTCAGCGTCGGGGTGCTTGTGGCAGGTTTTCACTTCTCCAATTACAAACCCTTCCATCGCGCCTTTTACCGAAACATATTCTTCTACACTCGACACTTCCAATCCTAAATTTGTAAGTACTTCCGACAATTCGGATACAGACAAATCAAAATCAACGTATTTTTTAAGCCAATTTAACGAAATATTCATTTTCTAACGATATAATGATGTACTTTTTTTGAAAAATATTTCACAAAAATAAAAAAATAAAATCAAAGTAAAAAAACTAAAACTTGTAATATTCTTTTTTCGCTAGGTGATTTAATATTTTTTTGTTTTGCGAAATTTATTCGATTTTTTTTAGTTTAGCTTTTATTCTAAAATCTGATTTATAAACAAAAATTATTTTGTGCGGAAAAACTTTTTTTGAAATTTACTTTTGATGCAAAAAAAAAGCTCTATTTTTTACAATAGAGCTTTTCATTTTTAGTAAATTTGGCGTAGGTGAAGCTTTTATTTTTACCTATTTATTCACTTAGCCTAAGTTTTATTTTACAAATTTGATGTTTGAAGTTTCGTTGTCTATTTTTATTCGAGCAATGTAAACACCGTTTGCAAAGTTTGATGTATTTATTTCCACATTTCTATCTTCAATAGTTTGTGAATGAATTAATTGACCAGTAGAAGTGTAAATTTGAATAAGTGAATTTTCAGAAATTTCGGTTAATTCTATATTCAAAATGTCTCTAACCGGATTTGGATAAAATTTTACGTTTGCTTCTAAATTTGCAGGCTTTTCTATGCCAGTATTTGTGCTTTCTATTGCATACGCCGCATTAATTTTGCCTGCATACGTTTTTTCACTTTTCGTATTGATTTCGTAAAGTTCAATTTCGAGTTTAAATGCACTATAACAGCCTGACAATGTTGAAGTTTCTAAGCTTACATAATAAACGCCCACGTCTTCAAAAGTGTGAACTGGATTTTGCTCGGTAGCAACAGAATTGTCGCTAAATGTCCAATTCCAGTTTGTAGGTTGCGGTGCTGATAAATCGAAGAATTTTACACTTAAAGTTCCATCAAATTCCGGAAAAAATAAGGTTTTGCAATCGTTGGTATAATTTCTGTCTTTTACATAAATGTATTGATAAAAAGTACTTGAACAATTTTCGGTTTCTATGGTCAAAGCCACAAGATATTCGCCATTTTGTGCATATGTATGGGTTGGATTTTGCAAATTACTACCCAAACTATCGCCAAAATTCCATTTGTAGCTCAAAATTTTACCATTACCATACGACATATCTACAAATTTGATTTGCAGTGAGTTATCTGAAACATATTCGGGATAGAAAAATGCTTGGCAAGCTTCGGGATACCAATTTCTTGTACCAATATAAATGTATTGCTCAGAAACTGCCGAACAACTTTCGCCGCTCATTTTCAAGCGCACCAAATAATTGCCGTCTTTTGCAAATGTATGCGAAGGGTTGGCTTCGGTCGAAATATTATTGTCGCCAAAATCCCAAAACAAAGAGTAAGTTGAGTCTTGCGAATAAACCGAGCTATAAAAATTAAAATTATAGCCAGCATCGTCGGTTTCGTAATAAAATTTGGTATAACACTTGTCGTTAGTATTGTCTGTATTTACGTAAATATCAGCCGAGTACGATTCGCCTTGGCACATACTGTTTTTGATATTCAAAGTTACAGTATAAATTCCGGCTGTTTCGTATAAATGCTTGGGGTTTAAATCGTTGCTGGTTGTTCCATCGCCAAAATCCCATGCTGAAGTCATATCGTTGGACATACTATACGATTCGTCTTG
>JAIFNL010000181.1 GCA_020047755.1 Bacteroidota bacterium
ACATTCAAAAGTGAAATGGTTACTTCAAAACTAAGTACGCACGTGTTACAGACAAGTACGTACGTGTTACAGAGAAGTACGTACGTGTTTTACTATAGCTACAGAGAACTTGCTACTGGTTTACACATTCAAAAATGAAATGGCTACATCAAAACTAAGTACGCACGTGTTACAGAGAAGTACGTACGTGTTTTACTATAGCTACAGAGAACTTTGCTACTGGTTTACACATTCAAAAATAATTTAGATTTCAATTTATAAAAATTGCATTTTTTTGTTTTTCTTAATATTTTCGAGTGTTTTTGAATGGTGTAAAATTACACCAACTATTTTCATTCATTTTTTTAGCAAATGAGAAATAAATGTTTTATATTTGCGGTAATATTTACAAAAAAACTAAAAAATATAGAATAAAACCATTTCAAAAATAAAATAGCGTAAACTTTGTTTTCTCATTAAGGAAATCGCCAATTTCAAAGCAGCAGAAGACAAGTTACAATAATATTATGCTTAATTATTTAGGTGTAATATGTTCGTGCTATTACACATAGCGCGGGTTGTGCTTGTTGTTGCAAGGCGTTTGGCGATGCCTCTTAATGGACAAGTTTCAGCCCACGCTTTTTTCATGTTCTTTTTTTAATAGCAATTTGGGCTAATTGCATGATAATTAATTATTAACAATTAAAATTTAAGAATTATGAAAGCAATTAGCTTCAAAATCAGTTTGCTTTTTTTAGCAATAGTTACTACCTTTGTTGTATTCTTTTTTTTCAAGCTTTCTATCGAACGAGCCGCAAAAAAAGCCCTTGAAATAGATAGGATTATGACAAAAACATATCCGAATGAATTTTGCGAACAATACGCATTGATTGCACGTAAAAATGGTTGGTTTCCGTGCTACAATTGCGGAACTTCCGACAGTGTTTATTTATACAAGGGCGAAGTTTGGAAATACGGAAAAACTTGTTTTGGCGAGCAAGGAAGGTATCCAAACGGTTTGCCAACTGAAAATTTAGAGTATATTAATGAATTTTCTGGCGATGAGAAAGAATGTTTGTTAATGGAAAAGGAAAAAATTTATAACTATCCGAATTTGCCAGAATGTTTAAAGAGAGATATCGTTTTAATACGTCCGGCAGGAAATAAAATTGATAGATAATGAACAAAATTGGATTTACAGCTGCATATTGGCACGAAATAAAAGAAAAAATTGATGTTTATAATGAATTAGAAAACATTCTTAATTCTTTTGATTTATGTGCTTTCAATCAAGAATTATTCAAACTTTTGATTGTATTTCAATGCTTTCCCAAAGACACAAAATCTCGCAAAGTAGAAGAATACAAAATCCAACGCCGCAAAACAAGTACCTTAGAACTTTATTTGGTTCTGGATTACGAGCGCATTATGCAAGGCTCGGACGAAGAAAATCTTACCTACATCAAAGAAGTTTTTTTTAAAGGCTGCGAAACTTTTTTGAAACCGCAGAAAGGTTTTAAATGGGAAGGTTTTGAAGCCAAGATGAAAGAATTACTTTAAAATGTAAGGCGCAATATTTTACGCCTTATTTTTTTTAACAAAAAACAAATAAAATGCTACTGTTTCTGTTTTTATTATTAGTTTTGTCTTTTTAAACAGCCTAATACAATTTTTAAAGTTAAGATATTGGAAATCAATAAATACATAGAACAATATAAGTTGAATAAATAGAACGATAAAAAAATAAAAACAAAATATATGCAACAACACATTGACGGTTATATTGAAATTATTAATAACCAGCGTTTTAAACTTTGGGCAATTGTAGGGAAAGACAGCGAAAGAAAAGACAGCATTATTAGCTACATGCAGTTAAAAGGCTGGACTTTGGTTGATGTAGGCTTGGAGCTGAAAGATTTAGTTATCAAGGGTGATAGCCAAGAAATTCCGCACGATATTGGAACTATCGTAAAAGAGTGGTTTCATTCCAAGCCAGAAAATCTAATTTTGGTGAATGCAAGCATATTGTACCATGATGCTTTTAGAAAAATATCGCCTATCGGTGCTTTCAAATACAATTCGAGAAGTAAAAATTGCATTATTTTTCTGGAAGACGAAAAACTGATAAGCAACAGGCTTTCCTATGGAAAAGCAGGGGCAGAAGATTACTACGACCAAGATATTAACGATATTTTGATTACAAAGGTGGAGGACGTAAAGGAAGATTACAAAACTCTGACAAAGGAACGTAAAATACTCTCAGACAAAACGCAATTAAGCAAAGACGCAATTGGGCAGTTATTCGATTACACCCCAATAAAAGAAGTTATTGATATTGATGCTGATATGAAACATTTGGAAGTCAAAAAGGAGTTGATTTCAAGTTTCATAATATCGCAATCGTTGGAAAATCAAATTGTAGAATTTTTTGAAAATATTGACAAACCTACACACAAGGCGGTTAAAATAGTAGGAAACTACGGTAGTGGTAAATCTCACTTAATTGCATTTTTATTGACTTCAATCATTGAAAAAGAGTTTCGTTTGTATATTAAAAACGACCTTGTTAAACAAGCCGCATTAAAGGTAAATCGTAATTTTTGGACAGTTCAGTTTGAATTAATGCCAGGTACTGCCGATTTGTCCACATGGTTTTACAATGAAATAAAAAAGCAGTTAAAAGTAAAATACAAAATAGAAATACCTGTTTTCAAAAATGAAGATTACAACCATAAAGACAATATAAATAAAATAATTGAACTTCTAAAAACACATGACCCCGCGGCTGGTCTTTTGGTTGTAATTGATGAAGTTTCGGATTTTCTATCTCAAAAACAGCTGCATCAGATTAACAGAGATTTACAATTTTTAAGAGTGGTTGCTCAGGTTTGTCAGGATACCGATTTACTTTTGGTAACTTCTATGCAAGAAGATGTTTATACAAGTCCAAAATTCAAAAATATTGCAGAACAAGAAACTCGCATAAGCGAACGTTTTCAGAATATTCAAATTCACAAGGAAAATGTAAAAAAAGTTATTTCGCAGCGAATTGTACCCAAAAACACCAAGCAAAGAACAGAATTGAGTTTAAAACTTAAACCGTATTCTGAAAAGATTACAGATGTAAGCAACCGTTTTGACGAATACCTTGATTTATTTCCGTTTACACCTGTTTTATTAAATTTGTTTGACGAACTACCTTATTTTGAAAAAAGGGGTGTAATTCAGTTTGCTCAATCGGAATTGAAATATATTTTAAACGAACCATTTCCTTTTTTTCTTACATTCGATAAGATTTTCGATTTGTTTTCAAACAATCCTAATCTTGCAAATTTGGAGGAAATATACAATAGTATTCAGGCTGTAAACATTATTGAAAGTAAAATAAGTGCCACAATTGATGAAAAATTAAGACCCGAAGCATTAAAGCTTGTGAAAGGTCTTGCGGTATATTCGTTGTGGAGCAAAGGACAAAACGGTGCAACGGTAAAGCAATTAGCCGAAAGTTTGCTTATTTTACCGCAACATTCTTCTATCGAAGCCTATCAGCAAGTGGCATTGATTATTAAAAAAGTCCGAATTGCTACCGATAATTTTTATATCAAAGTAGTTAAAAATCCTGAAACTGGCGACGATTACATCAAATTTGACCCTTCGCTTGATACAACCAATCCTGATGAAAAAATTGACTCGGAAATTAGTACAATTACCGAAGACCAGATTGAAACAGAACTATTTGCCCAAATAAACGAAATTTTAGGATTAGAACCATACAACGGAACACCTAATTTATTTGTTGATGAATGTAATTGGTTAAGTGTAAAATCATTTCGTAAAGGATATGTTGCTTTTGTAAAAAAAGGAACTGAATTTAGCGAACTAAAAGACCGTGATTATGTAATTGCTTTTGTATCACCTTTTAGAGAAGATAAAATACCGATTATTTCAAAAAATCAGCTAAATATTAAAATTATTCTCAAAGAACAGGAAAATGTTGAAGCTTTGAAAGAAATTGCTGCAATCAAACAATTGATTGACAAAAAAATTCTTACAAGCATAATGATTAAAAAGAAAGAAGAAGCTGCTGCCGGAAACAAGGAGAAAAACAAAATTGGTATAAAATTTCGTTTGGCACGCTGGATAAGAACAACCGCTGAATGTACTTATAATGATAAAAAAGTATCCATTCAGCAAATTCTTGGCAGAGAAACAGATATTCTTACCGATATTTTTGATGAATTAAAATCAAAGCTTTTCGATAAGGAGTTTACTGATTATTTTCCGCAGCACCCAAGATATTCTATGCAACTAACAACTTCAAATATCAATAATGTTCTAACACCAATAGCTCAAGACATTGCAATAGGCGATTTTACTAAAATTACCATGCAACGTCGCGATTTTTTGAAATCACTGCAATTAATTAACGACCTGAATTACCCAGACATCAATCATTCTAAAATAGCCGTAAACATTTTGAATATTATAAAAAACAACAATGAAAAAGTAACGGATATTCAAAAAGAAATTGTTGATGAATTGGCAAAACAGCCTTATGGTATTGAACCAGATGTAATTCATCTTATTTTGGTTCTTTTATGCACCGAGGGGAAAATTTCCTTCAAAATGAAAGGTGAAACTATTGATTTGTCGAACATTAAAGAAAAATTCAAAAGTCTTTCGCAGTTTGAAAATATTAAATACGTTACTAAAAAAGAAGATTTTTCGTATGATTTTGCCAGCCGTTTAATCAGTTCTTTGGGGTTGAATGGTGCAAAAATAAAACAAGAAAATACAAGAAACGAAGTATTTAAAGAATATCGAGAAAAAGTAAATGAAATTTTAAAAGATTTCGTCGATACCAAGCAATTAATTGAAACACTAAGAGTTAAGCCAAAATTATATGTTGATATTACACAAGTTGAACAGGCTTTTAATGAATGTAAGGTCATAAATTGGAACAGTCTGCAAATTGATTATCATACACATTTTGCCACCATAAAAGACGTTGAGAGCAAATTGCCAGAAATGGAAAAAGCGATTTCAAAAGTAGTACAGATAAATAACGCTTTACGCTTGTATTTTTCAGATATTCACGACGGAATCGGATATATGGAAAAAGCAAGGGAAATTATGAAAGCAAACGACCAATACATTGATGATAAATCTATTACAATGGTTTTGAATGACTTTTACAATTCATCGTTATCTGTTGTGAAAGATATTTCAAAATTCTTTGATTTAGCCCATAATCGCACATTAAGGGGAAAGGTGGAAGAGTTTAAGAAGAAATACATCAATGAATTTTATTATTTGGCGCACGAAAATACGGTTGGTAGAAAAATTGATTGGAAAAAATTGCATAAAATTCAGGATAATGAATTGTTTAAGAGGATTTTGCAAGTTTCTAAAATTGATTATGTGGGCGTGGGCGAATTTAGGATAAAAGTTCAAAAATGGAATGAAATTTTAAATTTAGCTTGCGAGAATTTCGATTTAGACCGTATGCAACAAATTCCGTTTTGTGCTACCTGCAATTTTATGAATTTAGAAAAAAATTACGCTCTAATTGTTACCGAAATTAATGAAGTAGAAACTAATTTACAAATTTTTTACGATAAATTTGTAGCAAATGCAGTGGGTAATATTACACAAAATAGCAATAAATTAGATATTGTTACTATTCCACAAGAGCATAAAACTAAAATCAAACAAATAGTGGAAACCAAAACGTTGCCAGATATTTTAGATTATGCTTTAATTGCATCAATAAACGAATTATTCAAAAAAGTACAAATCAAAGAATTTGCTAAAAAAGACGTTTTGAAATATTTATTTCCCGAAGACAAGCTTTTTACTTTGGAAGAACTGCAAAAAAATTGGTATGCTTTGGAAGAAAAACTAAAAGGTGCTGACAATGAAAATGAGCTACGGATTAAAATCATAGAATAGCTTTTTTTTAGTTAGAGCTTAGTAATTAATAGATTACAACAATAATTTTATAAATATGAAATTTGAGGAACTTGTTGGCGTTATAACTGAAACAGACCAATATTTAAAACAAAAGGCATACAATGCTATTAATCAAACATTGACAATTAAGAATTGGCTTACAGGGTTTTATATTGTAGAATTTGAGCAAAATGGAGAAGATAGGGCAAAATATGGAGAAAAACTCTTGCAGAAATTATCCAACGAATTGCAAAATAAAATGTTAAATGGATATTCATATCGAAATTTAAAGTTATATCGTCAATTTTATTTTGCATATTTTCAGATTGGGCAATCAGTGATTGCCCAAATGCAATTATTTGATAATTTGCGAAATACAATTGGGCAATCACTGATTGCCCAATTCAATGAAGGAATTGGAAAGCATAATTTAGGCAACAAATCTTATGATACGATTTGGATAACGCTGACATCTAAATTGGAAAAGTCAATATCTAATAATATTCAAAAACAAAGCCAAGAATATTTTGGTGTAGAAATTGAAACACTGATTAAAAAACTATCATATACACATTTAGTCGAACTTATCAAAATTGATGAACCGGTAAAACGTGCTTTTTATGAAATTGAATGTATAAATGGAAATTGGTCGGTGCGTGAGCTACAAAGACAAATTGGTAGTTTATTGTTCGAACGTACAGGTCTTTCTACCAACAAAGAAAAAATGATTGCGATTGCGAACAAAAAATCATCTCATTTTTTGCCCGATGATATTATCAGAGACCCGTATGTTTTTGAATTTCTTGGTTTGAAACAATCAGAAGTTCTACCCGAAACCTCATTTGAAGAATTGCTTATCGTTCACTTGCAGGAATTTCTTTTAGAACTTGGCAAAGGGTTTTGTTTTGAAGCTCGCCAAAGACGCATTACAATAGACAACAAACATTATTACATTGACTTAGTTTTTTATCATAAAATATTGAAATGCAATATAATTATAGAACTGAAAACCCGCGATTTTGAACATGCTGACGCAAGTCAATTACGTGTTTATTTGAATTATTACCGCAAAAACGAAATGCTCGAAGGCGACAACCCACCCATAGGCATTTTGCTTTGCACCAACAAATCGCAAGAATTAGTAGAATATGCCACAGCAGGTATTGATGAACAAATGTTTATTTCAAAATACATGCTCGAATTACCAACAAAAGAGCAGTTGCAGAAGTTTTTACACAACCAAAAAGAGTTAATAGTTGTGAGTTAATCGTTAATAATTAATAGGTTATGAAAACAGAAAATTTCGATTATAAAGCAGATTTGTTAAACAAACTGCCTGAACTAAAAAATATTGACGGTTTCCCAATCGGAACTGATGAAGATATTATAGAATTATCCGACCCGCCATATTATACGGCTTGTCCCAATCCTTATATTAATGAATTTATTGAAATATACGGTAAACCTTACAACGAAGAAACTGATGATTACCACCGTGAGCCATTTGTAGGTGATGTTTCGGAAGGTAAAAACGACCCAATTTACAATGCCCACAGCTATCATACAAAAGTGCCACACAAAGCAATAATGAAATACATTGAGCATTATACTGATGAAGGAGATATTGTTCTTGACGGATTTTGTGGTACAGGAATGACAGGAGTTGCAGCTCAATTATTAAACCGGAAAGCAATACTTTCTGACCTTTCGCCAATTGCTACATTTATTGCTTACAATTACAACAATCCAGTGGATTTATTAGAATTTAAGCTCGAAGCAAAACGTATTTTAGATGAAGTTGAAAAAGAATGTGGCTGGATGTACGAAACAACACATTATATTAATGGTAAACCAGTGCCCACAAAAGGGAAAATAAATTATGTGGTTTGGAGCGATGTACTTATTTGCCCAATTTGCAAAAAAGAGTATGTGTATTGGAATGCTTCATTAGATTATGAAGTCAGCAAAGTTTTAGATGATTATTCTTGTCCAAATTGTAAAGCGATAATTAACAAAGCAGATAGTCAAAAAGCAAAAAGACAGTTATTTGATGTGAGCTTAAATCAAAATATTGAAATACTTAAACAAGTACCAGTTTTAATTAAATATACTTTTAATAAAAAATCATACGAAAAAAAACCAGATGACTTTGATTATAATCTAATTAATAAACTTGATTTACTTGAAAATGCCTATTGGTTTCCAATTGATAGAATGCCTATCGGTGATGAGGCACGTAGGAATGATAAATATGGTTTAACACATGTCCACCATTTTTATACAAGACGAATTCTTTACATTTTATCAACATTAAATAACAAACTTAATCGTAAAACATTAATTATTCTTACATCAATTTTAGAAAGAGCAAGTAAAAGAGTAATGACGGTAATGTCGAATTATTTTGCTCAAAATAAAGGCAAAACGCTTGGTGGTTGGGCAGGGAAACCCATGGTCGGAACTCTTTATCTTCCTTCAATTTCTACTGAAACATCAGTATTGATTTCATTGGATAGTAGAATAAAATCAATCATAAAATTAAACGAATTCAAATCAAAATATAAAACCAAGGATAGTTATAGAATGTCTACTAATTCTACCACTCAATTGCCTGCACCTGATAATTCAATTGATTATATTTTTACAGACCCACCGTTTGGTGCGAATATTATGTATTCTGAGTTGAGTTATTTTTGGGAAAGCTGGTTAAGAATAAAAACCAATAACAAAAGCGAAGCAATTATAAATAATTCTCAAAAAAAAGATTTATCTGAATACTTAAAACTTATGTTATTAGGTTTTCAAGAGTATTATCGAATTTTAAAACCAAATCGTTGGATAACAGTTGAGTTTCATAATTCAAAATCCTCTGTTTGGAATGTTATTCAGGAAGCTATGACAAAAGCAGGTTTTATTATCGCGCAGGTTACAGTTTTAGATAAACAACAAAGTAGTTTTAAGCAATATGCAGCACCAGGAACTGTCAAAAACGACCTTGTAATTTCTGCCTACAAACCGTCAAAAAACTTTGATGAAAGAATTATGAAGAACGCTGGTAAAGATTTTGAAATAGAATTTGTTCACGATTTTTTAAGTAATTTGCCTAAACGCCCAATGATTGAACGCACAGAACAAATGCTTTATAGTAAAATGCTTGCTTACTATGTGCAACGTGGTTACGAAGTGCAATACAATTCAACTACTTTTTATACAATGCTTCGCAATCATTTTGTAGAAGAAGACGGCTTATGGTTTAACGACAATCAAATTGCAGATTACCGTATTTTTAAACAACAAATGAAATTAGAAGGCAAACAAGACGGTTCGCAAGGCATGTTAACCCTTTTTATAACCGATGAAAAATCAGCAATCATTTGGCTCACAAACTTTTTATCCGAACCAAAATCATTTTCCGATGTACATTCGGCATTCACCAAGCTACTCAACAAGCAAGACGATATAATGCCGGAACTATCAGAAATATTGCAGGAGAATTTCATTCTCGAAAACGACAAATACCGTAAATCCAACAGCGAAGAAGAACATAAAGCATTAGGAGAAAAACGCCAACGGCTCTTATTAAAACAGTTTGAAACCTTATTACTCGAAGCACAAAAGAGCAAAAAGAAAATAAAAACCGTTCGAAAAGAAGCCCTTACTTATGGTATGGAAACCTACCACAAAAACCGCCGTTTCAAAGAAATAATTGAATTAGGCAAAAAACTGGACAGCACAATCATCGACAACAATGCCGAAATAAGCATGTTCATTGAAACAGCAGAATTGGAAATTGAAGGGTTTGGAGAATAGTTGAAATTTTATAACCTGCCAGCGTCTTTCAGACCTGGCAGCGTTTAATAAGTAAAAGAATGAGTTGGAAAAATAAATTAATATTAAAATTAGGGTTAGAAGACCCCTCGAAACGTATTATTATAGATAAATCGGGTTTGTTATTTTCCGATGTATTCATAAACCATTTAACCAATAAAGGCTTTGCCTTTATTCAGGTTAATA
>JAIFNL010000213.1 GCA_020047755.1 Bacteroidota bacterium
GGCTCTTTTTTTTGAATAAATAAGGACAAAATGCACATTTTAAAAATCATTCACGGTTTTCCGCCTCAGTACAATGCAGGTTCTGAGGTTTATAGTCAAAGTATTGTTAATGAGTTAATTAATACAGAAAAAGTAACTGTTTTTACGCGTGAAGAAAATCAATATCAGCCCGATTTTAGGTTTAGAAAAGAAACACAGCAGGGAATTGATTTTGTATTTGTAAATATGGCGCGAGCCAAAGATGCTTATAATCACAAAGTTGTAAATGAGCGATTTGAGAAGCTTATTTCTGAAATAAAGCCAGATATTGCGCACATTGGGCATCTGAATCATCTTTCGCTTGGAATAGTTGATGTGTTGCACAAAAATAAAATCCCAATTGTTTTCACCCTGCACGATTTTTGGCTTATGTGCCCGCGCGGACAATTTCTGCAACGCAATTTTGATGGGAAAAATTTATTTAAACTATGTGATATACAGGAAGATAGAAAATGTGCATCAAATTGCTATTCGATGTATTTTTCTGACGAAGCAAGTGAAAATTATTATACCGATTGGGTAAAAAAGCGTATGGAATTTACCCGAAAAATTACCCGAAAAATTAATTTATTCATTGCGCCTTCAAGGTATTTAATGAATCGATTTGTAAGTGATTTTGATTTACCAAAAGAGAAAATCATTTATCTTGATTATGGTTTTCCTACACACTATTTAAAACCTATAACTAACAAATTAACAGATAGTTATACTTTTGGCTACATAGGTACGCACATTCCGGCAAAGGGAATTAATTTGCTTGTGGAAGCCTTTAAAATGTTGAAAACCAATGCAAAGTTAAAAATTTTCGGTCGCCCCGATGGACAAAATACTAGTGCATTGCAAAAAATGGCTGAAAGTTCACAAAACGAAATAGAATTTTGTGGTGAGTATTTGAACCATAATCTGGCTCTAACTGTCTTTGATAGAATAGATTGCATAGTAGTTCCTAGCATTTGGGCTGAAAACTCACCTTTGGTAATTCACGAGGCGCAAGCTTGTAAAATTCCGGTAATAACAGCAAATGTTGGCGGAATGTCAGAATACGTTCAACATCAAGTAAATGGACTTCTTTTTGAACACCGAAACGTGGAGAGTTTGTTTAGAGAAATGCAATTTGCTGTTGATAACTCACAAAAAATGAGAGAATTAGGACAAAGAGGCTATTTATATTCCCCGAATGGCGAAGTGCCTGCTATTGAGACGCATTGCAAGCAGCTACTTAAAAATTATCATCGAGCCATTGCTCAAATTTCCAAGCCTGAATGTGCTTAATTCCTTCATAATCAGTGAATTGAAAATCATCTAGCGAAATAACTAATTTAGGATAATTGTCAGAAATTTTTTGCAAATTTCCAAATTCTCTTTGTATAGTATCCTCATTTGAAAGCATATATGCTACTTGAACATAAATAGTTTGTTCGTTTTTAATTGCTACAAAGTCAATTTCCAAGTTGTTCAAATTACCAATGTAAATTTTAAAGCCATGATTTTTTAATTGTATATAAATCAGATTTTCAAGGATATATCCAAAATCTTGGCTTTTGAAACCATGCAAATAATAGCGAAAAGCCAAATCGTTCAAATAAAATTTTCTAACCCCCGATAGTATTTGTTTGCCTTTTAAATCAAAGCGTTCTGCTTCGTAAAAAGCAAAAGTATCTAAAATGTAACTCACATAATTAGAGATTGTTTCATAATTTGTTCGCTTATTTTGGCTTTTAAAATACTTTACAATAGTAGAGTAAGAGGTTAAATTTCCAATATTTGCCAATAAAAATTTAAACAAATTTTCGAGCAACAAAACATCTTTAATTGCGTAGCGTTCAATAATATCGCGCAAAATAATTGTATTTTTTAAACTTTCTACATAATTTCTAGTAATTTCAGGTTCCGAAAAATTAGCAATTTCGGGCAATCCGCCTATTTGTAGATAGTTGAGATAGCTATTTTTCTCATCTTTAAGTTGATAAACTTTCAAAAACTCAATATAATTGTAAGGAAAAATCTGAAATTCGACATATCGTCCCGACAATAGAGTTGCAAGTTCGCCTGATAAAAGAGTTGAATTAGAACCTGTTATGAAAAATTCGTACTCGTTTGTGAAGTCTTGCGAATACGAATTTACAAATTTTTCCCATTCGAGTATATTCTGAACTTCGTCTAAAAAGATATAGATTTTGCCCGAAATACTTAATTTTTTTTGATAAAAAAGGAATAAATTATTCAAGTCCAGACTGTTTTTTATAGCATCTAAACCTATAAATTCTTTGTTCAGGTAGAAAATATTTTGAGGTTTTATTTGTTTTTCTGTAATTAAATAATGAATAATTTGCCGCAATAAAAAGCTTTTTCCACTTCTTCTTTGCCCTAGCAGCACTTTTATTAATCTATTATTCAGATATTTAGAAATTTTAGTTAAGTATTGTTGGCGAATAAAACCCAAGTTAAATGTTTTTTCTTCCCAATAATTATATTTTGCTATACTTTGAAACAGATTTTCTAACATAATTTCATATATTTGCATCAATTATTTTTTTACAAATATAATAAAAATTTTCAGATAGACTTGAAAATTTTAGTTAAAATATAGTTTTTTTCAAGTACACTTGAAAATTTTAGTTAAAATATAGTTTTTTTCAAGTCTATTTGAAAATTGTAAGGCAACAAAATTTTACGAAGTTAGATAATTAATTGATTTTGAGAATGGTAATTGAAACTAAACTTTGGCGTATTACGCTCGATACGAATCCCGAAGATTGCAATCTACATTGCATTATGTGTGAAGAACATTCTCATTTTTCGGACTTTAAGCAAAAATTGGTTGAAAAAACCGGCATAAAACGGCGTTTGATGCCCAAAGAATGGATAGAGCAACTTTTTGAAGAAGCAAAAAAATTGGGCGTGAAAGAAATTATTCCTTCTACAATGGGTGAACCTCTTTTGTATGAACACATTGACTTATTTTTTGAGCTGGCAAAAAAGTACGATATTTCAATTAACCTTACAACAAATGGAACTTTTCCTAAAAAAACGCTAGCAAATTGGGCAAAACTGATTATTCCGGTTACCGTTGATACTAAAATTTCGATAAATGGCGCAAATTCAAAAACGGCTGAAAATATTATGCAAGGCATTGATTTTGAGAAACAAATGCAGAATATTAGAAAATTTGTGGAGTTTAGAAATTTGCATTTTATTGAAACCGGATTTTACAGCCGAATTACGTTTCAACTTACTTTTATGCGAAACAATATGCACGAACTTACTGAAATAGTGAAACTTGCAGCAGATTTAGGCATCGACCGCATCAAAGGACATCACTTGTGGACGCATTTTGATGAAATAAAGCACTTATCGTTTGAAAATTCGCTCGAAAGTAGAAAAAAATGGAATGAATACGTAGAAATAGCTCACAGTGCAGTGCAAAAATATACAAAAACAAATGGTGCAAAAATTAGTTTAGAAAATTTTACTCCATTTGATTTGGAAAAAAAAATGACTGAAAATAAAATACCCGAAAACTTAGGATGTCCTTTTTTAGAAAAAGAACTTTGGATTTCGGCAACCGGAAAAATTTCTCCATGCTGTGCGCCTGATATTCAACGCAATAGTTTAGGCAATTTTGGAAATTATCCAGAAACCAAGCTTTTTAATGTTTTAAATTCAGAAAATTATCTACATTTGGTAAAAAATTACAAAGAATTTGATTTGTGTAAAATATGTAAAATGAGGAGGTAATTCAAAATGTCTGAAATTTTAAAATCTTTGGAAAAAAATAAAAAAATTGCCCTAGTAATTCGACATGCCGACCGCAACAAAATACCCGAAGGTAGTTTTGGCGACGAAGTGCAACTCAATACCAAGGGAAAAGAAAATGCTTATAAATTTGGCGAGCAATTGATTGATTATAAGGTAAATAAAATTTTTACAAGCCCTATTTTTCGGTGCGTGCAAACAGCCAATCAAATTGTAAAAGCATATAAACAAACGGTTGATATAGAGCAAACTAGCAATTTGGGCGAACCCGGAACTTATATTTATGATACAGCAAAAGCCGGAAAATATTTTTTAGAATTTGGCTACGAAAAAATGTATTTAGAATATGTTTCGGGTAAAGAAATTCCCGGACTTCGTGGGCGTGAAGGCTCGGATATTTTATATCAGTTTATAAAAGAAAATACTGTAAAAGAGGGAATTACAATTTTTGTTACACACGATATTATTATTGCCAATTTCGATTTTCATTTATCCGGCAAAATTTATTCAAAAGAAAATTGGATACCCTTTTTAGGCGGTCTTGTTTTAGATTTTTAAGCTTAATAAAATGGATTTAAAATCTTTTTTTACAGCACATTGGGAATATTTGGCAGTAAAAACAGCTTGCGAAATGAATATTTTCGATTTCATTGAGCAAGGAAGTTTTTCCTTAACTTCTCTTGCTGCAAAAGGGAAGTTTGATGAAAATTTTTTGCACTTTTTACTTCAAGCACTTCATCATTCTAATTTTATTTGTTACGAAAATGAAATAAAATTGACAGAAAACGGTCGTATTTTGACCGAAAATCACCCAAAAAGCCTAAAATATGCCTGCATCTTGTGGGCTGAAGAGCATCTTGCTGCTTGGCAAAATTTGAGTTTTTCGCTTAAAATAGGAAAACCATACTTTGAAATGCAAGGCGAAAAAGATTATTTTGGCTATATAGAAAACAATGATAATGAGTTCCAAATTTATCACAAAGCCATGTACGAATATGCTCGCGATGATTATGAAAAATTGCCACAACTTATTGATTTTTCGATACATAAAGCCATTATAGATGTTGGAGGAGGATTAGGTGCTTTAATTGAGGGAATTGCAAAAAGTTATCCGCAAATTAAGTGTTATTTGTTTGATAAAGAAGAAGTTGTTGATTTGGCTGAAGATTCAATTTATGAAAAATTGAGTGGCGATTTTTTTTACAAATTGCCCAAAACGGCTGATGCTTTGATTTTGAGCAGAGTAATTCACGATTGGAATGATGAAAATGCTCTTCTGATTTTAAAAAATTGTTACGATGCTTTGCCAGCAAATGGAAAACTGTATTTGATTGAAAATAATATAGATAATAAAGATTTTCGATTTGCTTTGCTCAATTTGAACATGAAACTGATGACCAGTGGCAGAGAACGAAAACTATCTGAATATCAAGATTTAGCGCAAAGGCAAGGCTTTGTTTTTGAAAAATCGGTCGCTTTAAATGATTTACAAATTGTTCTAATTTTTTATAAAAAATAGATGGCTGAAGATAGAATTATTATATCTCGTTGTGGTACGTTTTTAGTTCCTAGAAGTGGAAAAAAAACGGAAGCGCATTTTAAAACGCTTTTAAATTTTCACAACGGAATTGCAGCCGCAGAGGACGAAACTGGTTGGTATCATGTTGATAAACAGCTAAATACTATTTATTTGGAACGTTACCAACGTGCTTTTGGCTTTTATTTTGACAGAGCTGCCGTTACTGATTTTTCCGAAAATTGCTATCACATAGGAATTGATGGAAAACGCATCTATTCAGCTAATTACGCTTGGTGTGGAAATTTTCAGGAACATTTTTGCACTGTTCGCGATTTTGATAGCAATTATTTTCACATTGATTTGCAAGGAAATAGAATTTACACCGAAAATTATTTTTATGCAGGCGATTTTAAAGAAAATTACGCTTGCGTAAAAACAGCAAAAGGTTGGAAACATATTGATAACAAAGGAAATAACTTAAACGACAAATTTTTTCTCGATTTGGGCGTTTTTCATAAAAATATAGCTACGGCAAAAGATGAAGGTGGTTGGTTTCACATCAATAGAGTAGGCGAGGAGCTTTATAATCAACGCTATACAATGGTAGAACCTTTCTACAACGGATTTGCACTTGTAGAAAAAAATACCGAAAAATTTATTTTAGACGAAAATGGAAGCGAAATAGTAAAAGTATTTTAATTTAGAACTAAAATACCTTTAAATTTATTCCTATTTTTTAAGTAATCAGTTTATTTCGTTTTCTTCTTCGGGTTCACTATTGGGTTCATCTAATTCCGTTAATTTGTATCCTTCTTCGCCTTTGAATGTTAGATAATTCTTGATATTTCCTACATATTCATTCGACCTTAGGTCTTTTCCACTATATTTAGCAGCCGATTTTCGCACTTCATGCAAAATATTCATGTCCAGTATTTCAATAACTTCGTTGGCTTCGACATCGCTAAGTTTCATGAAAGTGCTTAACTTATCAATTGCCAAGTATTTTTTATCTAACATTTTAATTCCCAAGTTTTTATTTAACTTATCACCTTCGGGAGTTCCGTTGTTTGTTAAAAATAAAAAGGTTTGAATTACAAAGGTGCCATCGATTAATTCGCCAATTAAATAGCCTATTTTGTGTTCATAAATTCGGTATTCTTGGTAATATTTGTTTTTGTATTTAGTTACTTTGGGGTGTTCAAAGCAATTAAAAGTAGTAATAATAAGTACTGCAGGGGCAATAACATCTAATCTTTCTTTAAGACGCTGAATAGCATGCTTTTGTATGAAAACAGGAATTGGAAGCTTCCCCATAGCTGTGTTTTCGATGAAATTCTCATAATCAACCGTGAACCATCGAAATCCTTTTGATGGTAAAAATCCACCAAATTGAAATGCCGAATGAGTTTCGTTGTTAATTTTAAATTTTCGCCATTCTGCTTTATGAATTTTTGGGTAAATATATTGGCTCATTGTTTTAAAATTGTTTTCTTTGTCTCTATCAGGCACCAATACAAACTCTACTATCATATCAACACGTCCTAAGTCGAGTGAAAGCGGGAAATATGCAAAATCTAAAAGAAACGATGCTTCATGAAGTTGCTCGTCAAATTCTTTTATGTGAGGCTCCAATTCGTTAAAAACATATTCAAAATTCTTGAATATATCCTTTGGCATGACGCTAAAATAAAAGCATATTGTATCCCAATAGGTAAAAAATTCAGCTATGTTTATCTCATAGTTACTAGGCCAAAGAGTCATTTTTTGAAACCGAAGCATTTGATTAAATTTTCGGCTTATTAGATTTGTCTCCTTTGCCGAAAATAAATTCAAAAAATTAAGTTCTAATGGCAAAGACCTTGATTCATAGAGTATTTCATAAAATTTCCACGACAACAAATGGGCTATATTTTTTCCCGTTATTGCATTTATCAATTGATGTATTTTAGCGAGAAAGTCTTTTTTGTGCTTTGCTTCAATTGCTTCTCTTGAAAGAAGTTGGGGTTGTTTTTTCTTTTTAGCCATGCTAGAAATTAAAATCTAAATTATACTTGCTTATTTTATTTAATTGCAAAAATAAATAAATATTTTTATTTGTCAAATTATAGTGGTTTATTTATAGAATTTTTTTTATTATTATTAAAACCTAATACCCATAACTAGCACATCATCAATTTGTTCTTTGTTTTCATGCCAAGCATCAAATTCATTTTTTAATAGCGTATATTGCTTATTCATAGTATTTTTATTTATCGAAAGCAGAAAATCTTTAAAACGAGGCATTTTATATTTGTCGTTTTTTTCGCCGCCAAATTGGTCTATAAAACCATCGGAAAACATATAAATAATGTCTCCTTTTTCTATTTTAACTACGGTTGTTTCAAAAGGGCGTTCTTTGGGATAAATTCCTATTGGGTTTTTTGTTGGTTTTAAGACACTTAACTCGTTATTTTTGATTAAAATGATGGGATTGTTGGCTCCTGAAAATTGCAATGTATTTAATTGCTTGTCTATTATGCAAATAGCTAAATCCATTCCATCTTTTGTAGATTTATTTTGTTCATTTTTACTTAACAAATTCTTAACATTACTTCTTAAATCCTCAAGTATTTCGGCGGTTGTTTGATTTTCAAATTTTGCTAAAAGCTCATTTAGAAGCGAAATTCCGAGCATACTTACGAAAGCACCCGGCACGCCATGTCCGGTACAATCGGCAGCTACAATTATCATTTTGTTATTTTTGCTTTGTACCCAATAAAAATCGCCGCTTACAATGTGGCGTGGTTGGTAAAATACAAAACTTTCGTAGGGTTCAAAATTTTTTAAATCGGGCAAAACTGCTGATTGTATGCGACTTGCGTAAGTTATGCTGTCGTTTAAATTATCGTTGGTTTGTTCAAGCTGTGCTATGAATCCTAAAATTTTTTCTTCATATTTTTCATTTATTCCATTTAAAAATAGCAAGCCCAAAAGAATAATGGCGAGAGGAAAAACGGTAAAATAATTAACTAAATAAAAACTATTGAGCTCAAGTTTTACATCAAAAACGCTTACTTCAAATAGTTTTTCTATTGAATTGAGCGAGAAAATACAAGTTAATATAAATAAAATGCTCAAAATCAGAGCTATTTTATGTTTTTTGTCGATAAAAATTATAGGAAGTGTAATTGTAGAAAGTAGCAACATGCGTGAAAACAGATACGCATGAAGCGGTACTTCACTTTGCCCCAAACGCTTCCCGATTATGCTGAATAAGACGATAAAAAAGGGAGTGAGAAGTGACATCATTAAGCCCGACCTTAAATAGTATCCTAGGTAATTGGAGCGTAAAGTGTATAATATGAGCAATATGGATAAATGAGAAGCAATTGTTAGCTGCACGTAGAAGATGTCGGATATTATTTGCATGGTTTCAAATACTAAAAAAAGAATCATTGCTAATTGGTTCATCAGCACTATTTTCTTTTGCTCAGACAGCGTCATAACTTCTTTTACTCCTAAATTGGAATATTTATTCCAATAAATTTCTATATTTTCTGATAACTTTTTCATCGTATTTTGTGTTTAGTTGAAAACAAAATTACAAAAAAAATCTAAATCTAATAGTTTTTTGTCTTTTTTTTAGTTTATTCTTTCTTTCTTTTCTATAAAATTATAATTTATTTGATAAAAAATGTATAATAAAAATTGTTTTTGCATTATTTTTCTTCTCTAAATTTCTTTTTCAAGAGCTCCTTTCCTCAACTTGGGTAACATTCTATTGATGTTAAGTAAATGTTAAGTAATATTTATTTGCTTAATATCTTGAAAATAAATATGTTAACTAATGCACTTTTTCTATTTTTTTTCGAATTTTAGATTCTCTTAACATTCTAATAAGAATCTGTTAGCACTGTTTTTTTTGCCACCAATAAAATTCAGGCTTCTTTTGCACATCATTTTTTAAGTGAAAATGATAAAAAAAATCGAAAAAAATTTAAGCAAACAAACTTTTTTTAAAACTAAAATCAGAAAAAATGAAATTAAAATTTTTATTGATTACTCTATTTATGGCAACCTCATTTGCATTTTTATCTTGCGACAAAAATGAGGTAGAACCAAACGAAAATGCAACCGTTTTTACCGACAATGGCGATGGTTCGATAACCATTACCGATAAAGGAGAAGGCATAGGAACAATGACCTTAACTGCCAATAAAACTTGGATTCTTCAAGGTTTTGTATTTGTAAATGACGGTCAAACATTAACAATCGAAGCTGGAACTTTGGTTAAAGGATTGCCCGGAACCAATGAAAATGCAAGTGCTTTGATAGTAGCAAGAGGCGGAAAAATTAATGCCGTTGGGACTGCTTTAAAACCTATCGTTTTCACAGCAAACGCCGATAACTACGAAGGTACAGGTGTGGATAAAATGGCGCAAGGTCTTTGGGGCGGATTAATTATTCTTGGAAAAGCTACTACAAACAATAGCACTGCCGAAAAAGCAATTGAAGGTATTCCTACAAGCGAAACCAGAGGTTTATATGGTGGTACAAACGATGCTGACAATTCAGGTGTTTTGAAATACGTTTCGATTCGCCACGGTGG
>JAIFNL010000137.1 GCA_020047755.1 Bacteroidota bacterium
GTGCTATCGCTGCATTGTCGTTTGAAAAAGGGGTAATTCAAGAAGCGGAAAATTACGGTTTTCATATTTTAACGCAAAACAGCGACAAATTGAAACTAAACAATACAAAAAATTTTGAGCCAAGTGAAATTAAATAACTAAGTAAAAAATATGACAATTCAATTTCAAAAATACCAAGGAACAGGAAACGATTTTGTGCTGATTGACAACAGAAACGGAAAATTAATACCTGAAAATTTTACTCAAAAGCAAATTGCTTTTCTTTGCCACAGACGCTTCGGGATTGGTGCCGATGGTTTAATGCTAGTAGAAAGTTCTCAACGCTTCGATTTTGAGATGAAATATTACAATTCTGATGGCAACTTGGGAAGTATGTGTGGAAATGGTGGACGTTGTATTGTGGCTTTTGCAAAAAAAATAGGAGCTTTTGTTGAAAATAAAACACATTTTTTAGCCAGCGATGGCGAGCACGAAGCTCAAATTTACGAAAATGAAAATCAAATTTATGTAAAGTTGAAAATGCAAAATGTTTCGGAAATTATTCAGCAAGAAGAATTTACATTTTTAAATACAGGCTCGCCGCATCACATTGAGTTTGTAGAAAATACCGAAAAAATTGATGTTTTTGCAAAAGGCAGACAAATTAGATACAACTCAAAGCTTTACCCAAACGGAACAAATGTTAATTTTGTGCAAATAACTGGAAATCAAATAAAAGTTCGCACTTACGAGCGTGGCGTGGAAGATGAAACTTACTCGTGCGGAACTGGTGTAGTTGCTTCATCAATAGCTACTTATGCAAAAAACAATCAATTAAAAAATCAATTTGAAGTCAGCACAAAAGGCGGAGATTTGAAAGTTTCGTTTTCGCACAAAAGTGCCGATGAATTTGAAAATATTTGGCTCGAAGGAGCAGCAACTTTTGTCTTTGAAGGCACAATTTCAATCGAAGAACAGTAAAAAAACAAAAGCCTCAAAAAAAGTATTTTTTTGAGGCTTTTTAATAATAGTTTTGAATGAATTTATTACATAATTGTTAATTCTCTGTTTTTTATTTAACAATTTGTTAATGTTCCATTTTTAGTTGAAGTTATACTCATCTAAATAACAATAAATTAACACAACCAATTTAATATTCACATATATAACTATTGAAATTATGCAATAAAGATAACCAAAGTAATTCTTTTTTTCTTAACTTCTACTTAACTTTGTAGCCTAAATTTTAATTAATACAAACCAAAACTAAAACAATTTAATGAAAACAATTCAAAAATTACTATTACTTAGCGTACTGGTTTTCAGTACAATAATGTCTTTTAGCCAAGGAGTTACCACTTCTTCGCTCAAAGGAAAGGTAGTTGATGCCAGCGGCAACCCACTCGATGGAGTTACTATCGCATTAATTCACGTGCCTTCGGGTACACAGTACGGAACAATGAGCCGCGCCGATGGAGGTTACGACCTTCCGGGGGTTCGCGTGGGTGGTCCTTACAGTATTGTTGCTACTTCGGTTGGTTTCACAAAGCAAGAAAAATCAGACGTTTATTTGAATTTGAACGAAACGCTTGAAGTTGATTTTGCTCTTAGCCAAACCGACCAACAACTAGAAGAGGTTACTGTAAGCTACGACAAAAGCGACTTACTAAACTCAGAGCGCACTGGTGCAGAAACTTATGTAAACAGCAAAGAACTAAATTCGCTTCCAACCATTTCGCGCGGACAAAAAGATTTTACTCGTCTTACGCCTCAATCTGACGGATATAGCTTTGGCGGAAGAAATAATTTGTACAACAACTTTTCGCTCGACGGTTCTATTTTTAACAATTCATTTGGCTTAGATTACGCAACTCCAGGCGGACAATCTGATGCTCAGCCAGTTTCGCTCGACGCTATTGAACAAATTCAAGTTTCGATTGCTCCTTTCGATGTGCGTGAAGGCGGTTTTACAGGTGCAGGTATCAATGCTGTAACAAAATCGGGTACAAATACAGTAAAAGCTTCGGCTTACTATTATTTTAGAAACGAAGGAATGGTTGGGAAAAAAGTGAACGAACTGGAAGTTCCAAACTTGGATTTTAACACTTCGCTTTCAGGAATTACAGTAGGCGGTCCAATTATCAAAAACAAACTATTCTTTTTCTTAAATGCTGAAGCTGAGCGCAGAGACGAACTTGCTCACGGTTTTGTTGCCGACAATGGCACAAATAGCGGCGACAACGTAACTTCGGTTTTAGAAAGCGACATCAAAGCCATTCGACAACATTTGCTCGACGAATGGGGTTACGATGCTGGTGAATATCAAGGCTATAACCACGAAACATTCAACAACAAATTTTTAGCAAAACTAGACTGGAACATTAGCAGCAAACACAAATTTTCGGTTCGTTACAATATGCTCGATGCTTGGAAAGATATTTTGCCTCACCCTGAAGCAATTATAGGTCGTGGACCAACAAGTTTCCGTTTACCTTTTGAAAATTCATCATACACTATCAACAACAAAATCAGCTCGATAGTAAGCGAGTTGAACTCTCGATTTAGCAACCAATTGGCTAACAAATTATTAATTGGTTACACTGCTTTCCGCGACAGCCGCGACCCTCATTCAAAACCTTTTCCGGTAATTGATATTTTTGATGCTAGCGGAAACCTAGCAATTACTGCTGGTTCTGAAATGTTTTCTACAAACAACCTCTTAGACCAAGATGTTTTCCAATTTACCGACAACTTGACTTATTACGGCAAAAAACACACAATTACTGGTGGTACAAACATTGAAATTTTCAAATTTAACAACTCTTTCAACTTATTTTACTACCCTTGGCACATGTATTTTGGCGGTGTAAATCAGTTTTTAGCAACTACTGCTGCCGATGTAGATTTTAATGCCGAAGTTACTGCGAGTCAGCAAAAAGAATTTGCTATGGCTGAAGTTGATGTGGCTCAAGTTGGTATCTATGTTCAAGATGAATTTAAAGCAACCAACAATTTGAATTTGACCATTGGAATGCGTATTGATTTCCCTATTTATTTGAACGAAATAGCTACAAGTAGCGATATTCAAAATTTTGAAGGCTGGAAAAACGAAAATGGTGAAAGCGTAAGCGTTGATCCATCTGTTTGGCCTAATTCTAACATCATGTGGGCTCCTCGTTTGGGTTTCAACTGGGACGTAAAAGGCGACAACTCGCTCAAAGTTCGCGGCGGTTCAGGTATTTTCTCTGGTCGTATTCCGTTTGTATGGTTGGGCAACCAATCTACTAACTCTCAAATGGTTGAGCAAGCTGGTGGCTACACTTTCCAAATCAACACAACTGCCGAAGGTTTTAAATTTCCACAAGCTTGGAAAAACAATATAGCCGTTGATTACAAATTTGGAAACGGCTGGTTAGCTACTTTGGAAGGTATTTTCACAAAAGACATCAACGCTGTGGTTCACAGAAACTACGACATGCTTCAACCTTCGTCAAGACTAACAGGAACTGGCGACACAAGAGCTATTTTCCGTGGCTTCAACGAAACTCATATTTACTCTTCGTCAGGAAACCAAACTTTCCTAGATGCTGGAGTTATTGTGATGGACAATGTAAAAGAAGGACATCAATACACTTTAACAGCTCAATTGAAAAAAACATTCGATTTTGGTTTGAGTGCTAGCGCTGCTTATACTTACTTAGAATCAACAGATTACACTTCAATTCCTGCCGAAATTGCTGCCGATGCTTTCCAACGCAACCCAGTAGTTGGCGACCCTAACCAACCAATTTATTCATACTCACGCTATGGCATGAAACACCGTGTAATTGCTACTTTGGCTTACCAAATATCGTACAAAAACATGGCTACTTCTATCGCTGCTTTTTTTGAAGCCGGACAAGGCGGACGCTACTCATATCTTTACTCTGGCGACGTAAATCAAGATGGAATTGCAACCAACAACGACTTGCTTTATGTTCCTGCAAATCAAAGCGATATTCACTTCGGAACAGTTTCGGGTGGTGTAGGTATTCCGGCTGCTAATGCGGCTGAACAATGGACAGCTCTCGATGCTTTTATTGAACAAGACCCTTATTTGAGCACACGCAGAGGCGATTACGCCGAGCGTCACGGAGCTATGCTTCCTTGGTTTGCACAAATGGACGTGAAATTAGTTCACGACTTCAATTTGAAAGTAAAAGAAAGCAACAACACGCTTCGATTGAGTTTAGATATTTTGAACTTTGGCAACATGATTAGCTCAAAATGGGGTGTAAGAAAATTAGTAGCAACTAACGCTCCTATTACTTTCAACGGCTTAGATTCCAACAATATACCTTATTACAGCTTCGATACCAATTTGAAAGAAACTTTTATCGACAATGTTTCGATTTATTCAAAATGGCAAATGCAAGTAGGTATTCGTTATATCTTCAACTAATTAATAATCAACAAGAAAGCCGTTTCTAAAATTAGAAACGGCTTTTTTATTGCAAAAAACAAAGTTTTTAGAAAAAAATCATTTATTCTTCTGGCATATAAGCACTTGGATAAAGTATATTTTTGGGTACAATTTTAAATAACAATGGAAGCGTGATAAAACTTCCGGGCAATACAAAAATGACAAACATTGGAACCGTTTTCAAAATATCCAATATTTGCTTTTTAACTAATTCACTTTCGGCTTCACTCAATTCTGTTTCAGTCGATTTTTTTATCAATGCCAAAAGCTCTTTGCTTTCGCTAAATTCTTTCGACAATTTTTGTTTATTAGCTTCTATCGAACGTTTAAAACCGTCGATAAACTTATTGCTTACTACTTCATAACTTTTTTTGCCTTGCAAGTAAGGAACAGATTGCCAGTTGTTTAGCACAAAAATTTCAACAGCCATCATACTTTCATTCAGCTCATCTTGCGATAAATCGAGTTTGTGGGCTAGCTCGCGCAAAAATTTCAATTCAAAACCTTCTACATCTTTATCTGCCCAAACAGCAATAATCGCCATCTCCAAAATATACTTTTTGAGCAACCATGACGAAATGAAACTTAGATTAACATTTGCTAACTTTGGAGGATAATGTAAATATTCTTTAGCTATTTCATAATTTTCTTTTGACAATTTTGACGATTTCAACAATAAATTATAAAATTGTATTTCTCTATCTTCCAAACGATTATCTGCATTTATAGCAATAGAAATTATTTGAAGCAAAATCATAAAAACATCTTCGCGCTGTTTTTTAATTTCTACATTGTTTTTCAAATTTTTATCTTGAAGCCATATCGAAAAATAAATTATGTCAAGAAATAATAAACTATTTAAGAAAAAACTAGCCCAAAAATTATCTATCGAAGTTCGTAAAGTTAACTGTTTTTCAATAAAGTTTTCAGCTTTTTTTGTCCTATTTTTTTTAGGTCTAAATAAATTTACAAAAAAATTGCCCTTAAATTCTGGGTACAAAAATTTATAAAAACTTATTATATTTTCAATGACTTGCTTTTCATTATTTGATTGATTATCAAACAATTTAGCACACAGAATCATTGTTTCAGTAAGCGAAAGTTTTGTTAAAGCTTCGCTGTCAAGATTTTTAAGTTTTTCTGAATTTATTTCGGGCAAACTTAGCGGATAGCCGTAAATAAAACCCGTAGGCTGAACAATTTCATAAAAAAGCAACTCATCATCGCTCGAAACATGCTCTTTAACTTTTAATTCCTTTGGTGTTTCGGCAATATATAATTCTCTATTTTTCAGATATTTATCTAGCCAACCATTTTCACTGTACATAAAAAATATATTTGTAAGCCTTTATAATTAAATTTCTAAAGACTTTTTGTTAAAATTGAATTTGAATTTTGGGTAAAAGCGAAACGATTCGTTCTCTTTCTTCCAACGAAATTATATTATTTTTCAAACTTAAATACGTCAAATTATTAAGATTTACAATTTCATTGGGCAAGCTTTGTAGTTTATTTCCATCAAGATACAAGCCAAACAAACTATTATGGTTTATAATATTCTGCGGCAGTTGATATAAATTATTATTTTCTAAATAAATATTATCCAAAACTAAATTGCTATTAATCAAATCAAACGATTCTTTAAAATTTAATCGAGGACATGAATTTAATTTTAACGTTTTTAAGTTTTTAATTTTAAAAATAACATCAGGAATTTGTGCCATACTCGAATCATTAAGCTCCAAAATAGACAATTTAGTTAAGCTCAAAATATCCTTTGAAATTGCACTTAAATTAGTTCCGGCAAGTGTTAAAGACACTAAATTATTGGCTTTCTTCAGTTTAAAAAGAGCCTCATTCAAATAGGTAGCAGAAGTGGCTCGTATTTTTATTGCCATGATGTTGTCATAACGAAGAATAGATTTGGGCAAACCCGAAAATGTAAAGTCGTCTATATATAAAGCTACCAATCGATTAAATATACCCACTTGAATCGGATAAGCTGTAATCTCGTTTTGCGACAAATCTAAAAAGTTCAATGCAGCCAAAAAACTAAGAGCAGGCGGAAAATCTTGAAATAAATTATTACTCAAATCTAAGTAATTCAGTTTCTGCATTTTCCCAAATTCATCGGGCAATTTAACTAAGTTATTTCCAGCCAGCGACAAACGCAATAACGATGAAAAATTAGAAAAAGAAACGGGCAATTGAGCTAAGTCATTAGAACTCAAATCCAAATATTCTAAATTTACAATATCGCCAAACTCCAAGGGCAGTGTATATAATTTGTTTTTTGACAAATTTAACCGGATAAGCGACGTTAAAGCATTAAAATTTTCCGGTAATTTTCTCAAAATATTGCCCTCCAAATTTAAAGAAACTAAACTTTTCATTGCCGCAAATTTAGTTGGCAATCCGTCCAATTTATTGTATGATATATTCAGATTTTTCAATTTCAATAAGTTTGAAATCTCACTCGGAATACTAGCTAATTCATTGTTACTCAAATCTAAATATTCGAGATGAGCTAAATTAGTAATTTCATTTGGCAATTTTTTTAATCCACTCCGGCTCAAATCTAAATAGGTCAATTGTGGTTGCTTGCAAATAGTTAAAATGGTACTATCGCTCACAATGCCTCGTATTTCAATACCTGTTATTTTATTCCAATACTGGGTAGGGATACTATCTAAACTATTAAGGCTTAGCTTCACTTCAGAGAGTTTATTCAAACCGCTCAACTTGCTAAAACAATCAGTCCAATCGACTATATCTGTTCCTATAAGATTGATACTCACTAAATTTTTGCATTTCACAACTTCATCGGGCACACGAGAGAGTTCATTGTACGAAAAATTCAGCGAATCAATTTCAAGGTAATTAAATTTTCCCAACTCGTTTATAACTGGCTTGCGCTTTGAAATTTCCCTAACACTCTTTTCAAAAATTGCCGCCTCCATTTTTTTTTGCATTTTATCGGCTAATTTTAAGGCTTTTGTGAGCGAATTGAAATACGCTTCTTTTTCTTTCATCGATTGCACAAAAGCACTGTTGGCTTTTCGCTCCTGTTCTTGTGCTTCTTTTAGTTGCATATAAGCCAATCTAGCTGCAATTTGAGATTGATTGGCTGCCTCCAACGCCAAAACGCGGGCATCTTGTTCTTGTCTTATTTTTATTCGGCATTTCTCTTTCCAATCCGAAAGCTCGTCCTTTTGCTGTTCGGTTTGCGCAAAATGCTCTTTTATCATATCAAACTGCTCAAAAGCATCTAAATAATTAGTCAAAAAATACTGTGCCTTGGCTTTTTCAAAAAATCTTTGATAATCTGCCTGCGTAAATTGCGCCTGCAAAAAAAGACTTTGTGAAAAGAAAATCAGTAAAAATAAATACCTAAATATTTTCATTTTTCCTATTTTTAATGTCGTAAAAAATATTGATTTTTAAACAATCAAAAAAACAAAATAACGCTATATTGCTGTAAATTCAAAATTTTTTAATTATTTTTCTAAAAAGTCTTTTGAAATAGCTCGTATAGTATCAGCTTTTGCCTTGTAGTATTTTTGCTCGGAATAAAGTCGTATTTCACCCATTTTTTGAGCTGTTTGCTTACAATTTTGGATACCGATTTCAGCATATTTCTTAATTTTACTACTTACCAATTTCGATTTATAATTCAATTTTTCGGCTTTTTTCAACTCTAAAATGCTTTCAATATAGTAACCTTGTTCAAAAAGTTCAACTCCTTTGTCATAATGCGCATCAAAAACATCTTTTTGCTTCAAAATATGTTTACACGTTTTTATTTTTTCGAGAATATCTTCATTTTTTCTAAAATACAAAGCCTCTTCATAATTTGTAATGGCTTCAGAATACATCTCTTTGTCATAAAAATCTTCTGCTATTTTATTATATTTATTAAACTGCTCTGTTTCTAAATTATCTAACGCTTTTTTTGCCTTATTTTGCTGCGAAAAACCATAAAAACCAAAAACAATTGCAAAAATCAATGCCAAAGTAACTATAATTAACGAAAAACGTTGTCTGCTAGCTGCTTTTTCGGCAGTTTCGGCTTTTTGGCGTTCCAAAAAAATCAATTTGTCTTGTTGCTCTCTTTCACGTGCTTGCGCATCATCTTGTGCCTTTTTGCTAGCCTCAATATATTCAATTTGTAAAGGAGTTGGTGCTGGATTTTTTGGGCTTTTGGGGTCTAATTTGCTATCAACAAGCCACGATTCAGCCAAAACTAACTCTTTGCCTCTCAACAAACGTGCTTCGTCTTTGTTATTTTCCTCCCAAAAAAGGGCATCTTGTGCATATCGTGTATGCTTTTGAACGTGCTCGCGGTCAGTGTCGAGTGTACGTAATAATTCACTATAAGAGGTATGATAATCAGTCTTTTCAAAGCTAACTGACTGAATTTTGCCCAATGTTTCGGGAAGCAACTTCAAGGTAGCCCTTTGCAAAAGCAACACAATAATCCGTTTATTGTGCTTTTTGGCATACTCTATTTCTGCCCTGCAAAAAGAAGAAATTACAGAGTCATTTGAACTGATAAACAGGAAGTTACTAGATATTTCTATCCCTTTAAAAATTTCTTTTTGAAAATCGGTACTCGAAGCAATACTCTCTTGGTCAAACCAAGTTGTTTTTCCCGACATTTGCAAATCATCATTAAGTTTTCTGGCAAAATCGCTATCGATTCTCGAATAAGAAATGAAAATTTCAGAAGTTAGCAAACCTGATTTTGCTTCGCTTTCTCCAATATATTCTCTATGAATTTTTGACGGTTTATTTCTTTTACTCAAACCTATTTTAAGCCAAGTTCGTGCATTTTCGAGATTATAACCTCTCAACAAAATACTTGGGTTTCGTTTTTGCCTTTCCCATTTCAAAGCCTGCACTAAATATATTTTATGCTGCTCAAAATAAGCGCGTTGGTCGCTCAAAACCATAATTATCGAATCCATTCCTTTCAAGAAAGGCGATTTTTCTTTTCTTGCTTTTACATCGGCTTCCACATCGGCATGTGATTGAACCTCAACCATTATATTCTCTCGCCTATCAATAAAATCAATATATTCGATACTGCGCAAACTTGCAGGCAATAAATTAGTATCAATATCTTCAATTAAGACAGATATAATTCTCTTTTTCAGCTTTATAGCGTATTGAAGTTCGCTAATACAATAAGTTGATTGCAAAGATGCGCCCGAAATAATAAATAAAAAACAGGTAGCTTCTTCGATACCTCTTTCTATCATTTTTTCAAAACTTTGCCCGTATTTTATATCAATGCTATCGCTCCATGTTGTAAAATAATTTAAGTGCAAATAGTTCTGTATCTTTTCTTTAACTTCAATATTGCTTTTTTCATACGAAAAGAAAACATCAGTCATTAAATTTTCTGCATTTTTTCTCGATTCGCAAATATATTCAGCGTGCAAATTTGTAGGGTAAGCAGGTGGCTGAATTTCAAGTCCTTTCTTATTTTTAAACTCTTTTTTCAATAACCACTCTTCAGCTATTTTACGCTCATTTCCAATCAATAAATAGCTCGTTCGCTTTTGTGCAGCCTCCCAGCGCAAAGCCCTGTCCAAAATTAATGTATGCTGTGAAATATAGTCCTTCTGGTCTTCTATTAAATTAATTAATCCGGTAAAAGCTTTCTCAAAATCATCAATTTTTTTCCATTCCAAAAGTGGAATATTAAAATCTTCTTGCTCGCGAAAATAAATCCAATTCAATTTTTCTATTTCGGGGTGCATTTCATTCCAACAATCCTTCGGTTCTACATGCAAAATTGGAATAATGCGTTTATTATATTTCAGAGCCAATACAACCTCTTTCAGGCAATAAATCGATTTGACAGAGTGAGGTGAAATTATGAATACAAAATTGTTTGCTCTTCGAATGCCGTCATCTATTTGTTGCTGAAAATCAACGCCTAAGGGAATATCATTTTGGTCAAACCAAACTTTATAATTAGCAGCAACCAATTGATTGTGCAAATTAGTTGCAAAACCTAAACTATGCCTGCGCCCGTAAGATATAAACACGTCATTTACAAGTGTATCGTCTTCTAAAACATTTCCGCTACGCTTGTTTGCCGAATTTAAAAATTGAATTATATCGTCTAACGTATTTTTTATAATTGCACCATTAGCGGTTACAATTTTACCTATTTCTTCTAATTCAACTATCTGTGAATCAGTAAATTTCTTATCTTCATCTTCAGAAAGATAACAAAAAACAGTTTTATCGGGTCGCTTATATGAATCATCGACTACCTCCGCTATAGAATACCAGCCTATCATTTTTGGAGATAAAACATATAAACAAAAATCACAATGCTCGCGCTCAAAAATTTCACGTTCCTGGTCAGCTGGAGTCCACTCCTCAACCACCGGATTAAAATAATCGACCTCTAACTTTGGCATCATATAATTGCGCCAAGTAGAACCTGCTACTGTACCTCCAAGAAAAACTCTCATTTGTTTTATTTTAAAGCACTTAATGCCATTTTATTCATTAACAAAATACCTGAAAATTAATTTAGAATTGGGTAAAAGTCAAAACGCCTAACTTTACTATATTCTAAACAAAATCAAAAAAAAATCAGTTAAATTCGCGTATATCTGACTAAACTATGCAGAAAATATAATTTGCAGAGAATCCAAATTTTTAATTTTTTGCAATTTTTTTATCAAAACACTAATTATTAAATTGCTCTCAAAAACAAAAATATTTTTTTCCTAAAATTCAAGTCAAGAAAAAAAGTTTTGAGAAATTCATTAAAATGGAAAAAAAATATTTCATTGATTTTCAAAATAATAACTAAATAAAAATAATAAATAGCAAAGCAAAAAATCAAATGTAAATTTAAACAAATATTCCATTTTTACAAAATTTTAAACGTTTTATTTCACATTTTTTCACATTCAATTATTTTAATCTAATATTTAAGTAGTGAACCAAAATTAATTGTATATTTCATTTTACCAAGTGCTTAAAAATAAGCAAGTAACAAAGAGTTCACTCAAAAATAAAATAACACTGGTGCTTAAATTAAATTGCAAGAAAAAAAAGCTATCATTTTTTAAAAATATACCAAGTTATTTTTGGTCTAATATTTGAATTTAAATATTCGACAATCATAACTAACAAGCCATGAAAACATACGAATTAAAGTACATATTGCTGTTACTTTTAACAGTTTATTCCAATATCCAATTTGCTCAAGAAACTATTGGTTTTAAAGGACATACAAAAAAAATTAACAACATTGCTTTCAGTCCAGATGGCGAGTTGCTAGCAACAGCTTCCGATGATAAAACCATAAGAATCTGGTCTTTAGCAAGTGGTAAACGTGTTGCAACACTCAGAGGGCATGAAGAAGCAGTACTTTGCGTCGAATTTAGCCAAAATGGGCAAGAATTGCTTTCTGGCTCAAAAGACACACAAATTAAACTTTGGAATATAGCCGAAGAAAAAGAAATTAGAACCTACAAATCACATAAAAATCAGGTCAATACTATTAAATTTTCACCGCTAAATGATTATTTTATTTCGGGCGATTCAAAAGGTGAAATTCATGTATGGAAAATAGGAAAATCGAAGAGTATCAAAGTATTAAGCAACCATACAAACGCAATTAACGCATTAATTTTTAGCCCCGATGGAAAATATTTTGCCAGCGCATCAGATGATAATTCCGTTAAACTTTGGTCAGCAGCAAGTCAAAAAGTAAGCAAAACATATTTAGCTCACACACAAGGAATTAATTCCATTTGCTTTTCAAGCGACTCAAAATTATTATATTCAGCCTCTTCCGACAAAACCATCAAAACATGGAAAATATCTTCTGCAAAGCCAATAAATTCGATAGATGCACATGAATACGCCATCAATTCGCTACAAATTAGCAACGATGGTAATTTTTTATTTTCCACATCTGACGATGGTAGCCTAAAAACTTGGAATTTAGCCACTTTCGAAAATGTTTTTACGTACAAATGCCCAGATTTTAACGAATTGAAAGCATTGAAATTAAGCCCTAATGAAAAAAAATTAGCGTTCTCAAATACAACAACAATCCCACAGTTGATTAATACGCAAACATTTGAAAAACAAATAGATAGAACAAAATCTACAATTTGGGCTGTCATCGTAGGAATTTCTGAATACCAATTTAGAGATAAATCAGAATACTCTGTAAATGATGCACTTAGAACGTATGGATTTTATAAAAGCCCCGAAGGAGGTGCTTTAAAAGACGAACAAATTAAAGTATTAACGAACCATCAAGCAACAGACAAATTGATATTAAATGCTGTAAATGAAACATTTAAACAAGCAAATGACAGTGATATTGTTATTTTTTATTTCTCTGGGCACGGCGAAAGTGACGGATTAGTTCCGTACAATGCAAATGACGATTCACCAAATTTGAACTACGAGCTATTAATTCGTGCGATAGAAAAAAGTAAAGCAATGCACAAAATTTGTATCATAGATGCTTGTTATTCAGGGAATTTAGCAAACATAATTACCTCCACTGAGCGAAATATTACGAGCTGCAATGCACAAAAAAACATGGTATTTTTATTATCGTCGAAAGAAAAAGAACAAGCCTTGGGATATAGAAATTTGAATCAAGGCATTTTTAGCTATTTTTTGCTCAATGGCTTGAATGGAAATGCAAATCAAAATGATGATAATATCATAAGCATCACTGAATTATTTGATTATGTCAATTACAACGTAAAAAATTACACTAATAGCAAACAAAACCCTATTCTAATTGGAAATTTTGATGAAAATTTAAAAATTGGTTTACTTTTTTAATGTTTTTGGCATGAATATACTATTTCTTCTAATTTTTGCTGTTCAAAAGTCAAAAAAAATAAATTTAACTATTTAAAAGCTACTTTTTATTGAGCAAATACAAATTTCCATCACTCAAACAGACCAAACCACTTAACGTATGAAATAATTTTGAGTTAGCCGAAACTAGCTCTGTTTGTATGCTCGAAAATACCTCGAAATTTTGGCTTCGTCTAATAAGTATTGCGTTATCTGCTGCTTCGTAAATAAAACCTGAGTCTTTGTCGCGCTTTTGATACGTAAAATGCACAAAATCAGGTAAATCAATGGTATTCGCAAGTTCAAATTTCAAGCCTTTGTTTTGAAAATAATGATTTTTAATTTGCTTATTTTCAATATATTGAACAATTCCCACATTTCCAATTTGCTTTAATTGTTTTGGAATTATTGGTATTTTTACATTCGCCAAATTTGTGCCTGTATGGTAAAAAAGGCGATAGGTTCCCCCTGTATTTTGCGCAAAATGAGGCATTGCCCACATATTTTCGCTGAATATTTCAGTTCGCTTTACTTGCATTGAGTTATTATAAACTTGATTAAGCGACAGTTCAAACATCTCACTATTTCCAACAACTAGCAGAATATCATCATATTGTACATTTCTCGACGAATCTGAAAATTGGAAATTGGAAATTTGCAAAACACTCCCATTTTTCTCAATTTGAACCAATTTATTGCCTTTTTTTGCGAAAAAAGCATTTGTTGCAGGAAAAATAGCCTCAAAATCAGCCTTTTTCAAAGTAATAAAATCATGCAAATTTCCTTTATCGGAAGCACTAAACAATATAAAATTTTCGGAAGTTTCGGCATAGCCTTTGTTTGCAATAAATTCAATATCAATAACTTCTGCATGATTCAAAAATTGTTTCACAAACAAATCATCGTAAGAAATATGAACAGTTGTAGTCTTCTTTGCCACTGAAATTTGTTGGGCATCAGTCAAATCCAATAAAAAACGTTCGCCACCAAAATAAAAACGCTCAAATTTAGATTGCAAAGCCTGCCAAATAATTGGAGTATAAACCTTTGGCTGTATAATTCCAGCAGCAAAAATAGGTAATTTCAATATCATTCTATCCTGCATTTTCTTCACTTGCTGCGAAATACCTTTGAATGGGTGAGCAAAAGTAAATAGGTAAAAAAGAATCACTGAAAGTGCAAAATAATCACTGTTTTTTGAAACAATCCCATGGTATAAATAATCTCTAATTTCATCGAGCAAACGCCCTGAATGAGGCGAATTAGGCGTTTGGTAAGAATCTGTATCTATACACTTTACCTCACCAGATAGCGAAAATAAAAGATTAAATTGATTAAAATCGCCTATCACAATTTGGTATTTATGTGCCAATTCAACACTGGCAATCAATTGTTTAGCTATTTTAAGCTTAAAATTATATGAAATAGAATGTTTGTCGCAAAAATTTTTGTTAAAAAGATTTGAAATAGGCATAAAATCGGCACCTAAATACTCCATCGAAAAACCAACGATTTCACCCGATTTTGAATAAAAAAGTTCGTGCGGAATGACAAAAACAGTTTGCGGTAAAACTTTTAAATGATTAAACGTAAATTCTGAAATTCCAGATATTCCTGAATGATAGATTTTTGCAACTTTAGTAGCATCAATTTTTATAATTGCACCTTCGCCACCTCGCTGAATTTCAAGACTTTCATCAATTAAAACTTCGCCACCTGTTTTTGTGTAAACTTTCATCATCGTATTTTAAAACTTATAATCTGCAAATTTTATCAAATTTTTAAAATAAATCAGGCTTAAATATATAATTTTCAATAGCTTCCGATAATTCGGGTGCTTCAATTTTAAATAGCTGTATCATTGCATTTTTATTATCATTTGCCATTTCTACTTTCGATACTATTTGAATATTTATGTTCGGCTTTTTAGTTTTAAGTATTTTATCTGAAAATAAAACAGTTGCCATTTGATTATTAGGGTCTAAAATACCTCTTAATTTTATCCTTTTTGATTCAAAAACGTCTTCCCATAAATTAAGCGAATAGCCATAATGAGTACAATTTAAACTAATAAAAAGATTGGCTGTATTTGAAATTTCTTTCAATATTTCAGTCGAATATTTTTCAATTAACATTTTAGTTTCCAAACCATTAGGATTCCTTTCGATAAACGACTGCAATTGAGGACATGCTTTTGTAAAAATTCGTTCTTCCAAAATACCTTTTTTTACTAATTCTTGCTTATGAGCACTTGAATTTACAGTAGTTTCAGTTGCAAAAATAATCACATTTGCATCGCTTGTTTTTGATAATTTACTAAAAATTAAATCTACCCCAAAATTCACTATTCCAACAACTTGAGTCTTTGTTTCTTTTGAAAAATGAGTATGCTCGTACAAAACAGAAAGCGTGTTGCAGGCAATAAAAATGATGTCGGGTTTAAAAAATTTTTCCATTCCAAACAAGGCAACATTAAAAATATCAACTTTTTCTTGAAGAGTTGATAATTTATTATAACCAGAATTGGCATCAAACAAAGCATCTGCAAAAATTAATTCCACATTTTCATAAGGACTTTCACACTTCAATTTTTTTAAAATATCATTTAGTACCGACAAGCCACCTAAGCCAGAATCTGTTACCAAAATTTTTATATCATTCCCTGTTTTCATAGTGCTCATAATGCAACTTTTTTTAATATAAATTTCTACAAATATACTAAAAAAAATAAGAATTAAACGCTATATACTAATTCAAAATAACAAAATCGTATAAAATACAGCTAAAATTAAAAGTAGTTACAATTGAATTAAATACACTAAAACTATGTATATCAAACAATTAAAACAAAAAGAGATTGCCTCAGAAGTAAATAAATCAATCATTTAGTTTTCATAAATTATTGATATACAGGTACTCCAATTTTTGACGATTAAAATACCTGATACTAAAAGCAATCTCTTTTTCGACACTAAAAAATACGTAATAACCTTAAAAATAGCTATTTATAACGTCATCTTCAGCAAAATTAGGAATTGTAACTTTTAGTTTTCTTTCAAGCCCCATTGCGCGTTTTATCGCAAAAACAGCACCTTCGTTGCGAGCCCACGAGCGGCGCGAAATACCGTTGTTTACGTCCCAGTGTAGCATCATTCTCAAGCGTTTAGCAGCTTCATCTGAACCATCGAGCAGCATTCCAAAACCGCCGTTTATCACTTCGCCCCAACCTACTCCACCACCGTTGTGAATCGAAACCCAAGTTGCACCTCTAAATGAATCGCCAATTACGTTTTGAATTGCCATGTCGGCAGTAAAACGAGAACCATCATAAATATTAGAAGTTTCTCGGTATGGTGAATCCGTTCCTGAAACATCATGATGGTCTCTTCCGAGTACAATTGGAGCAGATATTTTACCATTTTTGATAGCCTTATTGAAAGCTTCAGCTATTTTAATACGACCCTCGGCATCGGCATATAAAATTCTAGCTTGCGAACCAACTACCAGTTTATTTTTTTGAGCCTCTTTTATCCAATGAATATTATCGATAAGCTGTCCTTTAATTTCTTTTGGTGCTTTTTTAGCTATTCTAATAAGTACTTTTACCGCAATTCTGTCGGTTTTTTTCAAATCTTTGGCATCAGCCGAAGTACAAACCCAGCGGAAAGGACCAAAACCGTAATCGAAAAACATAGGTCCCATAATATCCTGAACATAAGAAGGATACCTAAATTCTCCTTTACTGTTCAGCACATCAGCACCCGCACGCGAGGCTTCAAGTAAAAAGGCATTTCCATAATCGAAAAAGTACGTCCCTTTTGCTGTAAGTTGGTTAATAGCTGATACTTGCCTGCGCAATGAAACTTGAACTTTTTCCTTAAAAAGTTTTGGATTTTCAGCCATCATTTTGTTCGCTTCTTCGTAGCTCAAACCCACAGGATAATAGCCGCCAGCCCACGGATTGTGTAGTGAAGTTTGATCAGAACCCAAATCGACATGGATATTTTTTTCTGCTAATTTTTCCCACACATCTACAATGTTTCCTTGATATGCCAACGAAATTGCTTCCTTTTTTTGTTTTGCAATTTCAAAACGCGCCAATAAATCGTCTAAATTGGTAAAAACTTCATCAACCCAACCTTGCGAGTGGCGAATTTCTACCACTTTTGGATTAATTTCGGCAACAATACAAATAACTTTTGAAATAACTGCCGCTTTGGGTTGCGCACCCGACATGCCGCCCAACCCCGAAGTAACAAAAAGTTTTCCGCCCAAATCGGTTTCACCTTTCTTCAAAATTTTACGTCCCGCATTGAGTACCGTGATGGTTGTTCCGTGCACAATTCCCTGAGGACCAATATACATATAAGAGCCAGCAGTCATTTGCCCATATTGTGTAACGCCAAGCGCATTGAATCGCTCCCAGTCGTCTGGTTTCGAGTAATTTGGAATCATCATTCCATTAGTAATCACCACTCTAGGCGCATTTTCGTGCGAAGGATACAAGCCCATTGGGTGTCCTGAATACATTACAAGTGTTTGTTTATCAGTCATTTTAGCCAAGTATTGCATTGTTAGCAAATATTGCGCCCAATTTTGAAAAACGGCACCATTTCCTCCATAAGTTATAAGCTCGTGAGGATGCTGCGCCACCGCATAATCTAAGTTATTGCTAATCATATGCATAATAGCAGCAGCTTGCTTTGATTTGCATGGATATTCATTAATATGTCTTGCATATATCTTATAATCAGGACGGTAACGATACATGTAAATCCTACCGTAAGTTTCCAATTCGTGAGCAAAATCTTGCGCCAATTCAGCGTGTTGCTCTTTTGGAAAATAGCGCAAAGCATTTCGCAAAGCCAATCTTTTTTCATCTGAAGTTAAAATTTCTTTACGCTTGGGAGCATGATTTATTGCTAATTCGTATTCTTTTTTCGGAGGAATTTCATTGGGTATTCCACTCAATATTAGCGTTTTAAATTCTGTTTTAGTCATATAATTGTAAATAAAAATAATATTTTCAATAAAAAAGAATACTTACTTTATTGGTATATTTCTACAAAAAAAAATAAGTTTTCTGCAAACAAAACTACTCTGAAAAATTTGAATTTAAAAATAATATCACAAAATTTTATTAAATAATTCTTTATATTTTGCAAATAAACACTATTTTCATAAATTTGTTAAGTGAAATTTTTTTTTAGCAAATATCCTTGTTTCTTAAAAAAATTTCACTTATTTTAATTTTCCTTTTTGTAAAGTAGCTAAATTTTAATAAAATAAAACAAATAAAACATAAACTACTTATTTTCAAAGAGATAATATTTTTATGTAATTTTAATTTTTTTTCGAGAAACAGAAAATATAAAAACTAATTAACTAACATATTACAAAACTAAATCCAATACCTTCTACTTCAAAATAATGAAGAAAAATTATAAAAACAGGTAAAAATAGGATTTTAAAACAACAAAAAATTATGAAAACATTTTTTAGATTTATTTTTATACTACTTTTAGGAGTAGTAATTCTTGGTGGATCTTTACTCGCATGGTGGAAACTTGGAGGAAAAGATGGTGGCGACCGAAAGGCATTTGATATTATTCCTTCTGATGCTATTTATGTGGTGGAAACCAATAATTTAACTAAAGCTTGGGAAGAAATTACAACAAGCGACATTTGGCTACATTTAATTGAAGATGAGTACTTTGCCGAAATAGAATCGGATATGACAGCTATTGATGGTTTTTTGAAAAATAATAAAGCGATTGATATGTTATTGTCTGATAGAGAAATGTTTGTATCAACACACATGATTTCGGGCAGCGATTATGATTTTTTGTTTATAATCGATTTGCAAAAAATGCAAAAAACATGGACTGTCATTAAAGCCGCTCTTAAATCTGTTGATAATTACGAATTTAACGAACGAAAATTTGAAAAAGTTAAAATAATAGAGCTTACCGACAAAAAAACAAAAGATAAATTGAGTATTACATTGATTGATAACTTATTAGCCATTAGCTATAACGGAAAAATTATTGAAAATGTAATTACTCAAAAAGATAGTGAATATTGGCAAAAAAACAAGCGTTTTGAAAAAGTAAGTTCTGAAATAAGCGACAACCGCCTTTTTAGTTTCTACTTCAACTACAACATGTTAGAGCACTTTTCAAAAGTTTACCTTTCAGAAGAAAATCAATACACCAAAATGTTTGGAACTGCCTTAGAGTTTACAGCATTGAACGCATTTTTGGAAGACAATCAATTAACTTTTGAAGGTTATACTATTTTAGACAGTTTGCCTTCGTATTTAAAAAGTTTAACAAGTGTTGCACCGGCTAGTTTCAATGCCTACAAGGTTTTACCTGCGCAAACGGCTTTCTATATGTCATTTACATTTGCTGACTCTGAGCAATTTTTTGAAAGCTTGCAATCGGAATACGCTTACCAAAATAAAACAGAATATGACGAATACAATGAAAATTTGCTGAAAGTAACTGATTTCTTGAAACTTGACTTAAAAAAGGCTCTTTTCAGTTGGATTGGTAACGAAATAGCAGTTGCCAAACTTCGCCCATTGGCAAAAAGCAGAATGGAAGATGTTGTAATTGCCATTCATACAGATAATTTAGCCGAAGCAAAAGCCGGAATGGCTGAAATAATGGCACGTGTAAAAAAACGTACTCCAGCTAAATTTGATAAAAAAGAATATCAAAATTTGCCTTATTATAATTTAACATTAAAAGGTTTTTTCAATTTATTTTTGGGAAAAATGTTTAAAGATGTTGAAATTCCATATTTTACTTATTTAGATGATTATGTGGTATTTACAAATTCAGAAGGTGCTATGCAAAAATTGATTGATAGCTACGTAACAAGCTCAACCTTAGCTAAAAACAAAGAATTTGCAAGTTTAAAAGATGAGCTTGAGTTAAAAGCAAATTTAACCATGTACATAAATATGCCGCGTATGTATCAAAATTTGTATTTCCACTCGCAACGCACTACTCGCCAAGATTTGGAAGAAAACAAAGAATTTATTTTAAGCTTTGAAGAATTTGGTTTTCAAATGGTTGCAAAAGATGAAGAGCTACTTTCGACTACAATAATTGCAAAGCATAACCCAGATGCAGCTTACGATGACTTGTTAACAGAACTAGAACTTGAAGCTACTGACGACCTAAATTCTATTGAGTACGAGGAAAAAGCGTTTAAAGTAACTCCTGAAAAATACGAGCTTACTTCTGATGGAAACAAGTTGATAAAACATGCCGACAATAAAACAACTTTTATAGAAGGAACAGTTGTAAATAAAAAAGTCTTTGGATTATGGCGCATGTATTATGAATCTGGAAATATCTTATGCACAATGAATTACAACGAAAATGGTGAGCTTGATGGCGACATTACCTTTTATTGGGACACCAACTTGCAAACGGTAAAAGCTCAAATTCTGTATAAAAACGACCAGATGATTAACATTTACAGGGAGTTCTATGAAGATGGCGACAGAAAAGCCGAAATAGAATACAAAGACGGAAAAGCCAATGGTGAAGCTAAATTTTTCTATGCAACGGGTCCACTAAAAATGGAAGGAAAATATAAAGATGGCGAAAAAGCAGGCATTTGGAAATATTATACCGAAAAAGGCGAACTAATCAGCAAAGATAAATTTCGCAAAGGCAAAGAAAAAAGTTAATTTATGCGACTAAATGAGCTGAGTTATTAAAATTAAACAATTCAGCAGATGCAAAAAGCGTCAATAACTGCAAAATTTGCAATTATTGACGCTTTTTCGTTTCATATTACTTTTAAATCAAAAACTTTCGTTTTTATTAATAATAATTAGCGCAGCAATTACACCGGGAATCCAGCCTGCTAATGTTAATAAAAAAACAATTAAAATAGAACCACAACCTTTGTCGATAACAGAAAGTGGCGGAAAAATAATGGCTAAAATAGCACGAAGAATACCCATAGTTCAAATATTTTATAATCAAAGACTCTACTTTTGTGTTTGAAAAAAACAATAAATTAAAAAAAAAGACAAAGCATGCGTTTTTTCAGATACTATTTAATTTTTTTTATCAAATTCTATACCTTTATTCATGATATTTTCTTTCTCTTTGTCCACAAACTCTTTTATTTCTTCAGGCGTCATACGCTTTGCATTATTAATAAGAAAATTGTACGACATGAAATTACCAAATTCATTGCTCGCATCAATTGCTCGGTTAAATACGTTATTTATAGGAGTTTCAAAGGGTATAAGCGCAACAATAGTTACAAAATTATTAATAAATTCAATTTCTTCAAGTTTTGCATTATATTCTTTGAATATAAAATTAATTTCATTTTTTACAATTTTGCATTGAAATTCTTCAAGTGAATTTTCAGAATTGGCAAAAAGAACAATAAAATAACGAAAACTACTTCCCGAACCCCCTAATCCGGTTGAAATAAATAGCTGGTTTTCGCCAAGTAATTCTCCTTCTAATAACATTTTTGCTTCAGCTAAAGCCATTCTTGCCCACTCTTGAATTTCTCCATTTGTCCCTTTTTCAAAATTTTCAATTGCTCTAAAAGCCTTAACATCAACTTTATGCGAAAGTGCAACCAGTAATTCTTTTTGCTTTTCAAAATTTTGGCATGTGTTTAGTTCTGTTATTCGTTCTTCTAAATCTTCCTCTCCTATTTGGACTTGGACGCTTCTCGAAAAATCAAAATATTTTAATTGAACATGAACATCTATTTCATGGTTCACTACGTTTACTTTACCCCTAAATCTTGTTAAACCTTCTATTATTTTATTAACTATATCGTCTGGTTCCATATTTTTTTATATTCGAGAGCCTCAAAATTTACTTTAATGCTATAAAAACTTAAATTAAAAAACAAAAATATAAATATTTTTATTTCTTTCAATAAAAATAACTGTTAAAATCGTCTTCAAACAAATAAATTCCTTTTTAAAAAAAAGAATGCCACGAATAAACAAAATAAGTATTTGATTTTTAAGAAATTAAAGAACGTAACAAAAGTAAGAATAAGTCCGCATCAATAAATACTAGACAATAAAGATTTTTGAAAAATACCATAATTAAGGTATTGCAGAGGTTTTTCAAAAGCAATAATTTTGCATCAAAATAAAGTACTCGAAATCATAATTACATATAATTTTCTTTAAATAAATGAAATTATCGGAATTACAAAATGGCGAAGCCGGAATTATAGTAAAAATCTCTGGTAGAGGTGCATTTCGCAAGCGAATTACTGAAATGGGATTTGTGAAAGGGAAAAAAATAACCGTAATAAAAAATGCACCGCTAAAAGACCCTATCGAATATTCTATTCTCGACTACGAAATTTCGCTTAGAAGAACAGAAGCCTCTCTTATTGAGGTTGTTGCTGTTTCTGAAAACCATGAAATTGATATAAACAATTTTAACGGAATTTTTACCGATGGCGAACTGAAAAAATCAATCTACGAAAAAAGTAAAACTATAAATATTGCTTTTGTAGGTAACCCAAATGCCGGAAAAACAACTTTATTTAACGAAACATCTAATTCTCAAGAACATGTAGGGAATTATAGCGGTGTTACTGTCGATTCAAAAACAACAAATTTTAAATACAAAGATTACTCGTTCAATGTAACTGACTTACCCGGAACTTACTCTCTTTCAGCTTATTCGCCAGAGGAACTTTACGTGCGCAAATATATTTTTGATGAAGTGCCCGATATTGTAGTAAATGTGCTTGACGCATCGAATTTAGAACGCAATTTATACCTCACTACTCAGTTGATTGACATGGACATAAAGGTAGTTGTTGCCTTAAATATGTACGACGAATTGAACAAAAAAGGAGCTCGCTTTAATTACAAAGAATTAGCGTCAATGATTGGCGTGCCTTTTGTGCCTACCGTTGGGTCGAAAGGCAAAGGAATAAACGAGCTGTTAGACAAAATAATAGACGTTTACAACGACAAAGAAACGATAGTAAGGCACATACATATCAACTATGGAAAATCGATGGAAAATGCCATTAATGCTATTCAATCGAAAATTAATACCCCAGAAAATAGTTGGCTTACAAATAAAATTTCACCAAGATTTGTTGCCTTAAAACTTTTAGAAAAAGATGAAGATTTAATAAAATTAGCAGGTAATTGCGAAAACAACAAAGAAATAGCCAAAACAAGCCAACATTGGATTGAAAAACTAGAAAAACATTGGAGCGACGATAGCGAAACAATTATTTCCGATGCGCGCTACGGCTTTATAGCTGGCGCATTGAAAGAAACTTACGTAGAAAGTCCAATTAAACGCCGCCGCAAAACCGAAGCTATCGACAATTTTATAACGCACAAAGTTTGGGGATTTCCTATTTTCATCTTTTTTATGTGGCTCATGTTCCAATCCACCTACACTTTTGGCGAGTATCCGATGAATTGGATAGATAGTTTAGTGGCATTAATTGGCGACACAATTTCTACTTATATGCCAGAAGGCATGCTCAAAGACTTGATAGTAGATGGAATGATTGGAGGAGTTGGCGGAGTTATAGTGTTCTTACCCAACATTTTAATACTGTTTTTTTTCATTTCACTGATGGAAGACACAGGATATATGTCGCGCGCTGCCTTTATTATGGACAGAATTATGCACAAAATAGGCTTGCACGGAAAGTCGTTTATCCCTTTAATTATGGGCTTTGGCTGCAATGTGCCGGCAATTATGGCTACGCGCACGCTCGAAAATAGAAATGACCGTTTACTTACTATGCTTATCAATCCGTTTATGTCGTGTAGCGCACGCTTGCCGGTTTATGTGCTTATAATTGGTGCGGTATTTCCCAACAACCCAGGAACAATGCTTTTTGGATTATACATTTTGGGCATTTTAATGGCAGCTACATTGGCAATTATTTTTAAGAAAACCATTTTCAAAAGCCAAGAAGCGCCCTTTGTAATGGAACTTCCACCCTACCGAATGCCTACTTTACAAACTACTTTGCGTCACATGTGGAACAAAGGAGTACAATATTTGCAAAAAATGGGAGGAGTTATCTTAGTTGCCTCAATTTTAATATGGGCTTTAGGTTATTTTCCTCGCGAAAGTCAACTTTCTAAGTCTTTTGATGACAAAATAGAGCAAAATACATCATTTTATCAAGAAAAAATAGCTCAAATTCCACAAAATGACAGCTCAACTATCAAAAAATTAGAATTTGAAATGCTGCAAGAAGAAAATCACTTATTAACCGAAAAGGAAAATAAAAGACAAGAAAATTCGTACATCGGAAGGCTTGGGAAAGGCATTGCTCCTGTGCTTCAACCACTTGGCTTCGACTGGAAAATGGGCGTAAGTATTATTACCGGAATTGCTGCTAAAGAGATAGTAGTGAGCACAATGGGTGTATTATACCAAGCTGATTTAGATGCCGACGAAAACTCTCAAACGCTAATTCATAAAATTAGAGAAGAAAAATATACCGAAGGTGCGATGAAAGGACAAAAAGTATTTACTCCTTTGGTTTCTATTTCGTTTATGATTTTCATTTTGCTCTATTTTCCTTGTATGGCTGTAATTGCTGCTATCAAGAAGGAATCAGGAAGCTGGAAATGGGCACTTTTTACGGTTGTTTATACTACCTCGCTTGCTTGGTTTATGTCTTTTTTAGTCTTTCAAATTGGCAGTTTATTTATTTAATCAAAAAAATAAAAGTCAAATTTAATTTTTAGATAAAAGTAATAATTAAAAAATATAAATTAATTATGATACAAGAAATTATAACATTTTCGATTATTTTGGGAGCAGTAACTTATAGTCTTTTTCACTTTATAAAACTGTTTTTGCCCGAAAAAAAAGGAAACAACAAGCACGCTTGTTCTTCAGGCTGTTCTGGTTGCAGCATAAAGCACAATCCTAAATTTTCGGAATTAGCAAAGTTTTAATTTTGCTAATTCAAAAAAATAAATTTGGCAATAATTTGTTCAAAAAAAACTCACAAAAAAGCAAACAAAACACGAAATTATTCTGAAATGCCTTTATTTCCGGTATCCAGAACAAATTTCCATTGCCCATTTTTATTCTTTTTCCAAACAGTTGCATACGTTCCTTTTTCGATTATCGAATCTACCTTAAATTCGTAAATTCCATAAGTGTAGCCCAAATCGTCAGAAGCGGAAACTTCCGCTTTTGTAGGCTGCCAAGTAAGTGAATAATGTGAATCATCTTCTGCCGAAAATAAGCTAGAAACAGCAATTTTCCCTTCGATAGGCTTAGAATTAGTTCTCAGCATCACGCCTTGCTCATCGATGTAGCTCAAAAATGCAAAATTTCTACCTTTTTCTTGCGATAGCGTAGAGAAATCTCTGTCTGTTTGCATTAATTCTTGCTTTGCTTGCTCACTATCTACAGTTTTAGAGCATGAAAACATAAAAAAAAACGATACTATAATTATAATTTTTTTCATATAATTTTATTTTTTTAATACTTGATTTTTAATTAAACCAACCTAAATTATACACACCAAACGAGTTGAAAAAACATTCGCCATTTATTTTACAAATATGCAACTTTTCTAAAAAAATAGTACGATATTTGAGCAAAAAAAAATAAATTAACACGATTTTGAAGTATTTTTACTTTCAAATAAATTATTGTTTTTCAAGAATATAAGTCCTAATGCTTAGAAAATAAAGAAATTAAATAGCCCTGGAAATATGCAAAAATTTGAATATTTGAATAGTTATTCGTTAATTTGCATGTTTTAAAACATACTGTTAAAAACAGAAAAACAAACAAAGTTAGTTATTAACTAATTGACAATTAACCCACAAACAAATATGAATAATTTACTAAAAGGCAAAAAAGGTATCATTTTCGGTGCTTTGAATGAAATGTCGATAGCTTGGAAAGTAGCTGAAAAAGCCCACGAGCAAGGTGCTGAATTTGTTTTAACCAATGTACCTGTTTCTATTCGCTTTGGAACACTCGATGAATTAGCCCAAAAAACTGGTTCTCAAATAGTTCCGGCAGATGCAACAAGTGTAGAAGATTTGGAAAATTTGTTCGACAAAGCAATGGAAATTCTTGGCGGAAAAGTAGATTTTGTGCTACACTCTATCGGAATGTCGCTCAATGTGCGCAAAGGAAAAACTTATGATGATTTGAACTACGAGTATTACAAGAAAACACTAGATATTTCTGCGCTTTCGTTTCATAAAATGTTGCAAGTTGCTAAAAAGAAAGATGCCATAAATGAATGGGGTTCGGTAGTTGCGCTTTCGTACATTGCCGCGCAACGCACACTTTACGGCTACAACGATATGGCTGATGCAAAAGCAATACTCGAATCAATTGCTCGCAGTTTTGGCTACATTTACGGACGCGAGCGAAAAATTAGAATCAATACCATTTCGCAATCGCCCACCATGACTACCGCTGGAAGCGGCGTAAAAGGCATTGGTGCATTGATTGATTTTACCGAGCGTATGTCGCCTCTTGGCAACGCAACTGCCGATGAATGTGCTGATTACACAATAACTTTATTTTCCGACCTCACCCGCAAAGTAACCATGCAAAACCTATTTCACGATGGAGGATTTTCGAGCATGGGTATGAGCGCACGCGCTATGTTTCAGTACAATAAGAGCTTTGACGACCCAGAAGACATTACCGAAACTGATAAATAAGTGAGACCGTAACTTACTAATGACTGAAATTCTAAAAAAAAATAGAATTACTCAATTATTCCAAAATTATTATAAAAAAATATTAAATTATCAAATTATTCTATTTTTATTTTATCCTAAAAATAAAAAAATACAAAAACCAAAGCAAATTAAAATGTTTTGGTTTTTTTATTCTCCACAATTTTATTACTTTTCAATTTATTTAACATTTCGTGCATTTCAAATTAATCATTTTTAACTTATTAAAATACAATATACTAGCACTTTTATGTATATTTGTAAAACCAATTTTTAATCACAACCTATTTTAATTAACTCAAATGGTTAGAGTAAAAAAATAGTTGCTGAAAATTGTAACTATTTGAAAATAAGTAATTATTCAATAAACTAAAAACTACAAAGCAATGAAAAAGTTCAATTTAATTCAGCTAACAAGCTTTTTGCTTGTTTTAAGTATGATTTTCACAAGCCAACTAGCTAAAGCACAAGAAGATGGAAAGAAGAAAGTACACATGAAAACAGAAAAAATAATAGATGGCAAAAAAATTGTAAAAGACACAACTTTTTACATCGACCAAAATGATGAAAATTTCTCGTGGAGTACTGAAAATAAAGAAATTGCAGGAAAAAATACAAATGTGTACAGTAAAGTAGAAGTAGAAATAGAATCTGACGGAAAAACTGAAAACCACAAACAAATAGTTTTCATTTCGAGCGATAAAAATTATCAAACCATCAATGTTTCATCACCAAACGATACTTTAAAAAGGAAAATAATCATACTCAATTCAGCCCAAGATGAAATAAATTCAACTCTGAGCGAACTAAATTCAGAAGAAATAGAGACAATTAATATTTCAAAAGAATATAGCGAAAACCAAAAAGATTCGGTGAAAGTTGTAAAAATTATTACAAAGACAATTAATTCTGAAATAGC
>JAIFNL010000202.1 GCA_020047755.1 Bacteroidota bacterium
GAATTTCAATCACAAAACGATGGTCGTTCGATTCGGCATAAATATCCAATTTGATGTCGATATCGGCAATAGGTGGCTGAAAACGTTTTTCTGTTTCTATCGTATCTACCACAATATCAACACCAAATAGGTCTTTTACAAAGGCTTGAAAAACTTCCTTGTCGGTAAAAGCTTGCTTAAAAATCGTTTCGTTATCTAATGGAGCTAATTGCATGATTTTTAGTTTTATTTAATGCAAATATACAATTTTTTTTTTATTTTTGCAATTTTTTCGCTCTAAAACTGTTTTTTACCCTGTATTTTAACATTATCCACTGACCTCAAATCAAGGTCAATGGATTTATTGTAGTATATTAAATTTCAGCTACTTTTCAATGGTAATGTCAATAATTTCAACTTGTACATCGTCTCTAAGCGAACGAGTTTTAACAAGCCATTTTTGAAATTCTTCGCTGGTTGTTTCCAAAGGCATTTCGTAGCCTTTGTTCATAAAATCAGCGTATTTTTCAGGAGCTAAACCCTTTTTCAAACTTGGTTTGTTCAATGTTTTCTTTGAAAAAACAAGAAAAACTCTATTCAAATCTTTTTCCGTTTCGGCAGTTAAAGCATAGGTGTCTTCTTCAAAATATTTGACGGAAAAATAATTAAATTCTTCTTGGTTTGAAAACAAAATATATTCTTTATCTGCTTTTATAACAAAATTATTTTCAGTATCATCGGGCATTTGCGAATAAGGCAAAAGGCGAAACGTATTTTTTGTATCGTCTAAAAAAATAGTAAGAAAGCCATCAACAGGGCTTTTGAAATACACAAAAAAATCGTCGCCGCTTTTGAAAACAGTACTAGCACATTTTACGTTTGTGCAAGCTAATGTTTTAGTTTGCAATTCTATACGAGTATCTGTTATTTCCTTTGCTTTCAAAGTTACATTGCATAAAACATCGGTAAATTCTACTTTTTTGCGGTCTATTTTTTTTGTATACTTTATTTCTTTAAATTTAACCTTTTCAATTTCAATTACTTCACCTTTCACAACAGTATTGCCAATCATATTAAAAGTAGTATGAGTTTCTATCTGCTCACCTGTTTTTGTATTTTTGATGTAAGTAGAATTACCTTGAACCACCACCACACCAAACGCTTTTTCGAGTGCATTAATTGTAGCCTGGTTTTGAGCACGTTCTCTAGCTTGCGTAAGCGATTCGCGTTCTTTATTCCAATCCACTTGCGCTTCGCCCGAAATAATAATTACCTTATTTTTTTCTTCTTGAGCAGAAATTAGAAAAAAATTTATAAGTAAAATGAAAAGTAAGCCTATTTTTTTCATAAAATTTGTTTTATAGTAAAAAAAGCCTGCTAACTTGTTAGTTTGCAGGCTTTAAAATCAATTTAAAAAGTTTTCAAAAAAATTGGTTACGAAAATATTATAAATCCATCAATTTTTTCAATTCTTCTTCGTTGTCTTTTACTTTGTCTTTAAGTTCTTCTTTAATAGCATCACGAACTTGGAAGTCAGCTTCGTACAAGTCGTAGAATAACATTACTTGAACTTCAGAAACACCAGGTTGCAATTGTTGTTTGTTGTTTGCTTTCAAACCTTTTTTAGGAATTTTAGTTCTGATAAATTTCACAACAGGTTTTACATTGCTCAAAGTAGCCGATGTAATGTTTTTAGCTGATGTAACAATGCTCATTTCAGTTTCAGCATCAACGTTAGATAGCTGAGCATTAGCAATGTTAGTAGTAGTAAGAGCAGCCACAGCAGTTTTCAATTGCCCAGCAAGTTCAAGTTTTGCAAGTTCCATGGCTTGCATTTCGGCAGCCGATTTAGTTTTTGCAACACCGTTACCAACCGCCCAGATGTAAGCATTTGATTCAGAACCGTCTTCATTGAAACGCATTTCGTATTGTTTCATCCAAGAATCTTCTAACATTTTATCCATAGGTTTGTCGCCTGGAAATACTTGCCATCCTTCGTCTTCAGCCAAGCGTTTTGCTTCTTTTCTGGCTTCTTTAATGGCTCTGTCTTTTACTTTTTCGCGTTGCTCTTTGCGTTGTTTATTTAACTCCTTGCGCGATACTACTTGCGCGTTTACACTAGTTTCTGCTAATAGAAATACGAAAAACATAGCAGTCATCAAAATAATTACTTTTTTCATAATGATAAATTTTATAATTAATTAATAGTACTTTTTATTCATGATGTTTTTTCAAAAATAAAATATAAATTTCTTTTGTTTTTATATATTAACGCTAAAAAAATTATCTTAGTATATTTAAGTTATTTTTAGGGTTTACTTTAACAATAATTAATAAACTATAGCTAAAAAACGAATATAAACAATTTACTATAATAATTTATTGTCTAAAAATAACAACATCATTTACAAAAAAATACGCACATTTTAAAGCATTTAGTATTTTATTTGTTTTGTTGAAAATTCTAAAAAAAAATTAAAATTTCTCCGTAAAATAACTGGTATTAACAATCAACTAAACGAAGAAATTTTCTAAAAATTATAATTTTCTAAAAATAAAATTAATTTTCATTAGAAAATTACCAATCGGTATTAATTTTTTGACTAAAGAATTTATGTCTTTTTACTTCTCCAGTTGCTGCATTTTTGTAATAAATAACGCCGGAAATGTTGGATTTATTTTTTGAACTGTAACGATTATCTAAAGTAACATCGCCTTCAACAGAAATAGCATGACTTCCTTTTCCATTGTATTTTTTGTTTACATCAATTGTAACAGATGGTAAACCAGTCCATTCCATTACTATTTTTTCTATTTCAAAAGCTGTTTCGTATTTTGAAACAACGTTGAAAGCCACTGAATATTTTTTAATTTCGGTTGCTTCGCGTTTTAAGGCTTTGAAAATGATGTCGTCTTTTAAGAAAATTTCGGCAATTTCGGTTGTCATGTCAAAGTAGAACGAATTTTCAACTTTTTTGTTGGCAAATTTGTAAATTACTTTGATGAAGTTTTTCTCGTCTTCGGAGCAATCGTCGTAAGAGAATTTTATGGTTTGCACATGTCCGCTACTTTCTTTAGAGGTAATGATTACGCAATCCGTTTTTTCGTACTTTGGTTTGTCGGCACAAGCATAAAAATTTTCGCCAATTTTTAAAGTGTATTGAATTTCGCCCGGAGTGGTGCTAATAGGCACTAACTCTACTGAAGCAAGCATATCTTTGAGCTTTATGATGCCCAAATCGGCTTTTTCTTTGCGTTGGTCGATGAAATATTCCGCCAAATATTCCAACTGTTTTTTGTATTCTTCCAAAGTTTCGATTGATTCAGCGTCTTCTATTCCGTCGAGAATATCGGTTAGTTGTTGAGTCAATTCATCGTCTTTTTTCTTAAATTCGCGAATCAATTGTTCTCTTTCTTCCTCAGTATAAGGATATTTCACATGGTAAGCTACGGTTGTAACTTTCGTTTTTTTGTCGTAGAATTTTTCCCAGTAAAAATCAGAAACTTTGTTGAGCGAAATACCTTTAAGTGAAGGAATATCAGCAGTTTGTACAGTAGAAGTGTTTTTCATTTTTTCTATTGTATTGATAATCCCATTGTTGTTGGTATTTTCAATGTTCATTTCGGTTTTGGAACGAACATAAATTGCAACAGAATTAACAATTTCGTCTTGAATACTTTTCAACACATCTTCTTTTGCTTTGTCAATGGATTCGCCTCTTCCGGTAGTTATAATGTAATCTACCTCAGTGCCGTGCAACCATTTTGGTTCTTTTTTATGGCTGGTTTCTACTGGTTTTTCTTGTGCAAAACTGGGCAAAGAAAACAAAACAGATAGAAACAATAAAAAAGTAAGTTTTTTTAATTTCATGTTTATCTTTTTTTTAGATTTAGTGCAAAAGTTTTTATCAATTAGGAACTGGGATTTATAATTAGGAATTAGAAATTAGAAATTAGTAATTATTTTTAATTCTTAATTCTTAATTCTTAATTTTTAATTCCTAATTCCTAATTCCTAATTAACTTTGACTTATTTTATAAAATTAACGTTGTAATCTTCTTGTTTTACATTATCAGCAGCAGTTTTTTTGGCACTGTTGATAACGTCTTCTTTCAAAACAGATTCACCGGGTTTTCTCATTTCTATCGGGTTCATAGCATCAGTGTTTGAAGCTGTTCCAATTTCAGAATTAATTTTCTTCGAAAGTTCAATTCCAGCATCGTAACATTGTGAACCTGATTCGATTAAAACCAAATTGCGGCGAGCAGTTTCCAAATCATAATTTAGCCAAGCAGTTTTTGCAGCCTCAAGATATTGATTGCAATTTGAGCTTATCATTTTTTTATTGATTGGTACTACCGCGTCCATTGCGCTTGAATAGCATTCTAAACACACCTCTGGAACAGCCATTAATAGGCTAATTGCTTCTTCGTATTTGCCTAAATTAGAAAGCGCATCTGCTTTTTTCATCATCACAGCGCAGTTTGCGTTGTAATATTTTACGATTTCCTCTTTTCCTGTGGTTACAAATTTTTTGAAGGCACTTGCTTTAGGGTCAATTCCTTTAATAGCCTCGATATAAGCCTTTTCCTCTGTTTTACCTACACCTTTTGCTGTTCTTGAAAATTCGGCAAGAGTTGTTTTGTTGGCATAATCTACTATGTAAAAATTGATGTTCAATTTCATAGCAATCTGAGGCGGAGCAGTAGAAGTTACGTCTTTCGATTCTACATCAACAGTAGCTGTGATGATAAAATTTGGGTCTATGGCAACTCCGCCAAGTCCGTTTTTTACAGCTATTAGCATCAGTTTATTTAAAAGCATGTTGGCAGCCTCCGTTGGCATATCAGCCAAGCTTGCTGGTAAAACAGGAGTTAAGGAAATTTTGCCTATATCGTCAAGTTTGTCCAAGTCATTTTGAGCAAACGAAAAGTTTGCAAACAAAACAACGGCTAATATTAAAATTATTTTTTTCATTCGTTTTATTTTTTTGTAATTAGTTTTTCGAAATTTAAAATTAAGTAGTAAACCAAAATTAATTGTATCTTTTGTTTTGCCAAGTGATTAAAAATAAGCAATTAACAAAGGTTTTGCTCAAAAATAAAATAGCATTGGTGCTTAATTTTCGCCAATAATGAGCCAAGCTTCTCCAAGTCCGCGCATGTATAGTTTTGCTTCTACTTCCAATGGAGCTTTTTTGAGGTATTTTCTCAAATCTCCAACCCAAGCATTGGCATCAAGAGCTTTTAAATTTTCGCCTTTTTTAACAAAAACAGGAATACGAACTTGTTCAAATTTCATGAAATTTTCGGTGGCATCAGACAAATTGTATTGACCTCTAATGGTATTGTCCGAAATCCAGTTTTCGATAATTTCTTTCAGTTCTAATTCATCACCATCAACTTCAAATTCTTCTTCTAAATCGTAATCGGCGTTAGCCCAACGTTTTATGTTTACTTTAATTTCTCTACCATTGAGCATAATGTCTTCAAAATAAGCTTGAAGTTGTGCATTGAAATTGTCTAAGTGAGCAAGAACAGCTTCTTCGAGCAAAAGAGGAGTTTCGGCAGTGAAAGAAGGTGAACCAGTACCTTGTGCACCAGCTACTTGCTTGCCTGTGTACGCATCAATTCCTTGTAAGTTGAAAGTAACCGAGCGTTTTGGACCTTGCTTGTTGATGGTGTAATTTAATTGAATGATGATATCTGATTTTGCAGTACGTTTCAACATATCAATTGGCGACTCGGCTACGTCAGAGCCTGAGCTTTTGCCAGTTAGCATGTTCGATTCGGCATTTTCCGACTCAATGCTTTTCAACTCCGATTCTAAGTTCTTTGCTGGAAAGCCTCTGTCTGCCATCAATGTATTCATTTTACCAATAACCAACAATAAATCAGCATCATTTTGCAATGCGGCTTTGTAATTTGGAAGGGTTTCGGTAGCACCTTGATTGTTGAAAGTAAGCGTGTAATTGTTGCGAACGCAGAAGTTGTCGGCAGGAACCACCATGATGGTAGGTTTTTTGCCTTCGCCAAGAGTTTCGGCAAGTTTTTTAATAATTCCTCTGCTTTCCATTTCTTTGCGCAAAGCATCGTAAGCCACAGAAACAACAATTCCTACTTTGTAGCCTTTGTCCATTTTTACCACATCACTTCCGGTAGCATCGTTTGTTACGTTGATGTACTTGATGTAATCACCTCCGGTTGCAAAAAAAGCATCGAAAAACGCAGCATTTGCTTCAGCAATTTTCACATCGGTAATAATTGGTTTGAAACTTTTTTCGCGGCTTCCGGGGGCTCCTTTGAAAAGACAAGCAGCCACGGCATTTTTCTTGGCTTCGATTTTGGCAATTTCCACTTTTTTGTCGTAAGCCCAAACTTTAATCAGTTTAGTTCCGTCTGTTCCTATGTCCACCACAACCACTTCGTAGTTGTCTTCGCTAGCCCAGAGTTTTTTGAACTCACGCCTTACTCCTTGCGCTTGCGATTCGATGATTGAACCAAAAGCGAACAAAAATGTAAATAAAAATAATAGTTTTTTCATTATCAAAAAATGTTTTAAATTAATTTATTAAAAGAGTTTGTTTTTTGGAAAAAATCAAACTCTTTTTTGTTTGTTTATGATTTTGTAAAATAATAAACGTAGCAATTTTTAAAATAGTATTCTTAACGTAAAATCAACTCCCAAACCAGATCTTTCGGGGAAGAAATTTGTGTCTGTCCATTTTACACCAGCAGGAAAAAGAGGATCAAGTTCACCTTCGCTATCATACTTAGTAACATCGCCCATGGGTGAATTTTGCATAACGGTAACTACCAATTCTTTTGTTTTGCCAATATTAACGCCAAATTTGCCACCTACAGCTGCAAAAATGGTTGAATAATGTCCGCTATTGTCAATATCTTCAGAGTCATCGGTATCTTTCCAAGAAGCAGTTTCAACACCGCCTCCTGCCAAAAATCCGAAGTGGAAACGGCGAGCAAAATAAAATTCTTTGTTCAATCCGAGCGTAAAATGTGTGTACGAAAAATCGTCGGTAACACCATTAACTTCACGGTCTTTGTCGCTTTGAAACGATACATCTCCAAAGAATTTGAATGCGGTAAGTGGTGTATTTATAACATATCCTAAATATTGGCTCAAGCTAAGTTCCATACGCATCAAAAAAGCCGTTTTTTCGGCATAGCTCATCAATCCCATACCAAAACCAATACCTAAATCTACGCGCTCTTGCAAAATCATACCTTCTCTAATTCGTCCACCCGAAACTTGGTAAAAATTGGTAGTTCCCATATTTCCTAGCTCATCGTTGCGATTGTCGTGAACGTAGCGCGAACGCACAATTCCAGCGCGTTTGGCATCGGTTTCGCCATTCGATTTTTCGATATATTCCCACACAAAAAATCTACGGTCGGTTGTAATTCCTTCTTTAATACCCACTTTGGCTTTAATTGGCGAAGCGTTTACAATTGGAGTTTTCACTCTAAATTGTTCCAAGCTCTGTTCAAAACTTGAAATTGCGCTAGAAATACCATCATTAACTAATTTATCAAAAAGTTCTTGGGTAGTTTTTTGAATCGGATTTGCATTCATTTGAGTTCCCTCGGCAGAAGCGGTTGTGTACGAAACGTACTTAATAGGCTGAGAAACATTGTTGTAAATTGTATTGAATTTATCAATATCAATAGTGCTTTCGTCGGAAAAAGATTCGAAAAAATAAGCTTGAATGGTGTCGTTGTAAGCAAGGCGATACAAATAAGCTACAATTTCGCCTTTAAAACCGTTTTTGGTACGGTTTACGGGTTTAAATTCGGTTTTATCTTTTTCGGCTTTGGCTTTGGCAGCAGCATCTTGAGCATCGTATATTTCGGTCATTGTTTTTATACCTTTAATATCATATACAAAAATATAGCTATTGCCAATGAGTTGCTCGCCGGCATCGCCAAGCTGTGCACGTCCTATTTTAGAGCCGTCGGCTTTGCTTACGTCAAAATCGGTAGCGTTGTAAATACCACGCTCTTGAATTGTATTGGCTGTGTATGAGCCATCTGCGTGTATGCCCCACCAGAATTCGAGTAGTTTGTAATTCAGTCTGCTTTCGATTAATTTTTCTTGAATTTTAGATTTTGTATCGGACAAATTAGAAACTCCCTGTGAATGTTCGTCTCTATAATAAGAACCCGAAATATAGGTTTCTGATAAAATATTATTATCAAATTTAGAAGGAACTACTATTTTTGCCGAAGCATTTCTAAGATAATCAGCATATCTATCGTTATTGAAATTTAATAACAGATAAGTTAATCCACTTCTATCGTAATTCTCTTCGAGCTTTGTAATTTTAGCTGCATCGTCGGTTTGCGCAAACAAAAAACCTTTTGAAACTATAAAAAAAGCAATTAGTATTAAGAATTTTTTTGTCATATTTTTAACGTTTTGTATTTATAATGAATGTTTATTTTAAAATAATACATTTTAATTCGATTTCCTCAACAATTTAGATTTCAATACTTTACTAAGTTTAGTACGAATAGTATTTACAAAAAAGAATGCAACTAATTAATTATTAACAAGTTACAATTAAAAAATATGTTACAAATAACAAAATAAAAATGATATCTACAAGTTTTTGTCAATTATTTTTTTATCAATAGAAGTAAATAGATTTTGAAAATTTCAAAAAAAAAAGAATTGCTTAAAAAACGTAACTTCATGCTTTTTATTATTTCAGTGCTTTTAAAGCAAATATTGAGTTATTACAAAATGATATTCAAAACTTTACAAATCTCTACGCTTCAAAACAAATAACATATAAAGAAAATTATCAAAAAAAATTATTTAGAAACATACTAAATAACAAAAAAATAAGTTAAATATTAAACTTTAATTAAAACAACAGACTCTTGCTTAAAACTTCGAGTCGCAACTAATTTTAAATTTATGAAAAAAATCACAACCATTTTAATGGCATTAATTGCCGTATTATTTATCTCCGTTTCGTGCGATAAAGAAGAGGAGGTAGTAGAGAACAAAAATGTAATGATAATGTACGATGATTCAACTGACAACGTGAATACAGTATCATTAAAAGTAGCCTTAGAAGCAGCAGGCTTTGAGGTAACCTTCTCTGATGAAAACGAAGCAAACTGGGATAATACCAATCCGTCGCTCGACAAGTTTTTCGCTGTAATTCATTTTAATGGAACTACTTACGATAACGCAATGTCGGAAGCAGCACAACTTGCTTTGGTAGATTTTGTAAAAAATAAAGGCGGATTTTATGTCCAAGCCGAGTGGGACGGTTACGAAATAGAAGAAGGCAGAATGACCGCAATGCAAGACTTAGTTTTGATAGATAGAGGCAGTGCATCAGAAGGTAATTTAACTTTCACAGTGGTAACTGCTCAAGCAAGCCATGCGGTTTTAAAAGGCATTCCAGCTAGTTATACAATGAATAGTGCCGTAACAAACGGCGCAGCTCATGTTTTTGCCGAATCGCCCTCGGTTGTACTTGTAACAGAAAACACAAGAGACGCAGTAGTAGTGCGAGAATTTGGTAAAGGCAAAATACTTGGCTTTAACCACGCTGGAAACTATGAAGGCGCAGCTCATTGGTCTAACTCCAATATCCAAAAAATGATTATCAATTTTTTGAACTGGACAGAATAAATTCAGCAGATTAAAGCAATAACAAATTAATAATGAATTATTTACAAGCGTTTTAGGTTAAGCAACTTGCTTAATTTGAAAACGCTTTTTTTTACCATTTTAAAATAATGAAAATCAATTACTTATCAGCTATTCAGATAATTTTCATTTACAAAGTAAAAAATATCGGATATTTTTTATTTCATAAGTAAAAAATATCCGATATTTTTCATTTTTAACGAAAAAAAGATTATTTTTGTAAAAAAAACTCTAATAAAAAATGAAAATGAAAATTTTTGAACGCAAACTATATTTACAAATACTATCCGAACTAAACGAACGCCAATTTGTCATTTTGCTAGGTGCGCGACAAACCGGAAAAAGCACGATTTTAAAGCAAATTGGCACATTTTTAGATGCTAAAAATGAAAAAAATACGATGCTAAGTTTAGAAGATTTCAGCATTTTATCAAAACTAGACGAACACCCCGATAATTTATTTTTATTCGTACCAAAACCACAAGGCGATGAAAAAATCGTTGTATTAATTGATGAAATTCAATATTTACAAAATCCCACCAATTTTTTAAAACTTTTATACGATAAATATTCCGAAAATCTAAAAATCGTAGCAACCGGAAGTAGTGCTTTTTATATCGACACAAAATTCAAAGACTCGCTAGCTGGAAGAAAGCAATTATTTGAACTTTCAACTCTCTCTTTCGACGAATTTTTGCTTTTTAAAACAGGAACGAATAAACTTTCGATAGAATTAGATGAAATTCGGAAAAATGAAAATTATCTATCAAGCAGAAGAAAAGAAATAGCAGTTTATTTAGATGAATATCTAATTTACGGTGGCTATCCTGCAGTAGTTTTAGCAGAAACACACGAAAAAAAAATAAGTATTTTGAAAGAATTATTACTTTCGTTCACAAAACGAGATATAGAGGAAGCAAATATTCAATTTCCCGATAAATTTTACCGCTTAATGATGCTCTTAGCTGAACAAACCGGAAATTTATTAAATACAAATGAACTTTCAACAACAATAGGATTATCAACAACTTCAGTTAATAATTATCTATATATTTTGCAAAAATGCTTTCACATTCGTTTACTAAAACCGTTTTTTAAAAACCTAAGAAAAGAACTCACTAAAATGCCAAAAATATATTTCAACGATTTAGGAATGAGAAATATACTGCTTGGTCAATTTCAAATAATCGAAACAAGGCTAGACAAGGGCGAGTTGCTCGAAAATTTTTTATTTTTACGGTTAAATGAGCTTTATAGTACAGATAACCTGCGCTATTGGAGAACTTCAAGCGGAAATGAAGTCGATTTTATAATATCACAAGGCAATGAAAATAGTTTTGCAATAGAATGTAAATTTAATGTAACTAATTTTAATTCAAAACGTTACAGTATCTTCACTGAAAATTATCCACAAATACCGCTAAGCGCAAGAAGTTATTCAAGCGAAAAAAACAAACACTGGATTGCTGCAATTTAATAAAAAACAATACAACAAACAAGCAATATAAAAATTTGATTTGTCAATAAAAAAATCATTTCAAAATGACTTTTTTGTTATAATCTATTATTTTTTTATCAAAAAAATCGCTTCCTGTAATATTCAAAATATACATACCCGAACTAATGTCTAATAACCTCAAATTCAAACAAATAGATAAATTAGAAGTCGTATTTTGAAACACACATTTACCTAAAACATCGGTTATTGAAATCGACACATTTTGAACTTCGGTGCTTTTAATATTCACATTCAAAATATCATACACAGGATTTGGAAATACCTGAATAATTTCAATAAAATTATCGTTTTCAACATTGGTTTTCAAATTAGAATATCCAGGTGTAGCACGAATAAAATAACGCATTTCACCTTCGCCATCGCCAGTTTTTCCTTTTGAAATATCTAAATCTTGTATGCCAAAACGAACATAATCAATTGGTGCATAAGCAGATTGCACATTATCGAAAAGAGCAATCTCCTCGCCTTCTAATCTCAATTTAAAATTGGTGTGCATTTCGCCTTGCAACAAATCATCGTCAGCCCAAAATACTAAAAATTCGCCCGGATAAATATATTTATTAGGCATTTGCCACTTATCAGGCTCGCTAATTGTGTCAGTTAAGTATTTATCCCCCAACCAAATAGGCGAACTCCCTGCATTATAAATTTCAATCCAATCTTCGTATTCGCCAAAATTATCTTTTACCGAAAGTGAATTTCCTGCCATAAATTCGTTTATAAAAAGCTTTAATTCAGACTCTTGTGGAATAGTAGCTGTATAAAAACCAGCCGCAGGCTCGCGCGTAGTGTGAGTTTTAGAATCGTTGGCAGAAATATAATAGCTCACAACTCCATAACTAGCAAGAGGTTGAGTTATACTTGCCGAATAAATATTATCCTGAGCAAAAGAATCGCTCCCCGCACCATCATCTTTCATGCTCAGAGTTTGAAGTGCGCCTCCATTTATCTGATAATAAAGCATTACGTTCAAAGGAAAATCTTCATCTTCAACAAAAGCGGAAATAGTAAGATTTTGATTTACAGCAGGTTTCGTGTTTTTTACTTGCGAAACAATAGGAGCAATGTCGTTCAAAACAAGTTGGCTTTTTGCCGAATTATTTCTATAAGCTATAAAATTTTTAACTCCATATTTCACATGATTTCCAATAGCTTGCGTGTATGAATTACTAAAATCGGTCATAGTCCAACCATAATCTAACTTTCTATAAGTGTCATTTTGAGCCGATAACGTAATCATGTTCTTCAAAAAGTCAATGCGAGTATCGAGTTTTTGATTGCTATAAAATTGACTCAAAACTTGATTCATATAAAAAGAAAACCGGTCTTTGTACACCTGATTTTGCAAAATCCGATAGGTCAAAGGTCTATTTTCTGACGCCTGCCAATTATAAATATTCCGAATAGCCCAATCAACACTAAACCAATCAATTCCAAAAGTGTTATCCAAATCGTATGGAATAAATTCAAATTTTCCGGTTGCCGTATTTTTGTACAAATAAAAATTATTTTTATTGTACGAATAGCCATCCCAATGTGCTGTAAGTATCTCTACAACAAGGTATTTAAGAAACGAATTGACATTAAAAATAGGTTCTAATTTTTGAGGAAACTCCGAAGGATTTGTATTGTTCAAAACATTAATAAAATTTGCTAAATCGGAATAATCATCTTTTTGATTGTTGGTTTTCAGGTCGTAAGCCCTAATACTACCGGAATTAAATTTGTATAAATCGGCGTTTGTGCCCAAATAAGAAAGCGTGGAAGGATACAAACATTTATATAAATTGCCGTTTTTATTTCCAAATCGAGCTTCTACAAATTCTTCATCTACATGTTCTACATTCATATACAAGCCTTTGTACTCATTGTTCACGTAAAGTTCTACATGATTTGAACGCGAAGCCGGAACTTTTGCATTTTGCATCAAATCAAACGCCAATTTTGCTCTAACTATCGAAGGGTCATTGTGTTCGCCATTCAAATTCATTTTTTCCAAGCCATGGAATTTTCGTCCCGAATCGAATGTATTAAACGAAATTTTGAACGATTTTTTTCCCGAGTCGCGAGAGGTGTTTCCTCGCAATCTAAATCCTACATTATCAACCACTTCAGTTCCTTCCGAGCCCACAAAAGTCATGCTTGCAGGATATTCATGGTCAAAATATCTGTTTTCGGGTTTTAACAATTTTGTAAGAGAATCCGCATGAAGCGTAACGTAAATTTTAGGTACTTCTGTGTCTGAAAAAACCACCCCTTTTTCAGGAAAAACTTGAGACCAGCCAGCAGAAAATATTAATAAAAGAAAAAAAAGAATTGAAGTAGTTTTCATAACTTTAGATTTTATAAAACTGTTTTTTTTACAAAAATAGCTTTTACTTTTAGAAGAAATTTACTTTTTGCCAAAAATAAAAAAAAGTTGCAAGTACTAAAAATAACATCAAACACAACAAATTAAATATCAACATATTAAAACAAAGGTAGTCTCAAAATAATTTATTTTTTTTAACGATTAAATTGTGCAAACGTTTGTAATTTAGTTGAAAGTATGTTAATTCTATTTTTTTATTTAATTTTGTGAATTCAATTTCTAAAAATTAAGCTAAAACAAAATCATTTATTAAATTTAAAGCGATGAATACAAGTACTTTAAATCTAAGAAAAAATAATTAAATCGTAACAATAAAGAAAAAAATAAAATATAAATTACTATATACTAACTATTTAATTTAAAATTACTTACAATGGAAATTCAAATTAAAAAAGTTGAAACTAAAAAAGAACTGCAAACCTACATCTATTTGCCTGAAAAAATACATGCAAACCACAAAAATTGGTTGCACCCAATTTATTTAGATGAATGGACTTTCTATTCAACTAAAAATAAGATATATAGCTACTCCGACACAATATTATACTTGGCATTTGAAAATAATAAGCCAGTTGGACGAATTATGGGCATTATCAACAAAAAATATAATGAAGCCAATAACGTACTTCAATCTCGCTTTTGTTTCTTAGAAAGCTATGAAAATCAGAAAATTAGCGACGCTTTACTCGCGGAGGTAGAAGCATGGGCAAAACAAAAAGGCATGACGCAAATAATTGGACCATTTGGTTTTAGCGATAAAGAGCCACAAGGTTTGCTTATTGAAGGTTTTGAAGAACCAACAGTTATGGTAACAAATCACAGTTTTGAATACCTTAAAAGTTTTGTAGAATTAGCTAATTACAAGCCAAAGTTAGATTTAGTTCAGTACAAAGTAACTGTTCCTGAAATAATGCCCGAAATATACAAAAGAGCATCAATTCGCTCAGAAAGAAGTGGTTTCATAGTTAAAGAATTTACCCGACGCAAAGACATAAAACCTTATATTCGTCCGGTTTTTCACTTAATAAACGAAACCTACACGCGCATTTTTGGTTTTGCAGCTTTCGACGAAAAGGAAATGGACGAGTTTGCAAACCGTTACCTTTACCTGCTCGACCCGCGCTTAATTAAAATAATAGTAAATACTCAAAATCAACCACTTGCCTTTGTAATTGCTATGCCCGACATTAGCCAAGGAATACAAAGTGCAAAAGGAAGGTTGCTACCTTTTGGAATATTCAAAATTTTTATGGCTCGTAAAAAAAGTAAACAGCTAAATTTACTTTTAGGTGCAATTAAACCTAATTTCAGAAATCAAGGACTAGATGCCTTGCTTGCTATAAAATTACTAGAAAGTGCAAAAGAGCTGAAATTAGAATATATTGATTCACATGTAATTATGGAAGAAAATAAACCCATGAGAGCAGAAATGGACAGGCTTAACGCCAAAATATACAAACGTTACAGAATTTATCAAAAAGAATTGTAATTTTAAAAAATATAAAGTAAATTAATAAACTAAATAGTTATAAAAAAATGGAACTAAAAAAGAAAATTAATAATAGAATAAACAAAGTTGTACGAGTATTGAAAAGTATAAAGTTGATTATTAATATGAAAACCATATTATTAAGCTTACTTTCGATACTTGCAACATATATTTGTGTAAAATACAATGCAACAGGCGATTTTCCTCTCACGCTGGTTAGCTTAGTAATATTTCCAATCGTTTTCTCCATTGGTGGAGCTTACACAAGGCGCGAAAATGCCCTCAAACACTACGGCTCAATGAAAGCGCATGGTCGTGCAATTTACTTAGCATCAAGAGATTGGATACCAACTCACAGCGCATCAGAAGATACACAATTCAAGCACATTATGTTCAATCTACTAGCAAGTTGCCGCGAATTATTTCACAACAGCGAAATGCAAATCGACGACAAAGAAAAAGAAGTTTATTCATTTTTTTCAGAGCTTTCTATTTTTATTAAACAATTTAGAGACAGAGGTTTAAATAGTGGCGAAGTATCAAGAGCCAATGCTTTTTTGAGCAAAATGTTCGACTCCTTCGAAAACATGAAACACATATATCAATACCGAACTCCAGTTACATTACGTGCTTATAGTAAGGTATTTATCTACCTTATGCCCTTTCTTTTTGCGCCCTATTTTGCACATTTGGTATTGAATGAATCGAATACTTCATTAGCATATATTATGCCTGTTTTTTTAACATTCATATTAGTTAGTTTAGATAATATTCAAGACCACCTTGAGAATCCATTTGATCAAGTAGGCGAAGATGATATAAAAATAAATGCCGAAAAATTTATTGAAAGTCTTGACTATTAAACCGAGCAAAACAAAAAAAATACGAACAAAAAGCTTTTTGAAAATAAATTTTTCGGAAAGCTTTTTGCAAAAAAAATGACGATTTTAATTCACTACCCATAATTTCATAAAAAAATTTTTCACTTAATATATTTAACTTTGTACTTAAATAAAAATTACTAGCTTTGTGCTTTTTGAATAAACGAATAACCACATAAAAACAAGCCAATAATGCCTTATTTGCATCCATATCATCAAATACTTTTGCGCAAAGCCATTGTAAATGAATATCTTGGAAATTACGATTCCATTTTGAAAGGAAACGAAATAAAAAATCTGGCAAGCGATGATTTGAATGTTTCGTATAATACTCTGCGAAAATTATTTTTAAGCAACGACGAAAATTCTAATTTTCAAGAATATACGCTTAATAAAATTGTTTGGTATATTTCAAAACCCAAAGAAGAATTCAAATTTAGTGAAAATAAAACTCAAAAATATTGGTACAATTTTCGCAAATATTATCCAATTCCAGCCAATTTCAAGCAAATAGAAGAAATACACTTCAATATTTTAAACCAAAACGAACAAGAAAGCCTGGTAGAATTTGCAAAAAAAATATTGATTGAAAAAAAGATTAAAAAGATAGATTTCTCCAGTTTTTCCGGCGAAAAAGAACCTGATAATCAAATAGAAACGACAAAACCACTTAGCGAAAAAATCCCGATAGAAGGAATTTATGCAGTTTACAGAACCGACAACAAAAATAGATACATCGAAAAAAGGTACGCTCGTATATTTCAAAAAAATGGAAAGCTTGAATTTGAACTAATTACAGCAATGTTCAACTACAAATCCATCATTTTTGAGTACAATTACCCTTCAATTTACATGGTTTTCGACAATGGTTTATCCAAAATTACATTCAATTTGCATTGTGGAAATATGCGCGTTTCAGAAATATTGATGGGCACATTTTCGCATTTTTCAATTTCGGCAGGCAAAGCTGATGCCGGAGTAGTTATTTTTGTGAAGCAAAAAGAAGAAATTGGAGAATTTGAGCATTTGCAAGGAAAAACATACATGCTCAATAATAAACTAACTGATAAAGAAGAAATTACAATTCAAAAATACTTCAAAGCACTCAAAACACCTAGTTTTATCAGCGAGCCAGCCATCAATCTGCACGAACTAGAACAAATAACCAACGAACTGAATATAAACAATAATTTCAAACAAAATGAAATTATACATCACTATTACACAGGAAGTTACTTTCTATACGGAAAGAACAAGAATGACGACGACAAGCTCATAAAATCGCCTTGCCGAATTTGGATTGACGAAAATAACGATGCCGTTTTTGAAATTAATGGTAGAACTTATAGTTTTAAAAGCAAATCAATAAGCCTGATTAACAATTTTTTATATATCGAAATTGATAATAAATTATTCAACGACAAGGGTTTTTATACTTTCAGTCTCTCTCCTACCCAATTGCCAAAATACATCACCGGAATAGCTACATTCATTAATGCCGAAAATCGCCCCATGTCGCGGCGCGTTGTACTTTACAAATATTCAAACTCCATAAATGATTACGAAAATTTAACAAGTTCTAACATTAGTTTTAATACTCAAATTGCTGATTTAAGTAGGTTTGATAAAATAATCATCGACCATTTTAATAAACAAGAAAATAATATTATCATTGATGAAAGATTAGAATATTAGTGTGATTAAAATTAATTTTAATTTTTAAGGTATTATTATTTCAAAAGGAAATATAAAAAAATAAAACTAGTTTTACAAATAGTATAAAAATAGAATAAAATACAATGTCAGTTTACTCAGAAGTAAAAACAATAACTACTCATGTATTAAAAGCCATGAAATTGAGTGGTGAAAAAATATCGATGCTAACAGCTTACGATTATTCAATGGCAAAAATTGTAGATTCGGCTAAAATAGATGTGATTTTAGTAGGCGATTCGGCATCGAATGTGATGGCTGGTTACAAAACGACCTTACCCATAACGCTAAACGAAATGATTTACCACGCCGCATCGGTTGTAAGAGCTGTAAATAGGGCACTTGTAGTAGTCGATTTGCCTTTTGGCTCGTACCAAGGCAACTCTAAAGAAGCCTTATCGTCGGCTATCCGAATTATGAAGGAAACAGGCGCAAACGCAATAAAAATGGAAGGTGGCATCGAAATAGTAGAATCTATCACGCGCATTTTATCGGCAGGCATTCCGGTGATGGGACACTTGGGCTTAACTCCGCAATCGATACATAAATTTGGAACTTACACCGTGAGAGCCAAGGAGATAGAAGAAGCTGAAAAATTAATGACCGATGCCGACGCGCTTCAAGAAGCGGGTTGCTTTGCAGTAGTTTTAGAAAAAGTTCCGGCAAATTTAGCAGGAAAAGTTGCGGAAAAACTTAAAATTCCGGTAATAGGAATTGGTGCCGGCTCGCAGGTTGATGGTCAAGTACTAGTTTTGCATGATATGCTTGGCATTACACACGAATTTTCGCCACGTTTTTTGCGACGCTATCATAATTTATACACCGAAATAAAAGGCGCAGTAGAAACGTACATTCAAGACGTAAAAACACTTGATTTTCCTAACGAAAGAGAGCAATATTAAGAATTTGTCTCAAAATACTATTTTTAGGTAAAATACGTTATATTAGAAATTTTATAATTAATTATTTGATGTGGTGATATGCTGGTTCTAATTAACTTTCAATGGTTTAATTCGGAATAAAAGGCAAATTATTACCTTAAACAGTGTAATAACTCAATTCTGGTTCAATAAAATATAAAAATATAAAAAACAAATATGAACAAAATAAAATTGGTACTCCTATTTTTATTAATTTTAAGTAGCGAAATAAATGCACAAAACTTAAAATTAATGACTTACAATATCCGGTTGGATAATAGAAACGATGCAGAAAACAGTTGGGGTAACCGAAAAACTTTTTTAACAGAGCAAATAAAATTTCACGAGCCCGATATTTTTGGAGTTCAAGAAGCACTCAATAATCAAATTGAATTTTTATCTGAGCAATTTTCAAATTTTGATTACATTGGCGTGGGACGGGAAGACGGAAAAATAGACGGAGAATTTTCTGCAATATTTTACAATAAAATACGCTTCAAGCTACTTGCACATTCTACGTTTTGGCTGTCGGAAACACCCGATACGCCTAGTAAAGGCTGGGACGCTGCGTATCGAAGAATTTGCACTTACGGCTATTTTCATGACCAATTACAAAACAAAAATATATGGGTTTTTAATACACATTTCGACCATATAGGCACTAAGGCTCGCAAAAACAGCTCCGAATTAATAATCCAAAAAATTTCGGATTTAGCAAAAAATGGCGAATCGGTTGTACTCATGGGCGATTTGAATATGGAAGCAACAAGCGAAGGCATTAAAACAATAGAATCAAGATTTACAGACAGTTACAACGTTTCCGAACTTCGATTTGGAGCTGAATCGGGCACTTTCAACGATTTTAAATATACTCAAAAGTCGAATCAACGGATTGATTATATTTTTATAAAAAATGAAAGTTTATCGGTAAAAAAATATGCCATATTAAATAATTCGTATCAATTAAGGTTCCCTTCTGACCATTTTCCGGTGATGATTGAAGTTTCATACAAATAAAAAAACGCCAACAAATTTGTTGGCGTTTTTTTTTATTTGTTTTTCTAATTCAAAATAAGCTTTCCTTTTTCTAAAAAAGTAGTGGTTTGTAATTTATAGAAATACAATCCCTTAGCTAATTTACTTGCGTCAAAAATAAAAGAATATTTCCCTTCATAAAGTAGGTCGTTTACTAATATTTCAACTGTTTGTCCTTGATTATTAATTATTTGAAGATTAACATTTTCATTTTTTGTCAATTGAAATTCGATACAAGTTTGAGCAGTAAAAGGATTTGGGAAGCATTTAACATTTGAAGGGTTTTGGGTAAAGTTTTCAGCTATTTTCGTTTGTATTTCTTTTTCACCAAACGAAATGATGCGCACCGCATCAGCCACAACCCAATCGCCTAAAGTTGCGGCATTTGTAATTCTAATTTGGTCGCTACCGTCGCCTTTGAATACGAATTTGCCCAATGAATTCCAAGCAGAACCGCCTTGAGTTTGATTCATTTTCACAATTGTTTCACCGTATTTGTGCTTTATTGTGAAAGGAGTGTCCGTTGTTCGGTTAGAGGAACTTACCCACCAAGCAAACACTTCGCAATACTCGCCAGCTGGTGGAGTAAAATTATATTCGTAAGCATTTGAACCATTGCCCTTTGCTGAAATTAAAGATTTAGAAGTTCCATAATATCCGGCATTTGCCGATTCACTCCAAGTTCCAATTTTGGTAGCTTTAGGGTCTTCAGTATCAATAATTTGCTCAAAAGTAGTTTGGTTGGGCATTTTAACTTTGCTGCGCGAAGTTACAGCCAAAATAGAAGGCACAAGCCTTTGCTCAGAAGGCGAGCTAACAAATTGATTTCCAACAGACATTCCCGACGAACCGCCTCCATCGAGATTCATAGCTTCAACGCAATTAAATGCTAAAAAAATATCAGCAAGTTCGCCCAAACTTACACCTTCCGAAATGGCTTGACGCCCATCGGCTACTATCATAATTACGTGATTATTAGCAGTATATCCAACGCCAGTTCTAGGGTCGTTGTTGCTAGAGCCAACTCCCGAACCCCACATAATTTCTTGATTATAAGTAACTTTCTTCACTCCATTTTCCACCAAAACAGGAGCACCTCCTACTCCAATAAGTAAATTAGGAATTTGCGTTCCTTGTATTTTTTCTGGAACATTCAGTGGTACAGAGGTTTCGCCAGTATAAGCCAAAGGTTCGGCAAAACGATACACATCATTGGTTGTGCTTCCAAAATGATAAATCCAATCGATAGATGGCTTAAAATCAGTATCTAACGAAAACATGCTACGAATAAGCGGATAAGATACCGAATTGCGCGTAACGCTTGTTACATTTTGGGCTTTTACTTCGGCTGGATAAATAATGGTAGAAAAAGAGGTTGAACCACTAAAAAAACCTGCATTAATAGCTGCAAATGCTTCATTACTAGCTGCATGAGTTGGAACAAGTGCACTTGCACCTAAATAAGGTCGTACAGCAATGTCTTGGTTATTCAAGTCCACATCGAGTAGCCAAATTTGTAGTTTTGGCGATTCTCGTGTTCCTTTTTTTAGACTTACGCCAGCAGGCAGTGTATAACTAGAAGTTACATCTATCCATGTGATTTGTTGCGCATTAAGTTCTAAAAAATAGATAAGAAATGCCAAAAATATGATTATTTTCTTCTTCATTTTAATTAATTTTGAAAAACAAAAATTGAAAACAATTTCCACATTCAATTTTAAGTTTTTGCTATTTACAATAAGTTAATTATTTAATTTTCAATATATTTTAAAATTATATAAACACAAACTACAAGCACAAAAATAAAAAATTAAAGCATAAGAAGCAAGCAAAATTTTAATTCACTGCATAAAGTTTGCTAACAAAAAAGAAATCGAAAATATTTTCTTTTTTATAAAAAAATTAAGGTAAAAAAAATACCACTAAATATCTAAATTTAATGGTATTTTCTGATTACTTAGAAGAATTAATTATTTTTCTGTATTTTCCGAATTTGGAGCTGCTGTTTGTGGTGTTTGCACTTTGAATGAGCCAGTTTGTATAAGCCTTGTAAAAATAGACCAAGTTGGAAATAATAACGCTCCAATAATTATATTCATAAAAATATTAAGCGCCATTACTTCTCCTGCAAAATAATGAATAAGTGGTCCAAAAACCAAAGCTGCAAGTAGTTTAAAAATAGCAGTAACACTAATCATAGTTAGTATTGAAGTCCATTGCGAGTCTTTTACATGCTTCATTCTATTGAACAAAACAGAAACAAATAAAAGTAGTAAAAATAGAAAAAGTTCTGCGGCATAAGCCCACCATTGTTCGTGCCAAGGAGTTTTTACTTTAAAAATAAAAATAGCTTCCTCGCTAATATTACCATAAATATTTCGAGCTTTGACTCTAAATGTGTAATTGCCTTTTGGTAAATTCATGTACTCACGAGCAGTAACTTTTGACCAATTCGACCACTTTTCGTCTTGCCCTTCCAAAAAATAGCTGTATTCAGTAGCTTGCTCCTCATCGAAAAAAGGTGCAGCAAAATTGAACTTAATGTTGTTGTGTACAAATTCGAGCTCTATTTTAGTTAGCTGATTATTAGTATTTGAAGTACCCATGTAAGCATTTCCCCAAAACAAAACAGAATCGCCATTGGTTGTAACTTTTCGTATAAGTGCTTGAAATTTAGTGCTTTGTTCTTTATTTTTATTCAAATCGTAACTAAAAACTCCTTGCGTACCCGAAATCCAAACCAAGCCATTATTATCGGGAAAGATAGCTTGTAAAGTCATTTCGGGCAAAAGTGCCAAGGCATTTTTGTTGAGTTTCATTTTTCCATTTTTTTGCTTTTCGTAAAGCAAAACCTCTGAATTAAAAGCTGTTTGAACAAGTAGCCAAATATTTCCTTTGCTATCTGGCTTTAAGTTCAATACCCTGGTTTGCTGGTTTTTGAAGTTAAAATCGGTGAAAGGTTTAAATTTACCTGTTTTTTTATCAAAAAAGAATAAGCCTTCGAGAGTAGAAAATAACATTTTTCCGTTGTAATCTAAAATTCCATTTTCGATAATTTGAGGCAAGGATTTCCTATTTTTATAAGCTTTGAATTTAAAATCAGCCAAAGGTAATAACTCAAAAGTAGCACTATCTCCATGCTCTTTATAAAAAGCTTTTGTTTTTAATTTTACTAATTTTTTAGGTGTTTCGAGAAAAAGTAATCCATTATTTTTCACACCCAACCAAATATTCCCTTCAGCATCTTCCGAAATAGAAGAAATGTTTTCTTTTACAGATGGAATTTTTCCTTCATCTACCCATTTTCCTTCTTGATAGGATAAAATAGCCAAGCCATCTTCCAAGCCCAAGTAAATCCTATTAGGAAAACGTTTTGACCTAAAAACTTTATTTACAGCATATTTTGCACTCGAGCTTTCACTTTCGGTAAGTTTTTTAGAGTCTATGGCTTCGTAAGAAATATGAATTAGAGTTCCTGAATTTTCAGTAATTTCGTAAATTCCAAAAGGCGAAACAGCCAGCATTTTATCAACTTTTTTAGTTTTAGGTCTTGAGGGTAATGTGGCTTTAGTTTTAGAAGATTTACCTTTTTTTGATTTTGTTATTTTTGAAATAATATTCGTTTTTTTCTTTTCTTGAATTTTTTCGGAGAAAGTAAAAATAGTCCAATCGGAGCAAGATGAAATACCTGAAACAGAACGCAATGCAAATTCATCGAGGGTATCTTTAAGGTAATAAATCTTACCTAAAGTTCGAGCATACAATAAGTTATCAAATTTAGTCAAATCAAGAATAATGTCTTTTGCATCATCGGTTTCGCTAAGTCGTCGCAAAGCTGAATTAATCTTTGTTTTTGAAATACCGTATTTTGAGGTAAACCAAAGCATGTCTTTGTCGTGTGCTTGGTTGTTGTAAATTTGAGTTACTTGCTCTGATAGCATACCTGATTGCTTGCTGTAATGTTCTATTACTTTGCGCTTTTCAAACTTTTTAGTATCACGTACTCTGTTGATTACCATTGTACCTTTATTTAAAGTAGCAAGTACATAATAATCAGGCAATTCAGCGGCTGCAAGCAAGGTTATTTCAGATAAATCTTTGTTGGTATTTGAATGAAATAAATCAGGTAAAAAGCCTTGAGGATAATACCATAAACCATTTTTTTCAGTTCCTACAAAAATTTGCTTTCGCATAGCAGGGCTTAACATGGAAACAATTTTTTTGTCGGCTATAAAATCTTGGCTGTATTTAAAAAGAGAAAGTTCTCCATTTTCGAGCGAAAAAATGCCTTTGTCTTGTTCAACTACCAGAAATTTTTCTTCTTTGCCGATATGAATTAAAAAAGTATTCAGAAAACGAGTAGAAGCAGCCCATTTTATTGGTTTTTTGAGGACTTTATCGTTTTTATTTTTTTCGGTAATGAAAGGATATTTGTAAAGGGTAGTAGCCGTTTGAAAATAAACTCCATCTTTTGCAACATGCACTTTACCAGTGCCTTCCACAAACGTTTCGGCTTCGCTAAGCAAGTCTGAAAGGGAATGATAAGTAAGCAAACCAATTGAATTAGAGGCTAAAAAGCCAAATTCGTTGCCTGAACTAACATAAATGCGCCCTAGCGAGTCGATTGCCATAGATAAAACAGGCATATATTGCTTTATTTCTATTTTGCGCCATTCCACACCATCGTATTCGAGTACATATCCGTTATTACCAAAATACATAAGCCCCAATTTGTCTTGTACTATGGCATAGTTTTCGGGAGCAGCCAAATAGTTTTGCGGAGTATAATTTTTCACTACTGGCGAGCCTACGCTTGTTAGTTGCGAGTAAGCTAAATTAATGTTTATAAGCAATATAAACAATATTAATGTGAAAATTATTGAAAATCGATACATAAGCCTTTGGTTGAATTAAAACAGCATTTTCTTACTAATTATTTATAGCAACAAAAATAAGAAAAAGAAAAGTAATAAAATAATTTAGATAGAAATATTTTGGTATTTTTTGATAATTTCCTTAAAAAAAAATAATTGCAAAAGAGACAAAAAGCATAAAAAATTTAATTTACAAGCACTTACACAACATAAAAAAGAAAAAAAAACGACTCAAAAAAAGTAGAAAAAAACGAAAAAAAAAGCTTTTTGTATTCATTTTTTTATTTACTTTGCAAAAATTAAAATAATAAGCTACTTTATAACGTTTTTTATTTTTATACAAAAAATTAATTTGCTCCAAATGAAAATCCCAAAATATCTAATCCCTTTTTTTGCGTTTTTGCTAGTTTCATTAACTAATTATAGTCAATCAAATGGAACTATCGATAGTTTAATTAATGTGGTAAAAACACAAGCCGAAGATACAACAAAAGTAAATAATCTAAATGCACTTTGCGAAGGGTTTAAATCGAATCCCGATACAGCCGAATATTATGGAAATTTAGCACTTTCGGCAGCACAACGCTTAAATTTTAGCAAAGGAGAAGCATTGGCTTACAAAAATTTAGGAAATATTTTCTATCGACAAAGCAATTATACAAAAGCTTACGAGCTGTACAACAAGAGTTTAGCTGTTTACGAAAAAATTAACGACAAGCAAGGAATTGCCATTATTGTGCGCAATTTAGGCAGTATTTACCACCAACAAGGCAACTACAACAAGGCTTTGGAGTATTTTTTCAGAAGCCTAAATGCTCGCATAGAAATAGACGATAAAAAAGGAATTGCCAATTTATACAATGCCATTGGTTTAGTTTTTTGGGAACAAGTAGATGACAATCCTACAAATTTAAATATCTTAAATCAAAATAATGAATTCTTGAATAAAGCCTTAGAATATTTTGACAAAGCCCTAGAAATGTACAAAAAATTAGAAGATAACGTGGGAATTGCGCAAACGTATTACCGAATCAGCTCGATTTACAAACAGAAACAAAAAGAAGATGATATTAAAAAACGTCAAACAACTAATAAAAACGATACGGCAGCTTTTGAATCGAGCAATATTTATTTGAAAAAAGCACTTGAATATTCAATCAAATTTAAAGATTTGAGCGAAAAAATTGGTGATGTTAGGCTACTTGCTGAAGCCAACAGCGCAATGGGTGATATTTATATGGATAACAAAGAATACAATAAAGCGCTACAATATTTCAATAAAAGTTTGGAACTTTACCATAGTATTAATAGTCAAACAGGATTGGCTAATATTTACCTTTTGTTGGGAAGGTTTTATTACATGAAAAAACAAATACCTCAGTCTATTTCATTCTATACTAAAGCATTGCAAATTTCAAAAGAAATACAGGTTTTAGTCATTGGACGAAATTCAGCATTAAGTTTGTACCAAAACTACAAAGAATTAGGTGATTTTAAAAATGCTCTTTTCTTTTATGAAACCCATATAGAACTGAAAGACAGCTTAGTAAATGAGGAAAAAAAGAACGAAATAGCCAAGCTCGAAATGAACATGGAGTTTCAACAACAGTTGAAGCAAAAGGAAATGGAGCAGCAAAAGTTAAATTTTGAAAACGAAGAAGAGCTAAAACGCCAACGTTTGCTTTTGTATTTTTTTGTTGTTGCGTTTTTGTTGATGATTGGTTTGGCTTATGTTATTTTTAGAAGTTACCGAAGCAAACAAAAAGCAAATTTGATTTTGGAAGAAAAGAACCAAGAAATTCTTCAACAAAAGCAACACATTATGGATAGTATAGTGTATGCCAAGCGCATACAAGATGCTATTTTGCCTCCCGAAGAGTTTATCAGCCACAATTTTAACGAGCATTTTGTTCTTTTCAAACCGCGCGATATTGTAAGCGGCGATTTTTACTGGGCTGCCAAAAACAACAATTTGTCCATCATAGCGGCTGCCGACAGCACCGGACACGGAGTGCCAGGTGCTTTTATGAGTATGTTGGGTATTTCGCTTTTAAATGAGATAGTTAACAGAGAAGAAGCACAAAATTTGAAGGCAAATGAAGTGTTGAACGAATTGAGAAGCTACATCAAAAAATCGCTTCGCCAAACCGGAAAAGAAGACGAAGCCCAAGACGGAATGGACATTGCATTGTGTATTTTCGATTACGAAAATTATACACTTCAATACGCTGGGGCTTATAATCCATTATTGCTTATCCGAAATAAAGAAATGATTCAATATAAAGCCGACCGTATGCCTGTTGGTATTTATTATCGCGAAAAAGGGTCATTTACAAACCATAAAGTAGTTTTGCAAAAAGGCGACCAAATTTATATTTTTTCAGATGGTTTTATTGACCAATTTGGAGGAAATGCGGGAGAAAAATTCTTAACCAAACGCTTCAAAAGTTTGTTGCTCGAAAACTCTGACAAAAGTATGAAAGACCAAAAGCATTTATTGCTAGAGGCTTACGAAAATTGGACAAATCCAAGCGAAAGCAAGGCTTTTGAGCAGTTAGACGACATTTTGATTATTGGCATAAAAGTAGAATAAGCTCAAAACAATTAGTTTCGGATAAAAAGATGTTTTACTCAAAACATAAATCTATTTTATTTGCTATTTAAAATCTTTTTTAACAAAAACTAACCCTCTTTTGAAAACAAAAAAAATTATTATAAACAGCTATTAATAAACAAATTGAATACTCATCGGCAAACTTTCGATGAGTATTTTTTTTTATTCTAAAAAGAATATTTGCCTATTTGAAAAAAAAAACATAACTTGTTACAATTCGATTTTCAAATACTAACTGCTTTGACTATATCAATGTACTAATTACTTATTTCTATTTTCAAATACATATATTCAATTGAATTTCAATTATTTATAAATAAACAATACTTTTAATATTAAAATTCGATTCGTAAGAAAAAAGAATAAAACGAGCCAAAGTAAATTACAAACAACTAATAATAAAAAAATTATGAAAAAACTACTTTTACATTTCTTAGCTTTATCGTTGCTCTTTGGGATTTTTGCCCAGCAACTGAAAGCACAAATAAATTACCAAGACTCTATAAATTTGGTATCGTTTTACGACGAAACTGATGGTGATAATTGGACTAACAAAGCAGGCTGGAAAACCGAGCCTGTAAAATTATGGTACGGCATAAAGGTCGATGCTGCTAACCAAACAATTACAGAAATAAATCTACCCAACAATAACTTAGTAGGTAATATTCCTTATAGTTTAAGTTCACTTAACTCGTTGAAAAAAATAAATTTATCGGAAAATAATCTGAAAGGTAGCATAAATTATGAGATTCAATATTTATCGAATTTAGAATACTTAAATTTATCGAATATCTTAATCTATCCAAGAATAAATTTAATGGATACATTCCCCCATTCCAAAGTTCACTGACCGATATTTATTTGTCTGACAACGAGTTTACCGATATGTCAAGTTTAGCCACTTTAACACTAAATGCTCTTGATATTTCAAATAACAACTTGACTTTTGAAGATTTAAGCAATGCAGGTGCAAACGCGGCTAATTATATTTACTCGCCTCAAAAAACGGTTGTTCTTTCAAAGCACAAAGCGCAAGCAGCACCGGATTATCCTCTCGAACTAGACCTCAACACATTTGTATATGGCATTTCGTTCCAAGATAATTACTACAAATGGTTTAGAAATGACGTACTAAAATCAGAAAGTAACAACATTATTTATACAATAGCTAATTTAACAGCTAGTCATTTAGGAACTTGGTATTGCCAAATTATAAACTCTAATTTTCCTTCGCTTACCTTAACAACCGAAAATATAGAAGTAGGCTTTTTGGTACCCGATGCAGGTAAAGATGAGGTGGTTTGCTACGACAATGTCTGGCTTTATGGCAACGACCCTTTTCCATACACAGGCACTTGGACTTCTCAAGGTTCGGCAGCTATATTCGACGCAACGGTTGCAAATTCGCAAGTAACAAACCTCGAACTGGGCGACAATGTTTTCCGCTGGGCATTCAACTCTGCTTCCGATGATGTAATTATCAGGCGTTTACCTAACTTAATAGAAG
>JAIFNL010000040.1 GCA_020047755.1 Bacteroidota bacterium
TATTATCGCCAACAGTTTCGTATTCAATAGGCACAATTTTCAATTCTACGTTTAAATTCGAGTTTAACTGCGAAATAGCACGCAAATAATTGGATTTGGCGTAAGCAATCACCTTATTTTTAATAATTTCGGCAACTGTTTCAGGCTTTGTATCGGGCAAATTAACAAAAATAGTGTCTTCTATATTTTTGTAAAGGAAAATGAATTGATTACCATTTTTTGGAGATTTTCGTTCTTCAATCAATAAATCAGCCGAAAAAATAGCTTCGGATTTTACAAATTCAATCATTTTTTCGTCGGCTAAAAGTGCTTCTATTTTTTGCGAATTTTTTACCGAAAGAAATATTTTTTGCTTCAAAGCGGCATAACTTCGGCTTTTAATGGCTATTTCAGCTTGCATTATTTGTGTTTGGCTTAGCGGTTTGGAAAGTAAAATGGTACTTTCAAACTCATTGCCCGAAATGACTTTTCCGGTAGCTAAAATGCTTGAATTTGAGCCAATTGGGGTCAATTCCACCAAACTTCCTTCCATAATTTCGGCTAAACCACCTGCATTGAGCACAAAAGTACTGTCGGTTAAATAAGTTTTGGCTTTATAAATCTCTCTGCTTCCATTTTGGGCTGAAAGAGTCAAATCATTGAAAATAAGGGCATTCAAATCACCTTCCGCCATCGGCATTTGGCGAGGAACGCTCACTGCCATTTCGTTTTTAATGCGCTCAAACAGAAGCTTGTACGTACTATTTGCAATTGATTTACTCATCGCTTTGCTAAACGCATACGACAAAGCTCCTACTGCATTGCCTTGCATATCAATGGTTTCGCTGTTTGGCTCGTAAGATGCAGAGGCGCTGATAACAATTGCGGTTGCCAAATTTGCATTCGAAGCTTGTTCTATGTCCTTCAATCCATCAGTTTTGCTATTGGCTTTTGTGGCTTTGTAGGTTGGATTTTTTTCGTCGGTGTAGGTTCTAAATCGGTCATTTCCACGCGAAATAGTTCCAGAATAGCAGGCATCGGCAAGCACCAAAATTTGCCCAGATGTGCCTAATTTTGTTCGCAACTCGGTTAGTAAAATCCCTATTTCGTCGTCGATTAAATGCTGTTCGCCTTTATAGTTTTCTGGTGAATTGTAAGGTGTATCGTAGCAAACAATGGTTTCGTCAATTCCATCGGCTTCGTCGCCACTAAAATCCTTAATACCAATGCCATGACTCGAAAAATGAACTACAACTATGTCGCCTTTTACTAATTTACCACCCAATTTATTTATCAAAGCATCTACAATTGCAGCTTTTGTTGCCTTTTCGTTTTTCAAAAGCATGATATTTTCCGGTTTAAAACCATTTTTTAACAGAGCATTTTCTATTAAAGGAACGTCATTTTCTGAATTAATAAAAGGAATGCGTGCATCGGCAAATTTTCCAATGGCTACGATTAATGCATACTTATTTTGAGCGTATGTGTTGGTATTAACTAAAGTGCTCAAAAATAAAATAATAAGCCATTTTTTTTGGCTAAAATATTGTTTTTTCATGTTATAAAAATTTACTAATAAAAAGAGTGTTATCTTGTTTTTTTTCCAAAAGATGTATTTTTTTTGAAAAAAAGAATTTTTGTATCGAAAATAAATGTGTTTTATTTTTAGGTAAATTTATTGAATTTTAATTAGAAAAAAAAGTTATTTCGTTTTTTTTATTGAGAAATTTCGTGTTAGAGGCATTAATAGGAAGAAAAAAGTTCAATTTTTTTTGAATTTATCGATTTCTTTTTCTATAAATTTTGTAATAGAAGTTGGTTGTTTGTTGGTCAATTGCGTATAAAAATTTGATAGTTTTGGTTCAGGTTGGAAGCGTGGTAAAAAATGTAATAGTATCATAACCAATATCATACCAGTTTTAATACCTTCTTTCTTTTTGGTTATGTAAAATTTAAAGGGGTTTGTGTCGTAGTAATCAATTTTTTGATTTGTTATTTTGGAAATCAATTGGGCGATGTCGTAAAAATTAAGGTTTTCATTTCCAGTTAATTCGTATGCTTTATTTTTATAATTATCAAAGTTTTCCAATACTATTGCGGCTACTTCGCCAATATTTTCTATATCTATCCAATTAAATTTCGCTTTTCCGGCAGGTAAAATTAGTTTGCGTTTTTCAGCAATGTCTTTGTGCAAAGTTGTGGTTAAATTTTGCATAAAATAACTTGGTCTAATAAAAATATGATTTAATTCAAATTCTTCAATCAATTTTTCAATTTTATGGTGAGGAATAATTTTGCTTTTTTCTGCTCCCTGAACCGAAAGAAATACAAGTTCGCTAATTCCTTTGTCTTTAATGGTTTGTATTAGCGGTTTAAAGTATTTGTTTATGTCCGAAATGTGTGGTGGTCTGAGCAAAAATAGGCTGTCGATGTTTTCAAGCGATTTATCGAACGTATTTTTATTCTCAAAGTCAAAATTTACAAATTCGAGCTTATCGTAACTACTGAATATTTTTTTTGATTTTTCGATATTTCGCACACCTGCAATTATTCGAGAGCTTGTATTTGATTCAAAAAGAAACTTAATGAGCTCGATTCCAACATTTCCGGTTGCACCGGTTATTAATATTCGCTTCATTTTTAGTTTATATTTGTGCAACTTATTGCAAAGTGAATTATTGTTTTTCAAAAAAATCTTTATTGAAATTGACCAAATAAAGATTTTGTGTGGCTCGTGTTACAGCAGTATAAAGCCAACGCAAAAAATCCTTATTAAGCATATCTTCAACAAAATAGCCTTGGTCAATGAAAATATTTTTCCACTGTCCGCCTTGTGCTTTGTGGCAGGTTACGGCGTAGGCAAATTTTACTTGAAGCGCATTAAAATACGGGTTTTCTTTTATTTTTTTGTACCTGTTACTTTTTGTTTTTTCTTCCGCATAATCTTCTTCTAGCTTTTTGTAAAAAGTTCTATTTTGTTCATACGACAGCGAGGCAGCACCTAAAAATAAGGTACTTAGGAAAATCATCGCTTCAAACTCTGCATTTGGGTAATCCGAAAAATTGAGTTCTACTTTTGCAAATCGGTAGCCATATCGCTCTTCGTATTTGATAATTCGGGTTATTTCGGCTATGTCGCCATTGGCTATAAAATCCATTGATTCAACCTTTTCAGCCCAAAAATAGTTGTTTTTTACTACCATAAGCATATCGCCAACCGCTATTTCTTCTTCGCGCCACAAAATTGTGCGCCTGATGCCTTCGTTGTATCTGTTAGCCCGCATGTTAGAGCGAGTTACTACCATGGTTTCTTCAAGTCCGTCTTTGTCGTAGCAACTTGCAATTTGCTCAATAAGTTCATTTCCCGAAATTTTTTGCACATCGGCAAAGTTTTCGATGTCTAAAAATGGATATTTATTTTCGATATAATTCGGTAAAATTTCCCGCAAATATGTTGCATTTTTCAAAATTCCCGACTCTTTGGCTTGCCGAACTACTTGTTTTAACTCAATTTCAAAAACATCTAAGCCGTATTTTGCTATTTCGCGGTGTTCCAATGCCGGACTAATTGACAAATGAACTGGCGGTAATTGCGCTGTATCGCCTATCAATAGTAGCTTGCAGCTTGGAGCTTGATAAATGTAATACACCAAATCGTCGAGCAAACGTCCGCTACCAAACACAGAGCCTTCTGTGGACTGATTTGAAATCATAGAAGCCTCATCTACAATGAATAAAGTGTCTTTATATAAATTACTACTTAAAACAAACTTTCCAAAACCATCGGAAGCACTTTGTTGTTTGTAAATTTTTTTGTGAATAGTGAAAGCTGGTTTTTCGGTATATTGCCCTAAAACCTTGGCTGCACGACCCGTTGGCGCAAGTAAAATAGATTTTACTTTGATACTAGGTAAGGATTTGACCAATGCGCTCATTAGTGTAGTTTTTCCGGTTCCGGCATAACCTTTCAAGATAAATGCTTCGCTCGTTTTTCGGCTGAGAATGAACTCACTAAGCTTTTCAATCAACAATTCTTGGTCGGAGGTAGGAGTGTGTTTGAAATTCTTTTTTATTGTATTTGAAAGTTCTTTTTGATGCATTATCTTGTTGAAATTGAATTATTTTTACCCGAAAATTTAATTTATATTTTAGGGTAAAAGTGAAGTTTAAAATATTAAGCAAAGGTATTAAAAAAAAATGATATTTTAATTTTGAAAATTAATTATTGTTGTTTGTTTGTTTTGCTTAGAAATTTCTTTTTAATTATATTTTTTAAGTGTCATGTTTTTAGTACTTTATCCTTTGTGTTTGTTTAATTCTTTTTGTTTTATTATTTTTTTTAACAAGAAATTGCTAAAATTTATTGTTAATATAGTTTAAGATTTTATCTTTGTAATTCAAAAAATTGATACATAACTAATGCTTGTTTTTCGATTTTTATACAAGGAATAATATATGAAGAAAAAAAATATTTTATATTTAATCATTTTATTATTAGTAATTTATTCGTGTATTCCTTCAAAAAAAGTGAGGTATTTACAAAATTTGAATCAAGATTCACTTACAAATAAATATTTGAGCACTACTGAAGAATATAAATTACAGTTTGGAGACAATTTGTATGTGATTGCCGAAAGCCTTGACCCCGAAACTCAGGTAGTTTTATCTGGAAATGTTCAAAATCAAGCAAATCAATCGGTTGGTGCTAAATACAAAGATGTGTATTTGATTGGTGACGACGGTTTTATAAACTTACCACACCTAGGAAAGTTGCAAATAGCCGGAAAAACACTTATACAAGCTTACGATACCATAAATTTGAAATATGCACATTTTTTTAATCAGGTAAAAGTAAATGTGCGCTTGGCTGATGGATTTGTTACTATTTTGGGTGAAGTGAACAAGCCTGGACGGTATGAATTGAGTTACAAAGACCGAATTTCAATTTACGAATTAATAGGTTTGGCAGGCGACTTGAAAAAACAAGCCGATAGAAATAAAATTAAAATAGTGAGGCGAAATAACAACGAAAATCAGGTATTTTTAATTGATTTGACAAAAGTAGAGGCTCTTGAAAACCCTAATTTTTATTTACAACCCAACGATTTGGTTTATGTAGAACCACTGAAAGCTGTTTTTTGGGCGCAAGAATCATTTCCTTTTATGAGTACGGTTTCGATTGTTTTAGCTACTATAACATCACTTTTGGTTATTTTTACATATTCAAAACAATAATTTTTTATAAATTTTAAAACTTTGGAAAATAAACAAATATATGAATTTGAAGAAGATAGCTTTGATTTTATTGCTTTCTTTTTTAAGATACTTCAAAATTGGTATCTTTATGTTATTTTTATTGTTTTAGCACTTGCATTGGCTTTTGTTTTTACCAAATTTAATGTCTCTGTTTATGAAGTAAAAACCACATTGATGGTTCAAGAAACATCAAATTCATTTTCTACCGAAAAAGTTTTAGGAGAAATGGATTTATTTTCGGATAAAAAAAACATAATGAACGAAAAAGTTTTGCTGCAATCGTATTCAATGATTGAATCGACATTGAAAAACCTAGATTTTTTTGTATCTTACTATGCCGATGACGAATATGCTCCACGTGAAACTTATTTGAGCAACCCTTTTTTACTGCAATTTGATACTACTTCGGTGCAAATAGTGGGTGTTCCATTTCAGGTTAAATTGTTGTCAGACAATACATTCTATTTAAAAGCTTTTGCCGAAAATGCGTATGCTTATTCTTATTCTACACATACGCCTAAATACACGAAAAGTAATTTTTCTTTTTCCGGTACTTTTAATTTTGACGAACAAATTAAATCAGAGGATTTTTCATTCAAAATAATTAGAAATCCAAGAATTAAAGAATCAGAGATAGACAAGCAGATTTCTTATTTTTTTATTTTTAATGTGCTTAATGAGATTACTTTAGATTATAAAAGTGCTTTAAGCGTAGAGCAAGTGGACAAGGAAATTGATGTGTTAGAACTTTCCCTTAGGGGCACTAATATTCAGAAAACGACAGATTTTTTGAACAAATTGACAGAGGTTTATGTTGAAAATAATTTGGAAAAAAAGAACAAAATAGCCAATAATACCATTATTTTTATAGATAATCAACTTCTTGATATTTCCGATTCGTTGTCTTTTGCCGAAAACGAACTTCAAAGTTTTAGAAGCAAAAATAAAATAATGGACATAAGCACGCATTCCCAACAATTATTTGAAAACTTAACCTTTTTGCAAAAGGAGCGTGCGGTATTGCTCACTCAATCAAAATATTACGAATACTTACTTAAATCAATAAATGAAAATAAAAAACTAGACGATTTAATGGTGCCTTCTACTATGGGAATAAATGATATGGCATTAAATAAACTGGTATTAGATTTAATCGAATTGACCACTAAACGTTTGGCTTTGAATCAAAATTTGGGCGAAAAATCGCAAGCTGTTCTTACGCTCGAATCGAAAATAGAAAGTACGAAACAGCTGATTAAGAGTAATGTAAACAATATTATAGCAGCTACTCGTATCAATTTTGAAAGTGTAGCTAAACGTGTAAACGAACTAGAAAGCGAGGTAGAAAAATTACCAAAAACACAACAAATGCTTTTTGGTTTTGAGCGAAAATTCAAATTAAACGACGAAATTTATAACTTTTTGCTGCAAAAAAGAGCAGAAGCTCAAATTGCAAAAGCTTCTAACACGCCAAGTAGTAATGTGGTTGATTTTGCACGACCCGATATAGCGGTAAAAGTTTCGACCAAACACCGTGTTATTTATTTAATATTTCTGGCTTTAGGAATTGCTATTCCCACTATTTTCTTGTACTTAAAAATGTTATTTCTCGACAAAATTATGAGCAAAGCCGAAATTGAAAAATTGACCAACAAGCCTGTAATTGCTGGAATTATTCAATATAAAGAGCTTATAACAAAGGTGTTTGTAGAAAAACCCAAATCGACCATTGCCGAATCGTTTCGCTCGCTTTATACTAATTTGCAATTTTACATAAAGGGACAAGAAAAAACTGTCATTTTGGTAACTTCTACCATGTCAAAAGAAGGAAAAACGTTCAATTCTATCAATTTGGCTTCTGTTTTCGCTTCTTTTGGCAAAAAAACTTGTCTTTTGGGTTTCGATTTGCGCCTGCCCAAAATTCAAAAAGCCTTTGATTTTAGCAATGAAATAGGGCTTTCTACTTATCTTATTAACCATTCAACGCTCGATGAAATCGTTTACCACTCGGAGATAGAAAACTTGGATATTTATCCAGCAGGTCCAGTGCCACCAAATCCGGTAGAACTTATTGCTTCTGAGAAAAATGACGAACTATTTCGAACTTTAAAAGAAAAATACGACTGTATTATAATCGACTCGCCACCTATTGGCGTAGTTGCCGATGGTTTGCTTTTGGCAAAACATAGCGATATTAATATTTTTGTAGCTCGACAAAATCATACTCAAAAGCGTGCATTGAAAGCTGTTTTGGAAGAATTGAATGTAAATAATATAGGACAAACCGTAATTTTATTTAATGGGATAAAGCAGTCAAAATTATACGGTTATGGTTACGGTTATGGTTATGGTTATGGTTACGGTTATGGCTACGGCTATGGTTATGGCTATGAATATTTTAAAGAAGAAGAGAAAAATAAATGGTGGAATTTATTTTTAAAGAAAAAAAGGAAAAATTAATTTAATTCATAAATCGTTTTTATGAATCAGAAAATTTTAAAATTCAACTTAATAAATTATGTTTTCAGGTAAAATATTACTTATAACTGGTGGAACTGGTTCGTTTGGAAAAGCTGTACTTAATCGTTTCATAAACAGCGATATAAAAGAAATACGTATTTTTAGTCGCGATGAAAAAAAGCAAGACGATTTGCGTCGAAAAATAAATAATAAAAAGGTAAAATTCTACATAGGCGATGTGCGTGATTTTGTTTCGGTCGAAGCTGCTGTGCGCGGTGTCGATTATATTTTTCATGCAGCTGCATTGAAACAAGTGCCTTCGTGTGAATTTTTTCCACTTGAGGCTTTGAAAACCAATGTTTTAGGTACTGAAAATGTACTAAGAGCGGCTATTGATTCGGGAGTAAAAAAAGTAATTTGTTTGAGTACCGATAAAGCCGTTTACCCTGTAAATGCTATGGGAATGACCAAAGCACTGATGGAAAAATTGTTTGTAGCCAGAAGCCGAAATTTGATAGAAACAGATACGATAATTTGTGGAACTCGTTACGGAAATGTGATGGCTTCGCGCGGATCGGTAATTCCACTTTTTATGGAGCAAATTCATCAAAATAAGCCACTTACGGTAACAAACCCCGATATGACTCGTTTTATGATGACCCTCGAAGATGCTGTAAATCTGGTACTTTATGCTTTTCAAAATGGAGAGCAAGGTGATATTTTTGTTCAAAAAGCACCTGCATCGACTATTGGCGATTTAGCGTTGGCTATGAAAGCGATTTATGAAGTAAGTAATGAGGTAAAAGTTATTGGAACAAGGCATGGCGAAAAACTTTACGAAACGCTTGTGAGTCAAGAAGAAATGGTAAAGACCATTGACATGGGCGACTATTTTAAAATTCCAGCAGATAATAGGGATTTGAATTATGAGCAATATTTTGAAAAAGGAAATGAATTGGTGAGCAAAATGACTGAATATCATTCTCATAATACAAAACGTTTGGGAGCTGAGGAGTTGAAAAATTTACTTTTGACGTTGGATGTTATTCAAAAAGACTTGAAAAATAGTCTTAATTTTTGATGGTTTGAGCAATAAATTCTTTACTTCTTTTTAATGATAAATCTTCAAGAACATTTTGAATATAATTGGTATGTGGTTTATACCAAACCTAGAAATGAAAAAAAAGTATCGCAAGAGCTTGATAAACAAGGAATTGTTCATTATTTGCCTTTGGTAAAAACACTACGCCAATGGTCGGACAGGAAGAAGAAAGTAGAAATTCCGTTGTTTAATTCTTATGTATTTGTATTTGTATCGAGTAAGGAATATTTCTCGGTATTAAAAGTAGTGGGTGTTGTAAAATTTATTACTTTTTCGGGCAAAGCTGTTACAATTCCTGAAAAACAGATAGATGCGATAAAAAAAACATTGCAGCACGAATTAGAGATGGAAGCCACAACCGAAATTTTTAAAATAGGGCAGAAAATTGAAATAATTGAAGGTATTTTGGCTGGTATAAACGGAGAAATAATAACAATTTCAGGAAAAAATAAGTTTCTTCTTCGGATTGAAAACATTGGTTATTCGTTACTTATAACCATAAATAAATCGGCTATTAAAATACTGAATTAAATAAATTTTTCTATTTCAAAAAAATTGTTAATTTTGCTAAAAAATAAATAGCTTGCTCACTCCCGAAAATGGGACTGAGGAGGCGGTGCTGTGAAAGGACGAATCTGAAATGTCGTTTTAATTGTAAGAAAATCAATTGTTTAACTGTTTTATAAATGCCAGAAAAGCTTAAAATTTTAACCGTTGTAGGCACGCGACCTGAAATAATACGCTTGTCGAGGATTATTCCTTTGCTCGACAACTACATGCAGCATATTCTGGTGCATACAGGTCAAAATTACGATTATGAACTCAACGAATTGTTTTTTGAAGATTTGGAAGTCAGAAAACCTGATTACTTTTTAAACATAGATACTGGAAGTTTAGGGCGTGCCGTTGGCGATGT
>JAIFNL010000228.1 GCA_020047755.1 Bacteroidota bacterium
AACCCACAATGCCACCTTTCCAGTGAAACCAATCTTTGTTGGGAACAGGAAAATACCAATCAACCGCTTTTTCGGGAACACGAGCCGGATTTAATTTCAGCACACCGCCACGCCCTTCTATGTAATCTTTTTCAACCGGAATAAGCAAACAATTGTCGAAAGTAGCTGGCGATGAGCCATTAAGGTCAGCACCAATGTCGAAAATCCAATCTAGCTTTTGCGTTTTGATGTTGTACCCAAAAACTTTTCCAACTCCAGCGTTAGTGTAAATCCTATCACCCAAAAGCGTAGGCGACGACTCGCACTCAATGTTAGTGCCATGCACAATAGTATCGCTAATATGGTAATAATCAACCTCATTGTAAATATTGGGCTGCATTATTCCATCAAGCATCTTTTGGTTGTTGAAGTTTGGGTCGAAAACGGTAAAAATGGCATTTTCGAGTGCCAAATAGGCAGTATCGTTAATTACAAGCGCCGAGCCGTCCACATCGCGCGAGTAACAAACCGTGCGCTTTGTATTCATGCGCCAAAGCTCCTTGCCCGTATTCATTGACACACCTCTAAAACTTGCAATAATTTTATCCGACTGCTTGTTGCCAAAGCCAAAACGACTTCCCTGAAGCACAACAAACTGATTCTCTTTGTTTTTCTCGTTTTTGTTGTACCAAATAGTGCCTGTTCCTTTGAGAATATCGTCGAATTTATATTTCCAAATTTCGGTTCCTGTTTCGGCATCAATTTTACGCAAATGGTAATCGAATGCACCTTGGATTAAGTAAATTTTGCCCTTTTCTTTGATAACCAAAGGCTGACCAGTCCAACCTGCGCCAACCCATTCTTTATCATATCCATAAGCAAAGCTCAAACCTTTGCCCAAATAAAATTTCCATTTCAAATTTAACTTCTCGGGAGCTTGGTTTCCATAAAAATTTCGCTTTTCATTGCCCAAGTAAGTTGAAATTAAGACCTTTGTTTGGCTTTTTTTTTGAGAAAATAAACACAAAGGAAGCAAAAATAAAATTAATAAAACAGAGTTTTTCATGTGTTTGTTATAAAAAAAAGAGTTGTATTTATAAAATTAAATTCCATTTATTATTTTAATTATCAAATAGTTAATCAAATCAAAACCAAAGCATAACGCATGCTATAAAATGTACTATGTTTTGACATTCAAAAAAAAATAACAATTTTTAAAAAACGAATATAGAAAAAGAAAATTAATTTTTGTACATTTGTGCGCAATTTTTGTCAAACTAAGCTAATCTAAATTGTAAAGTAATAGAATGTAAAAAAATATACTTTTCTAAAATATTAAACAATAAGCATTTACTACAATAACAAATGGCAACAAAATAACATTTGTTCAAACAAAAAAAATTGAAATGCAAAAGATAGCTTAGCAAAAGATGGTTTTCTTATAAAAAACCTAGTATCAAAAAAAGTTAATAAAAAATATGATTGAAAAAAAAGGATTTGGAGACAAATTAGTATCTAAAGTAATAGAAGCGATAGAAGAAAAAAAAGGCAATAAGATTGTAGCTTTGAATTTAAAGAAAATTGAACACGCAGTTTGCGAATATTTTATCATTTGCGATGCCGAATCAACAACTCAAGTAAGCGCAATAGCTGATGAAATAGAATATCTTACCCGCGAAGACTTAAAAGAAAAAGTTTGGAGAAAAAGTGGATACGAAAATGCTCAATGGATTTTACTAGATTATGGAAATGTGGTAGTTCACGTATTTCAGCGCGAATGGCGCGAGTTTTACCGATTAGAAGAGCTTTGGGCTGATGCAAAATTTGCATACATTGAGTAGCGTATGTCTTTTTTTGCATTTCAAGCACGCATACTTTGCAGTTTGTCGAGTAAAAAAACTTCGATACTCTGACAAAATGTATGCGACCCCAGCTAAAATATGACAAATCTAAGTATTGGTATAAATCTTGTTAAATCTACTAAAAACAACATTTTGAGGATTTATAAAATTCCATTTTTTTTGGATAGAAATAAAATATGATTGAATAAAATAATGGCAGAAAAAGAGAATAACAACAATAATAACGGCGAAAACCAAAACAATATTGGCGGATTTAATAATTCCAATAAGCCAAAACCCAAATTTAATGTATATTGGATTTATGGACTTATTGCGCTCATTTTCTTCGGATTACAATTTTTAGATTTTGGAGGAGAGCCTGCAAAAATTACATGGAGCGAATTTAAACGCGACATATTGAACAAAAATGCGGTAAAAGAAGTGATAGTAGTAAATCGCGACCGAGCCGAAGTGTATCTAACCAGCGAAGCCTTCAGTTCGGGCGAATACAAAGCCCTTTTGAGCCGCAGTTATACTGCTTCTTCGCCCGAAGGACCTCACTTTTATTTTACAATTCCATCGGTTGAAGTATTTGCTCAAAACATGGTAGATGTGCAAAAGGAATTTCCCACTGCCATTCCCATAGAGCCAAGTTACGAAACCCGAAAAGACCACATGGGCGAGATAGTGGGCTGGTTATTACCTCTTGTTATCATTGTAGCTGTTTGGTTGTTCATTTTCAGAAAAATGAGCGGCGGAGGCGGCGGAGGTGCCGGAGGAATATTTAGCATTGGCAAATCGCGTGCGAAATTGTTTGATAAAGAAGACAGCCAAGTTAAAATTGACTTTAAAGACGTTGCCGGATTGGCAGAAGCCAAAACCGAAGTAATGGAAATTGTCGATTTCTTGAAGCAACCCGAAAAATATACCGACCTTGGCGGAAAAATTCCCAAAGGCGCACTCCTAGTAGGACCTCCCGGAACAGGCAAAACATTGCTTGCCAAAGCAGTAGCAGGCGAAGCGCATGTACCTTTCTTTTCTATGTCAGGTTCTGATTTTGTCGAAATGTTTGTAGGTGTAGGCGCATCGCGTGTGCGCGATTTGTTTGCTCAGGCAAAAGAAAAAGCTCCTTGCATCATTTTTATCGACGAAATAGACGCAATAGGCAGAGCTAGAGGAAAAAACTTAGCTTACAGCTCCAACGACGAGAGAGAAAATACATTAAACCAATTGCTTACCGAAATGGACGGCTTTGGGTCGAACAGTGGAGTAATCATATTGGCTGCCACAAACCGTGCTGACATTTTGGACAAAGCCCTGCTCAGAGCCGGACGTTTTGACAGACAAATACACGTAGAACTGCCAGACATCAACGAGCGCGAAGAAATTTTCAAAGTACATGCAAAACCCTTGAAAATGGCTGCCGATATTGAACTTGGATTTTTATCGAAACAAACTCCTGGTTTTTCGGGTGCCGACATTGCCAATGTTTGCAACGAGTCGGCTCTTATTGCTGCTCGCCACGGAAAAGAGCGTATCGAAAAACAAGATTTCTTAGACGCAATAGACCGTATTGTTGGCGGTTTGGAAAAGAAAAACAAAATAGTAGCTCCGCACGAACGCAAAACCATTGCTTACCACGAAGCCGGACACGCTACCGTAAGTTGGCTTTTGGAACATGCCAATCCGCTAATTAAAGTTACCATTATTCCACGTGGCAAGGCACTTGGCGCAGCTTGGTACTTACCCGAAGAGCGACAAATTACCACCAAAGAGCAACTCTTTGACGAAATGTGCGCTACGCTTGGTGGAAGAGCATCGGAAGAAATTAATTTTCATAAAATTTCGACCGGAGCACTCAACGATTTGGAAAAAACCACAAAACTAGCTTACGCCATGGTTACTTACTACGGGATGAGCGAAGTACTTGGAAATCTTAGCTTTTTCGATTCATCGGGGCAAAGCGAATATAGCTTTAACAAACCTTACTCGGAACAAACTGCCGTAACAATCGACCAAGAAGTAAAAAAGATAGTAGATGCTCAATACGAAAAGGCGAAAAAAATATTAATCGAAAATATTCATGGGCTTACCCAACTAGCTGATTTACTTCTCGAAAGAGAGGTTATCTACTCCGAAGATTTAGAAAATATTTTCGGAAAAAGAAATCTTACGAATAATTGATAATTTTGTTTATTCGTTCTATTATAAAGTTCAAAAAGAAAAGCCATGCAAAAGCGTGGCTTTTCTTTTTTTGAAAAAAAATAAAAGATTACAAAAGCAAAAAACCATATTTTAAAAACATTTTTTACTTTTGCACAAAACAAATTTATCATTTGAGAGTTTTGTTTAAACTAAGTAGTGAACCAAAATTAATTGTATATTTCCTTTTGCCAAGTGCTTAAATATAAGCAAATAGCAAAAGGTTTGCTCAAAAATAAAATAGCACTGGTGCTTAATTACATAAAAATACAGCAATGACTTTTGAAAGCATAATGGAATCATTGAAGAAAAAAGAATGGAATCCCATTTATTTTCTCATGGGCGACGAAGGCTACTTTATCGACAAAATAACGGCTTACATAGCTGCCAATGTACTAACTGAGTCGGAAAAATCATTTAACCAAACCGTTGTGTATGGCAAAGATACATCAACTCCCGATGTGATTACCATGTCGAAGCGTTATCCTATGATGGCAAAAAACCAAGTTATTATTGTAAAAGAAGCCCAAAACCTAAAAAAAATTGAAGATATCGTTTATTATGCCGAAAAACCTCTAACCTCTACCATTCTTGTAATCAATTATAAGTACAAAACACTCGACAAACGAACAAAAGCCTACAAATTGCTTAGTTCAAAATACGTTCTTTTTGAATCGAAAAAGCTGTACGACAATAAAGTGCCCGATTGGATAAAAGGCTATCTAAAGGAAAAAAATTTTACAATAGGTCCGCAAGAATCACAACTTTTGACAGACAACTTAGGCAACGAGCTTTCTAAAATAAGCAACGAGCTTGACAAGATTATCATTTCAAAAAAAGCGGGCGACACCAAAATAACTCTCGACGACATAGAGCAAAACATCGGAATTAGTAAAGATTTCAATACCTTTGAGCTAAACAAAGCCATGGGACAAAAGAATGTGTTCAAAGCCAATCAGATAGTCGATTATTTTGGAAAAAACCAAAAAGACCACCCAATCGTATTAACCATTTCGTCGTTGTTTCACTTTTTTAGCAAAGTATTGCTCTATTATTTTGTACCCAACAAAGGCGACCGCTCCGAAACAGCTCGCATACTTGGCATAAGTCCTTTTTTTATAGATGATTACAGCACCGCAGCTCAAAAATATAACAAAGCAAAAGTGGTTAAAATTATTTCTATTTTGCGTGAATTCGATGCACGCTCCAAAGGGGTTGACAATAGCTCGTCGTCGCCTGCTGAGTTGCTAAAAGAAATGATTTTCAAAATATTATATTAACTTGAAGAAAAAAGGAAAAATAGTTCTAAAAAAAGGCGGTTTTCTTTTTTAATTTTACCAGATTGTATCTATTTTTTCAAATTTCAAAAACATCGCCATCATTTACAGCTTGTGTATTTTCAAAAATGGTAACTGCTTCTCTTTCCAAAATTTTAGGATTTGTGTAGCGAGAAGAAAAATGCCCAATTATTAATTTCTTTACTTTTGCCAATTCCGCTATTTTAGCAGCTTGCAAAGCAGTAGAATGACGTGTTTTCTCTGCACGAGCTTTATCTTGTTCGGTAAAAGTAGCCTCGTGGTAAAGCAAATCTACTCCTTTTATACTGTCCACTATTTTTTCAAAATAAGCAGTATCGCTGCAAAAAGCGTAACTTCTTTTGGGCTTAGCTTGCAACATAAATCGTTCATTAGCAACTAATTTGCCATCTGAATCGGTGTAATCATTTCCCATTTTGATACTTCTAATATCGGTATGCGAAAGCTCGTAAAGCCTAATCATTTGAGGATTAATATTGGGCTCTTTGTCTTTTTCTTTGAATAAAAATCCACACGCTTGTATTCGATGTTTCAACGGAAAACTATAAACCTCAATATGCTTCAAATCCAAAATTTTGCGCTCTTTCAAGCTGCTAAGGTCGTGAAAAACAATCTTATAATTCAATTCGCCAGAATATTTGAAATTCACCTCCATAATTTCTTTCAAATGTAAATGAGCATAAATATGCAAATCTTGCTTCCTGCCCATAAGCGAAAAACTAGTAAGCAAACCAAAAATTCCGAAATAGTGGTCGCCATGTAAATGACTGATAAATATGTGGTTTATCTTAGGAAAACTAAAATTCATACGGCGCAATTGTAGTTGTGTGCCTTCGCCACAATCAATCAAAAAAATTTCGTTGTTGTATTCAACCGCTTGAGCCGTTGTTAATCGAAGGCTTGTAGGCAATGCCGAATTGCTGCCCAAAATAGTTACTTTGAAATCCATGAAATGAAGTTATTGTAGATAAAATATTCCCGTAAAATTATTTTAAAAAAAAAGATAAAAAAATAGGCTGTAAAAAAACTAATTCGTTAAATCGTTTGCAATTTTTTGAAACAAACTAAAATATTCGCCAACATGAAATCCGTCCATAAGCGAGTGATGCACTTCAACCGAAACGGGCATCAATAGTTTATCATTTTGCCTAAAATATTTACCAAAAACAATGCGAGGAATCGAATCTTCTGTTTTATAATTGGTGGCATGTTGAAATGAAGTAAATGAAAGCCAAGGAATTACAGAGTAATGAATTTCATCGGTTCTATTGCCTTCGCGCACTGCCATGTCTTTAATATTTTTCCAGCGTTCTATTTCTTTTTGAGCGTTTTCATAAAATTGGTTCAAGTTATCAAAATAATCGAAGTAAATAAATCCAAAAGTATTGTCGCTGTAAAGATAAGTAGAGCCTGCATCTATTTTTTCGTGGATAAGTACCTCATCGCCAAGTATTCGATACCTAAAATTTTCTATTTCGTTAGCCGCTTTTATCGAACAAAAAAGACTTGTAAGGAAAAATGATAATTGATTTTTTTTGCTAAAATTGTATAAATCAGTAACATCTACATTTGCTGTAATATTAAAAAATGGATTGTCATAATTTTTGAAAAAATGAAAATGAAATTTTCGATTCCATGAATTTATGTCTAATTTTGTCATATTATTTTATAGTTTTTTCAATTAAAACCTTTTTCTTTGGCTAAACATGTTTTAAAATATCTTTTATACTTTGAAGCTTATAAAAGAAATTGTGCTCGAAATCAGAGTTTTCTACTACTTCGTGTATCCATGTTGTATGAAAAGGCACATGAGCAGCGTAACCACCAATAGCCAAAACCGGCAAAATATCTGATTTCATAGAGTTCCCTATCATAAGCAATTCATTGGGCTTAATGTCTAAATGCTTTATAAGATTCTGGTAATTAAACTCTTGCTTGTCGCTCATTACTTCAATGTGATGAAAATAGCTTGCTAAGTTCGATTTGTTTAATTTCCGTTCTTGGTCTAGCAAATCACCCTTTGTAGCAACTACCAACTTGTAACGATTGGAAAGCGTTTTTAAAACTTCCTCCACACCATCTAAAAGCTCTAAAGGCATGTTAATCATTTCTTTGCCTAGTTTCAAAATCTCCGAAATTACCGAAATATTTATCGTTCCGCTGCTCACCGAAATAGCCGTTTCAACCAAAGACAGTACAAATGATTTTATGCCATAACCATAATCGGCTAAATTTTTCATTTCTGTTTTATAAAGCTGATTATTAATTTCTTCTGCGGGTAAATAAGCTTTTAATATCTCAAAAAACTTCAATTCCGTTTGTCTAAAATAAGGCTCATTGACCCAAAGCGTATCATCTGCATCAAAAGCAATATATTTTATGGTATTTTTCATATTTATTAGTTCTTTTTTTATAATCAAAACAAAATTAACATTTTAATTTGAACCTACAAATTAAATTAAGTAGCCATGCTATTTTATTTTTGAGCAAGAACTTTGTTACTTGCTTATTTTTAAGCACTTGACTAAACAATATATACAATTAATTTTGACTAGAAATTTATTTTGCACATTGCAAAAAAAATACAAATAGATTCAAAATCTATTTGCATTTTTTTTGCTTTTGAAATTTACGATTTATTTGATAACCAAATGGTTCTGGTCTGTTATTTTCTCACAATAGTGGCATTTCAAATCAACAGTTTCTTTGTTGATAACAGTAAATTTAGTAGTAACCTCCTCGAAGTTTGTTATACATTTGGGGTTTACGCATTTAGCAATTCCTACTATTTTATCGGGCACTTCCACTACTTTTTTCTCAACTACTAGATAATCTTTTATAATATTTAGTTTAGCTTGCGGAGCCACAAGTGCAATTTTATTAATTTCTTCATCTTCAAAAAATTTATCCGAAATTTTTATAATTGCCTTACTTCCAAGTTTTTTACTTTCCAAATTAGACCCGTAAGTCATTGCATTTGAAATTTTGTCGAGGTTTAAAATTGTAATAACTTTATATAAATTTGATGCCGGAATGTGGTCAATAACAGTTCCATTATTTATAGCACTTACTTTTAATTCTTTTTTCATTTTTTAATGTTTTATATAAAAATGATATTTTTTTACTTTTAAATTTTAAGATAAAAAATAATTTATTTTAAACCCAAAATAGCTGCAATAATGGCTTGACGAGTATAAACTCCATTCAAAGCTTGTTCAAAATAATAAGCTTTGGGATTGCTATCAACCGATTGATGAATTTCATTTACTCTAGGAAGTGGGTGCAAGATTTTGAGATTTTCTTTGGTATTTTTGAGCATTTCATTACGCAAAACATACGTATTTTTAGTTTTTTCGTACTCTATTGGGTCAGAAAAACGCTCACGTTGCACACGAGTCATGTACATAATATCGGCACGCGAAATAATGTCGGTAAATTGTTCGTGCTCATAATATTTTATGCCTTTTTTGTCCAAAAACAGCTTGTATTCTTTAGGCATTTGTAACTTTTCGTGCGAGATAAAATTGAAGGTTGGATTAAACATCGACATCGCTTCGAGTAACGAATGCACTGTACGTCCGTATTTTAAGTCGCCTACCAAAAAAATATTCAAGTCTTCAAGCTTGCCCTGTGTTTTTTTAATCGAATACAAATCGAGCAGTGTTTGAGTTGGGTGTTGGTTGGCTCCATCACCTGCATTTACTACCGGAACGCCTGATATTTCACTGGCAAAACGTGCACTTCCCTCGATTGGGTGACGCATTACAATTAAATCGGCATAATTGCTCACTGTTCTGATTGTATCATTAAGCGATTCGCCTTTGGTGGTACTGGAAGAGCTAGAATCGGAAAAGCCAACAATACTACCTCCTAATTTTTGAACTGCACTCTCGAAGCTCAAGCGTGTGCGGGTTGATGGCTCAAAAAATAAAGAGGCAATAACTTTGCCTTTTAATAAATCGGCATGTGGTTGTTTTTCAAATTCTCCAGCAAGCTCAAGAATTTTTAAAATTTCTTCTTTTGAATAATCGCTGATAGAAACTAAACTTCTGTTTTTCATTTGCTTATAATTTTATCTTTTTTAAAAAAATTGTGATACAAATTCTATTTTCATTAAATTTCAGGTGCTTTCAAAAAAAAAAGAGCAAAGTATATTAAAAATACTTTGCTCTTTTTTCTTGAAATTTTAAAGAAAACAACTGATTTTCGCAAATAAACTTGCAATTTTTACTTTCTTTTTCTCGAAAATATTGTTTTTTATTCGTCTTTATGATTTTCATTCTTTAAAATTTTGTGCAAAGGTATAAAAAAAAAAGTTTGTTCAAAAATTCAATTTAATATTTAAGATTATTTAGTTTTTTTTTTTGAGCAAAACCTTTGCTATTTGCTTATTTTTAAGCACTTGACAAACCAAAATATGCAATTAATTTTGGTTCACTACTTAAATATACTTATTTGCTAAAGGTAAATTATTGATTTTAAATGGATAATATATTGTATAACTATTTTTGTTTTTTTCAAGAAAAAAAACGGACAAAAACTTGCATTTGTATTTCTCTTTTCTTAAATTGCCATTTGATTTATTGACACTAACGATGTGTGAATTTGATATAACACACTTTGTTTTTATCTACTAAAAATTTTTTACTCAATCTAATGCCAATTTACATTCTTGTAATAATCTGATGACCAACACATTAACAACAAACTTAACAAATTAGTATCTATGAAAAAAAATGCTTTTTTAATTATGCTTGTCTTTTTTATAACAACAAAAAGTATTCAAGCACAAATAGATGAATTAGCCAATATGTCGCTCGAAGAGTTGATGCAAATTACGATTGATGTTTCTTCTACTGAGGCTGTTAATATTTTTAACACTCCTTCCAATGTAACGCTAATTGATAGAGAAACTATTTTAAGGTATGAATATCAAACAGTTGCAGAAGCAATCCGTTCAGTAGCCGGAATCGAAGTGTTGCAAAGTAATATTGATAGAAATATTACTACTTCGCGTGGTGTTTTGCAAAATTATTACACCAACAAAGTACTTATAATGATTAATGGAATATCTACTTGGCAGCCAATTTATGGTAGTGGCGTGATTGATAGAATAGATATAAACGATGTGGAACGTATCGAGATTTTGAAAGGTCCGGCATCGGTTCTTTATGGAACAAATGCTTACACGGGTGTAGTAAATATTGTACTCAAAGAAGCTTCGGCTAACGAGGTAAACGCAAAATTGCAAGTTGGAAATCATTATTTAGGCGCAGGTTCTGTTAATTTGACGCACGTGAACAAAGATTTTAAACTATTTATGGCTGCCAATTCTTTTTACGAAAAAAGAGAACCTTACGAATTATTGAGCACACGCGGGCAACTTTTCAATGGCGATTCGGTTTATTTTTATGAAGAACAATATATTGGCTACAATTTATCGTCGGAAGCTCAATACAAAAATCACCATGTTTTTTTCAACAAATTCATGTTTGAGCACACTTCACCCGGAATTTCACCTTCTTATACTTCGGGGGGTGGAAGCTTGGTACAAGACGATGGAGTTATGATTAACTATCATTACGATGGCAATTTGAATGAAAAATTCCGTTTAATTGCTTCTGCTTTATACGATTA
>JAIFNL010000169.1 GCA_020047755.1 Bacteroidota bacterium
AATAATTTGCTTGTTAATCAATAGAATCTTTTCATTTATGTAAAAGCGGATAAGCATTTTGTTTTATTTATTAAAATTTTGGTAGTGTAAAAAAATAGTACATTTTCCAATTTTTCGTGATAAAATAACAATTCAACAATTTAACAATATAACAATTTATTATTAGAATTTGAGAAAAGATACGTAATTTTGCTTTTCTAAGAATTTGGGTTACTATCAAGTTACGCTATCAAAATTTTGTTCAAATATAGTAATTAAATTTTTTTGTTGTTTAATTTTTTCCAAAAGAATTTTTTTCAAAAGAATTTTTATATCTTTGCGGCGTGAAAGTTTTGCGTTTTTGGCATTGCTTTTGCTAAAATAAAACAAAATTCGGGGCTGACCTGGTTTTGACAACAGGTTGAATTAACTTGTAAGCATGTAGAGCGACGTGGTTTAACTCTTTAAAATTCAGCTACAAACAATTCAATTGGCGAAAATACATACGCTCTTGCTGCTTAATCGAAGTTTAGTAGATTAACTTTATCCGAGCACTAGGTGCATGGACGAGACATCTCTCAGATGGACAAGCCTAATTCCGGTCTGGTCAAGAGGTGCTATAAAGATTGGGATAGTGAGCATTAAGCCTTGGGGTGCTTGCGAAATTAAAAGGATAAGGGGTAAAATTGGCTGCCTGCTGCCGGTTTACTCACCAAAACCAACAGTGGGATAAACATGTAGAAAGCATTTTGGTTGCTTGATTGGACGAGGGTTCGATCCCCTCCAGCTCCACAAGAATAGAGGAAATACAAAGCTTTCCCGCTGAGTATCTCCTCTTTTGTTTTTTCAAACTACACACGAAACAATAAAACTTCAAAACATACTTTTTTTCACAATGGCTATTCAAAAACCTTCAATCCCAAAAGGAACAAGAGATTTTTCGCCCGAAATAATGGCGAAAAGAAATTTTATTTTCGATACTATCAAAAGTGTATTCAAACTTTATGGGTTTCAAGCCATTGAAACTCCGGCTATGGAAAATTTATCCACTCTTTTGGGCAAGTACGGCGAAGAAGGCGACAAGCTGCTTTTTAAAGTTCTCAACTCTGGCGACTTTTTGAGCGAAGTTTCGGACTCTGACCTTTCGGAAAAAAACTTGGCAAAACTAAGCACGCAAATTTGCGAAAAAGGGTTGCGCTACGATTTGACCGTTCCTTTTGCTCGCTACGTGGTGCAACACCGCAACGACCTTCAATTTCCTTTCAAACGCTACCAAATACAACCTGTTTGGCGTGCCGATAGACCGCAAAAAGGTCGTTATCGGGAGTTTTATCAATGCGATGTGGACGTAATCGGCAGCAATTCGTTGCTCAACGAAGTAGAATTGGTACAAATTATTGGCAACGTATTTGGAAAACTAGGGCTAAACACCATAACAAAAATCAACAACCGAAAGATTTTGAGCGGAATAGCCGAAATTATTGGGCAAAAGGATAAAATAATCGACATTACAGTAGCCATTGATAAGCTCGACAAAATAGGTTTAGAAGCTGTAAACAAAGAGCTTAGCGAAAAAGGTTTACCCGAAACTGCCATTGAACAATTGCAACCCATCATCAACCTTTCGGGCACAAACACTCAAAAGCTCGACCAATTGAGCAACGTACTTTCGGCTTCGGAAGTTGGCATGAAAGGCATAGACGAAATGCGTGCTATTTTTGCTTACCTTTCGGCTATTGAGCTAGAAACGGAAGTAGAGTTGGATTTGACTTTGGCGCGTGGTTTGAATTACTACACCGGAGCTATTTTTGAAGTAAAAGCAAAAGATTATGCCATCGGAAGCATTTGCGGCGGTGGACGTTACGACGATTTGACAGGTATTTTTGGGCTCAAAGACGTTTCGGGCGTGGGAGTTTCGTTTGGTGCCGACAGAATTTTCGACGTACTAAGCGGCTTGGAGCAATTTCCAAGCTCGGCACAGGCAACTACCGACTTACTTTTTGTCAATTTTGGAGCAAAAGAAGAAGCTTACTTACTGCCCATAATTCAAAAGTTACGCAAAGAAGGCATTCATACCGAAATTTTCCCCGAATCGGACAAAATGAAGAAGCAAATGACCTATGCCGACAAAAAAAACATTCCGTATGTGGCTATTGTGGGCGAAAATGAAATGGCACAAGCTACCATTAGCTTAAAAAACATGGCATCGGGCGAGCAAAACAATTTGAACGTAGAGGAATTAATTTCTTTTTTCAAAAAAAAGATGATGTCTTAAAATATCGCAAAGTAAAAACAATGTCAATACACGCTTTAAAATCAAGCCTTTAAAATTAAACTGTTTTTTTTTGAATAAAAAAGCAGAGAAAGCTTGAAAAATAGTAAAAAAGATTTACTTTTGCACCAGAAATTTTTGAAAACAAACACGGGCGTAGCTCAGTCGGTAGAGCACCGGTCTCCAAAACCGGGTGTCGGGAGTTCGAGCCTCTCTGCCCGTGCACAAAAAAAGCCAGCTATTTTAGCTGGCTTTTTATTTTGCACTTACTATTTCCGAAAAAATTATTATTCACGTCGTCAAAGTTCAGCCCTTCAATGGTTTAAAACCTCTGAAGGGCTGATATTCAAATAATCTTAACTAAACGACATTGTATTAGTAGCTATAATTCATCAAATAACAGCACCAACCGCAACCCCTTTTAGTGAGGTTGTGGGTCGTTACAAAGGCTTTACTTTTTTTCGTCCTTCGTGTAGAGTTTGTCTTTGTCGGTTTTTTCTACCTTCATTTTATCTTTTAGCTTTTTAGAAATGGCAATGTAAGGTGCTACTACCACCTCTTCTTTTATACCTAAGCCACTTTTTATTTCAATGAAATTATTGTCTTGCAATCCGGTAACAACTTCTTTTGAATAAACTTTTCCGTCTTTGTAAATAAAAACAATTTCTTTTATTTCTTGTTTTTCTTTCTTTACCGTTTCTTTTTTCTTAAACTCAGCCGTTTCGTTTTCTTCTTCAGCTTTAAGTTCACCATTGCTTGTGGTTATGCTATCGCTACGAGTAGTAATGGCTTGGATAGGCACCGAAAGTACATTGAAAACCGAAAATGTTTGAATATCAACCGTAGCCGACATTCCTGGTCTGAAAGGATAAAAGTTCGGATTATTAGCCGGAATCAAATGTAGGTACGATTCTTTCAAAATCTCGATTTTTACCTCAAAGTTGGTAACCTGGTCGGTAGAAATAGTACTACTGCTTTTAGCAGAGTTGGCTATTTCGGTAACAATGCCTTTAAATTTTTGGTCGATGTAAGCATCTATCTCAATAAGAGCAGTATCGCCAAGTTTTACACGTACTATGTCGTTTTCGTTTACTTCCACTAGCACTTCCATTTTGTTTAGGTCGGCTATTCTAAGCATTTCGGTACCAGCCATTTGCATGGTTCCTACTACGCGCTCGCCTTTCTCTACGTTTAGCATCGAAATAGTTCCGTCCATTGGGGCGTAAATATCTGTTTTGGTTAAGTTCTCGTTTGCTTCTTTGAGCGAAGCTTCGGTGCTTTTTACGTTGTAATGTGCTGAGCTAACGTTTTCTTTAGCCGCTTCTACATCGGCTTTGGCTATTTGGTAAGCAGCAAGAGAGGCTTCAAATTCGGCTTTTGAAATTGCGCCTTTGTTGAAAAGCTCTTCGTTGCGTTTGTGGTCTAATTCTTTTTGTTTGTAAGTTGCTTCCACTTGAGTTAAGCGGGCTTTTGAATTAGCCAAGTTGGCTTTGGCTACATTTACCGAGGCAACCATACGCTCTAGCGACGACAAATACGTGTCGGGTTTAATTTTCAACAGCAATTTTCCGGCTTTTACTTCTTCGCCTTCTTTCACAAAAAGCTCTACTATTTCACCCGAAACATCGGGAGTAATCTTCACTTCGGTTTTGGGTTGAATTTTACCGTTTGCTGTTATCACTTCCGTAATTGTGCGCTTTTCTGGCTTTTCTACACTTACTTTTTCCACTTCGCCTTGACCAAACCAACCTAGTTTTTTGCCCACCAAAGCTAATATCAGTAGAACTACCACCGCTACTATCAAATAAATTAATTTCTTATTCATGTTGTTATATGTTCTATTGTTAAATTGTTCTATTGTTTAATAGTTCTTTAAACTTTGCCAAAGTTGTAGTTTATAAATTGCTAAATAGTTAATTATCTGCACAATAATCAAAACAAGTAAACTTTGGCAAAGTTCTGTTATTTAATTCATTAGAAAAAAATTAATTGAAAAAGCAGCCAGCCCTTCAAGGGTTTCAAACCCTTGAAGGGCTTAATGCGACTAGTTTTTAATTTGAATAGGATTTCCCATATAAAAATCTAAAATAGTGAGCGTAAAAATAAACTCGTATTTTGCTTGCAACAAATCAGATTCAGCTTTTACCAAGTTATTTTTTGCAGTATTGTAATCGAGCGAGTTAACCAAACCCAAATCAAATTTCTGCTGAGTGTATTTAAACGACTCGTTGAGAGCTTCTAAGGCTTTTTTGTTGCCAAAATATTTCGATTGTGCCGAAATAGCCGAATTTTGAGCCGACTGAATGTCTTTGTAGAGCGTTTGTTTTTCCATTTCCAATTGATATTCAGACTGAATAATAGCAAGTTTAGATTTTTTGATAGAATGTGAAGCAGAAAACTTGTTGAAAATAGGAACTATAAGCCTTAGCGAGAGTTGAAAGCTCTGATTATCCGAAAATTGGTCGCCCATAGGATAATCATAAGGAATCATGTTTTCGTCGTACAGTTTTCGCTCGCTCGAGTAACCAGTTCCGTAATTTGCACCCACCGAAAGGCTTGGGCTTAAAGCACTTTTGGCAATAGCCAAATTTTTCTCGGCACTTTGCATTCGGTACTCGGCACTTTTTATTTGTGGCAAGCGCAAAGCATTGTTGTAAACCTGATTGATATCAGGCACTACCGAAAGGCTTTCTATTTCGGAAAAATCGGGATATTCGATTGCAAAATCGTCGGAATAAGGCAAATCTAAAAATTGAATCAACGACAAGCGGGCTGCACGCAAATTATTTTCGTTGGTAATAACTCTTAGCTCTTCGCTAGCAAATTGGGCTTGTACATCAAACAGGTTGCCTTGTGGAAGTTTGCCGGCTTCAACGAGTTTTTGGGTTCTTTCCAGTTGCAAACGTGTAATTTCGAGCTGGTTTTTTGAATTTTTGAACAGTTCTTCGGCAAAAAGTATTTGCAAGTAAGCATTTGCCAAAGCCATTGAAATGTCGTTTTTGATTTTTTCGGTGGTAGCAACAGTCGAAAGCAAGTTCAATTTTGAGCTTTGCATTGTGTTGTAGTTGCGCAAACCACTAAAAACAGTTACCGACGAGTTTAACCCAAAGTTGATAGAATTAGACTTGTCGGTTGTGAAATTGTTGGTAAAAGGGTCGATGGTACGACCATAACTGTAATTGTTGTTGGCACTAAAATTCAAATCGGGCAGCACATTGGCTTTTGAACTTTCGTACTCTATTGCAACAGTTTGCTCTTGAAGTAGTTGCTGCTTAACACTTAGATTGTTTTGCTGTGCATGTTGTATGCACTTTTCCAAAGTCCATACATCTTGAGCTTTTGAAGCGATACTAAGTCCGATGAACAATAGAACTAGTATTAAGTTGTTTTTCATACGTTTGTTATTATTTGAGTCTGAACAATTCTTTTATAATCTGCATTGCATTATAAAAATAAACAGCAATCGGTTTTTGATGCCGGTTTTTTGGTTGGTTTTATTTTGAAAAAATAGGGTGGTATTTGCATGGTTAAATGTATTGCCAAAAGTATGAATCTTTTTTCAAAAAAAAGAATGATTTGAAAAAAGATTCTATTTTTTAACTATATTTAAGGAAACAGGTTTTTGATAGCGTAACTTGATAGAGACCGAAATTCTAAGTGAAGCAAAATTACGCATTTTTTTCTAAATTCTAATAACAAATTGTTATATTGTTCAATTGTTATTTTATTATGAAAAATTCACAATTTTAGCTAACTTTTTCAAAAAGTCACCATTTTTTTATACTATCAAGTTTTTTAGGGGAAAAAATGATTTTCATTTTCACAATTTCCCAAACGTCTAAACTAAAACTCCTTCATCCTGCCTGTAGGAGTGTTTTCGCGAGATATTGAGTTTATTCTATTGAGTAAATCAGGGTTATCTTGGTTTGTTTCGATATTGAAATACAAATAAACAATGCCTATATTGGGTATAGAATAGACAATAATGGTCAAAATAAAAGTGATTAAGCCAAAAACAATAACGATGCCTGCAATTATTTCTTCGCTTGAGCCTATAAAACCAGAAATGCCTCCTACTAACATAATAGGTATAGATAATATGTTAAGTGCAAAGCTTAAAATGATTTGCACCAGGGTTAATACCCCAAAAGTTTTCCACCAATTGCCTTTGGTTACTTTAAAACTTTCACTTATAGCATCAAAAACACTTGCTTTTTTGTGAACGATAATAAAATCGACATACGTGAGCGCAATGCTAAAATAAATGGCTCCAACAATGAGTAGCAAAAAACCTCCAATTATAATAAACATCTTTACTATTTGTGCCAGAACTAAATTGAAATACACACTAAAAGCAAGTTCTTTTACATCGGAGTCTGTTATATTTCCAACGCCCTTTTGGTGGTAAAGGCTTGCATAACTGTATATTACTGCCAAAGCCATTATATATCCAAAGCCTATGAGTGTTACCGAAATAAAAATGTAGCTTACGTAATAGCGAATAGAATCGAAGCTATCGCCATAAAAATCAAAGCCCTGTTTTATTAATGCCGAAACAGCAAAACCTAGAAATAAAATGCCCACTGCAATAATTGGTGCAGCAAATTTGAGCATAGGAAGGATTATTCCTTTGAAGTTTTTGAAAAAATAATTAAATGGAGCACTTATTAAATCGCCAAACTCACGGGGTTCGCTAAAGTTTAAGTTATCTTCTACATTTTCAAAATGTGTCATCGTATATTTATTTAAGTTTATATTTTTCAACAAAAATACATTTCTTTTTTCAAATATACAAAATCTATTGAAAAATGAAACAATAGAACTTTTTTTTTTACAAACCAACATAAAAAAAAATGCTTTTTGTTTTTTAATAAATACTTAATGCTTAATTTTACTTTCTGTAATTCAACCAAAATTGTTTTTTGAAGTAGCGTTTTTTTTGGGCGAATCATTTTTCATAAAAACATATTTATACATAATTACATTATTATTGGTAACCTTTTTTTTAATGGGACATAACATTGCAAGCCCCAATTAATTACTTTGCTAAATGAAACAAAAAGCTTTAAAGAAAAAAATGACCGAAAGTTTTGGTCCTGTTGATAATTTGGAAATGCACCTTCGCCCAGATTGGTGGAAACGCATCTTTAACTCCATGTATTTAAAAACAGACGCAGATGTAGTAGATGACCGCGAAATTTCTGCTTATGAGGTGGGGTTGTTTGAGAATATTTTAAAACCTGCAAAAAATGCAGCCATTCTCGATTTAGCCTGCGGACAGGGAAGGCACGTGATTGAATTTGCTCGACGTGGTTATGTAAATCTTTTTGGGCTTGACCGCTCTAACTTTTTAATTAGTAGAGCAAAAAAAACAATTGCGAAGGAAAATCTTTTTGTCAATTTTAAAGAAGGCGATGCCCGTAAATTGCCTTATCAAACCGATAGCTTTGATTTTGTTCTTATTTTAGGCAATAGTTTTGGCTATTTTGAACGCCTCGAAGACGACATCAAAATACTCAAAGAAATATTTAGAGTGCTAAAACCCAACGGGAAATTTTTAATCGATGTAGCCGATGGAAGCTTTTTGAAAGAAAACTATTCGCCTAGAAGTTGGGAGTGGATTGATAAAAAGCATTTTGTATGCCGTGAGCGTTCTCTTGCCAAAGACAATGAGCGTTTGATTTCGCGCGAAGTGATTACGCACATCGACCGTGGTGTAATTGTAGATCAATTTTATGCCGAGCGGCTTTATACCATCGACAGCATGACCGACCTTTTGAAAAGCATTGGTTTCAAACACACTCAGTTTCATGGAGCAATGAGTCCCGATTCAAAACGAAACCAAGACTTGGGAATGATGGAACGCCGACTGATTTGCACCACCGAAGTAATAAAAGAATGGGCGCCTGCCAAAAAGAAGCGACCTGCACGCAACGTTACTGTACTTTTGGGCGACCCCAATCAAAAAGACATCATAAAACCCAACGCTGTATTCGACGACGACGACTTTGAAACCATCGACCGATTAAAAATGGCGTTGAGCCTTTTGCCCGATTATAAATTTAATTACCTCAACAACCACAGCACATTTTTTACCGATTTGCAAAAGCTAAAAGGCAAAACGGACTTCGTGCTCAATCTGTGTGATGAGGGATTTGCTAACGAACCCACCAAAGAATTGCACGTACCGGCAATGCTCGAAATATTGGGCATTCCTTACACCGGCTCCAATCCACAATGCCTTGCCTATTGTTACGACAAATCGCTCATTCGTGGTATTGCGCTCGAAATAGGCGTGCCTGTGGCAGAAGCTTTTTTCATTAAGCCGCAAGACAATATTTTTGAAATGAACATTCATTTTCCGGTAATTGCAAAACCTAATTTTGGAGATTCTAGCTTTGGAATTACCCAAAAGAACGTAGCGCACACTATCGAACAGCTCAACGATGCTATTTTAGCTATTCGCGACAAATTTGGCTTCGACAAACCTATTTTGGTGGAAGAATTGCTAACCGGAGCCGAATTGACCGTTGGAATTATTGGAAACCCACCCGACAACTACATCATGTTGCCCATTATAGAAGAAGATTACAGTCAATTGCCTGCCGAATTGCCTCGAATTTGTGGTTACGAAGCCAAATGGGTAAATGATTCGCCTTATTTCAAGCTTCTTAAATCCATTCCGGCAGTTATCGACGAAGAAACCAAGCAGTTTATCGAAATTTCGAGCCTAAAGCTTTTTGAACGATTGGGGTGTAGCGATTACGTTCGCTTCGATTGGCGTTGCGATGCCGATGGAAACCCCAAACTGCTCGAAGTAAACCCCAACCCGGGTTGGTGTTGGGACGGACATCTTGCCAAAATGTCGGGTTTAAATAGTATGAATTATACTAAAATGCTCGAAGCTATTTTAAAAGCAGCCGAAGATAGAATCTATTCAATTAAAACAACTTAACCTGTTGAGGTGTGTGTTGATGTGAGGACTTAAACCCTTACTAAGCCCGACAGCTTTTCAAAATCTGTCGGTTTTTTATAAATAACTCAACTGTTTTAGCTTATGATAGTTTTTTTTAATCAAGAAGGCTCTATTTGCTAAAAAAATAATTAGCTTTGCAAGCTCAATGAGTTTTTGGGGCTTCTGAAAATTATTTTTAGGTAAGTAAGTTTTCAAAATTAGTTTATATTTTTCTTAGTGTTCTTTGTGATTTAACTTTGTGTTCTTCGTGGTTGATAATTATTCCAATTAACCACAAAGTAATAGTTCGTTAAACTTTGCCAAAGTTGTAGTTTGTAAATTGCTAAATAGTTAATTATCTGCACAATAATCAAAATAGTAAACTTTGGCAAAGTTCTGTTATTTAATTCATTAGAAAAAATTAACGAAGTATTGACAAAGTACACGAAGAAAAAAATAAAGATTTTAATAAAAACTAATTCAAATTGTTTACTTATTGTATTTTAATTTTATTAAAATTTGCCCATAAAAAAACGATGAAATAATTTAATATTAGAATATAGTTTGCTAATAGCTTAGGTAATCAAAAACGATTCAAAACAAAAACAAAACAATTTTAAAACAAAACAAAAACATGAGTTTAAAAAACAGACTTATTTTAATGAACTTCCTACAATTTTTCATTTGGGGTTCGTGGTTAATTACTATTGGTGGTTATTGGTTTCAAAATAAAGGTTGGTCGGGCACAGAGTTTGGTGCTATTTTTTCTACTATGGGAATTGCGTCTTTATTTATGCCCGCCATTGCAGGCATCATAGCCGACCGCTGGATAAATGCCGAAAAGTTATTGGGTGCTTTTCACCTTGCCGGCGGCGTGGTACTTTTTACTTTGCCCATGCTCGATTCGCCTACTACTATGTTTTGGGTGATGCTGCTAAATATGATGTTTTACATGCCTACTATTGCGCTTGCCATTACGGTTTCGTATTCGAGCATGAACAAAGCAAATATGGACATTGTAAAAGAATATCCGCCCATTCGTGTTTTTGGAACCATCGGTTTTATTGCTGCCATGTGGATAGTAAGTTTGCTCAAAATCGAAACTTCGGCTTTGCAATTTTATGTAGCATCGGGAGCTTCTATTTTTCTTGGGCTTTATGCCTTTACCTTACCTAAATGTGAGGTTACTAAAAATGCTGGAAAAACTTCCTTTGTTGAGTCGTTGGGTTTAAAAGCTTTTGCGCTGTTCAAAAACAGCAAAATGGCTATGTTTTTTATTTTCTCTATGCTTTTGGGTGCTTCTTTGCAACTTACAAACATGTACGGCGATACATTTTTGCACGACTTTGCAAAAATTGATGCTTACAAAGGGCTTGTGGCTGTAAAATATCCCGCCATTATTATGTCTATTTCGCAAATATCCGAAACTTTATTTATTTTGGCTATTCCATTCTTTTTGAAACGTTTCGGAATAAAGAAAGTAATGCTTATGAGTATGTTTGCTTGGGTTTTGCGTTTTGGTCTTTTGGGAGCAGGCAATCCTGCCGAAGGTTTGTGGATGATTATTTTATCGTGTATAGTGTATGGAATGGCGTTCGATTTCTTCAACATTTCGGGTTCACTTTATGTAGAATCGGAAACTACTTCCGACATTAGAGCTAGCGCACAAGGTTTGTTTATGATGATGACCAACGGCTTTGGAGCTATCTTTGGCAGTTGGACAAGCGGTATTATCATCGATACTTTCTTCAAAGATGCTGCTGGAAATTTTGAATGGGTTGGCATTTGGTACACATTTGCAGCGTATTCTATTGTAGTGGCTGTTTTGTTTGCCATCATGTTCAAGCACAAACACGACCCCAAAGCCTTAGAAAACTTCAGCCATTAAAAAAAATAGAACGAATTAGTAATCAATCTACCAGCACGTTCCGTCAAACCCCGCACGGCTACCTGATTGATACAGGTGGCTTAAAGTCATCGTATCAATAATTCTGTGTAGCAAAAATTTTGCTTAAAATTAAAATAGCACTAGTGCTTATTTCTAAACTAATACTAAAAAAAAAGTATGAAAAAAATCAAATTTTTACCCATTGCTGTACTTGTTGTTGTGTTTTTGATGTCAAGTTTTAGTAGTAAAGCTCAGAATTATTGGGCTTATGGCAACGATGATATTTATGTGCAGTTGAAATGTGTCAATAACGATGCAAAAGTAACCGAAGTTAGTTTTTCTCCCGTAACTGGTGATTTGTTTGAGTGGGTGGTTTACCCTATTGTAAAGTCGGTAGCAGCAAAAAAAGCCGAAGGTAAAGGAACAATTTATACGGTTAAAAGCCCAGAAGGAGTGGAATATACTTTTTTCTACAAAAAAAATATTGAAAAGTTAATTGTAATAAAAACTTCCGACAAATCGAAATTAGTGCTGACTAAATCGCAAGGTTAAATTGCTAATTACAAGCTCCTCTCCCGCAAGTATCGCCCAGTTATGGCGAAATACGCGGGAATTTCTTTTTGTTAAGGCAGTTTGCATTGTGCGAAGTTTTAAAAAAAACATTGTATTCAAACGATTCATTCTAAACAGAATGGACTATTTTACTGGAAAAATAAATAAATTTTTCGGGCAGTTTAACACTGCTTGCTCAAAATTAAATATTCTCTTCCGATTTTTTCAATGTATTTGCTAGTAATTCGCGCGAACGGAAAAGTTGCGCTTTTACAGTACCTATTGGCAAATTAAGTTTTTCGGCAATTTCGGCATACGAAAGTTGTTGAAAATAGCGCAAATCAATAAGTTCTCTGTATCGAGGGTTAAGCTTTTTGATGATTGTTTGCAGTAGTTTTTCTTTTTGCTTCAAAATCATTTTTTCTTCGGGGTCGGGGCTTGTAGAAAAAAGCGTAACCGTTGATTGATACTCTTCTTCTTCATTTGCCTTGTCGATAGAAACATACTTTTGTTGCAATTTCTTTTTTCTAAGAAAATCGATGCAATTATTTGAAGCAATTTTGAACAACCAAGTACTAAAGGCATAATTAGGGGTATAATTATCCAAGCTTTTGAAAGCCTTTCCAAAGGCTTCGATGGCTAAGTCCTCAGCATCGCTTTTATTATTAACCATTTTGAGCAACATAAAGTAGATAGAATCACGATACAAACCCAAAAGCTCGGCATAAGCCTTTTGGTCGCCTTTCATAGCAGCCAATACAAGTTCGTAATCCCTTTTTGCCTTATCTGAAAAATTATCGTTTATTTCCATCTCTTCTTTCTACGTTCAAATCTATTTGATAAATAGATACTTAGGTTAAAAACTGGCTGAATAATATCGTAAATAATATAAAAGGCAAATAATTTAGTTTCGTTAAATAACTTGCTTATTTTATTAAAAACAATCAGTAAAACAGTTGTTCGCAAAATAAATACAACTGCACTAACAATCACAAGCAAATGTACAAGGCTAAAAAACAGAATAATCAAAGAAAGATAAAAAAGAAATCGGCTAAAAATTTCACTACCAATAAGTAATTTATGTCTTTTTTTGTATAGCTTTCCTGTTTTTAGATGCCTTCTTTTTTGAGTGAACCACTCTGAGAATGTTTTCTTTGGAACCGAGAGTGTAAAGCTATCGTGCGAAAGCTCAGCAACAGAGTTTGATTTATTCGCTACTTCGTTGATAAATAAATCATCATCGCCCGAAGGAATGTGCATATGCTTGGCAAATCCTTTATTATTAAAATATAAAGACTTTTTGTAGGCTAAATTTCGACCAACACCCATGTAAGGGAAACCAATTTTGGCAAAACTCAAATATTGCATAGCAATAAAAACAGTATCGGTTCGCACAAAAAGATTTAATAAGCTTTTTTCTTTAAAATAACCACCATAAGCCAAAACCACCGACGTTTTTTCGGAAAAATTCTTTTGCATCGAAGCAATCCAATTTTCAGAAACAGGCTGGCAATCGGCATCGGTAAGTAAAATCCATTCGTTTTTTGCTGCTTTAATACCTATGCTCAATGCAAGTTTTTTGCCATGCGTAAATTTTTCGTCTTTGCGTATGGTTGTTACATAAAGATTTGAGTATTTGCGTTTTAAAAGCGTAAGGATTTCTTCAGAATTATCATCAGAGCAATCATTGACCACAATAACCTCAAACTTTGGGTATTTTTGTTCTAAAACAGAAGGTAAAAATGTCTCTAAATTTTTAGCTTCATTGCGTGCACTAATCACCACAGAAACAGGAAACTGCACTGTGTTTTCGGGTTGCTGCGTTTTTTTAGTTAAAAGTTTTGAATAAATAAATAAATAATAAAACAACTGAATTAAAAATGCTGTTACTAACAGTATTAGCACAATTAAATAATAATCGGCTATACTGTAAAACTGTTCGATAAGTTTATTTATAAAGTTTGTGATACTCATACTAAGCTTGTCCTAAGAAATAGTTTTTACGATTTTCAATACTTCGTTAATTTTTTCTAATGAATTAAATAACAGAACTTTGCCAAAGTTTACTTATTTTGATTATTGTGCAGATAATTAAGTTTAACGAACTATTAAATTTTATAAAATAGAAAAAACTATTTTATAAAATATTATTCTGATTTCGTTTTTAAAGAGTTTTGAGTCAATTCGGCATATTCCATTCTATTTTTAACTATATCGCAAGCTAAGTAAAGAGCTTGACGAAATGAATCTTCCGAGGCAATGCCTTTGCCTGCCAACTGATAAGCCGTTCCGTGTGCCGGAGAGGTTCTAACAATGGGTAGTCCGGCAGTATAGTTTACGCCGCTGTCGAAAGTAAGAGCCTTGAAAGGAGCTAAACCTTGGTCGTGATACATTGCCAAAACGGCATCGAACTTTTTGTAGTCGTCGGTAGCAAAAAAGCCATCGGCAGGATAAGGTCCTAGTGCCATGATGCCTTTTTTCTTAGCTTCGTCTATTGCCGGAATAATGGTTTTAATCTCCTCATCGCCAATAACTCCATTGTCGCCTGCATGAGGATTTAGTCCTAAAACTGCAATTCGAGGTTTGCGTATTCCAAAATCTTGAATAAGTGAATGATTGAGTACTTTCAATTTTTCCAGAATACCTTCTATTGTAATGCTTTGCGATACTTGAGAAATAGGAATATGCCCTGTAACTACACCCACACGCAAGTTTTCGCTTACCAGCAACATTAAGGCTTTTCCACCAAATTGGCTTTCTAAATACTCGGTATGCCCGGGAAATTTAAAGTCTTTGGATTGAATGTTGTATTTGTTGATTGGGGCTGTAATCAGTGCATCTACTTTATTCTCTTTCAAGTCTTTAACCGCAGCTTCGAGCGAAACTAAAGAGGCTTCGCCACCTATTTCGGTCGATTTGCCAAGTTCCACTCTCGTGTTATCATCAAGAACGTTGATAATGTTTGCTTTTTTAAAATTAACTTCCGTTATATCTTTGATACTAAGCAAGCTAAAATTGGCTATATCGAGAGCTTTGCGGTGATAAGCTGCAATTTTAGCCGAACCATAAACAACAGGTGTGCATATTTCAAGCACTCGTGCATCTTGCAAAGTTTTGATAATCACTTCATAACCAATGCCGTTTATGTCGCCTTGCGTAATTGCTATTATTATTTTATTATTTCTAATGTCTCTCATTTTATATTGTTTCTTTTTATAATTCTATTCTAAATTTTATAAAGAATTATAATATTTCATTAATTTTTGCAACAATTTTCAATTTATTTAAACCAATAAATAAATATAAATTTTAGCATTTTATTTGCCTATTGAAAATATTTTTTTATAAAATCGAAAAACAATCGAACTCCTACTCCACTTCCGCCTTCGCCTCTGTAATTTTCTTCTTTGTGTGAAAAAGAAGGACCCGCAATATCGAGGTGAATCCACTTATAATCAGTAAAATGTTCCAAAAATTTTCCGGCAGTAATAGCTCCGGCACTTCCTGCACCTATATTTTTAATATCGGCTATGCTCGATTTTATTTGCTCGCCGTATTCTTCCCAAAAAGGAAAGCGAACGGTACGCTCATAAGTAGTAAGCCCGCTTTTTTCGAGTTTGTCAAAAGTAGCATCTTCGGCATTTCCCATAACTACAATTCCGTGATTACCAACCGCTGCCGCTGCCGCACCGGTAAGCGTGGCAATGTCGAGCACTAATTCCGGATTGTATTTTTTTGCATACGAAAGCGCGTCGGCAAGAATCAATCGTCCTTCGGCATCGGTATTGAGTACCTCAACGGTAAGTCCGCTGTGCATTTTTATTACATCGCCTGGTACATAAGCCTTTGCGCTAATACTATTTTCGGTGGCAGGCACCAAACCAACCACATAAACGGGCAAAGCTGATTTTGCAATGGCGTACAAAGCACCTGCTACGGCTGCTCCTCCCGCCATATCGCATTTCATGTAGTCCATGCTGTTGGGCGTAGGTTTAAGGCTCAAACCGCCAGTGTCATACACTACCCCCTTGCCAATAAGCACAATAGGCTTTTCATTCTTTGCATTTTCAGGTTTCCACTCTAGCACATTGAAGGTAGGCGGATTGTCGCTGCCTTTGTTTACGGCAAGCAAACCGCCCAATTTGAGGCTTTCTATTTTGGGTTTGTCAAAAACTTCTATTTTAAAACCGCTTTCTTTGGCAAGGTTTTGAAATTCCTTGCTCATTTTTTCGGCAGTTAAATACGATAGTGGTTCGTTTACCAAGGTACGAACAAAGCAAACGGCTTCGATAACATTGTTCAATTCAGCTACTTGCGCATCTGAAACGCTTTGGCTAAAAAGCTTAATCTGAGCCAAATAATTTTGCTTTGTTTCAAGTTCTTTGGTAAAATACTTGGTAAATTTATACGCACTCAACGCCAAACCTTCGGCAAAAGCAAGAGCCCTAGATGCCTCATTTTGAGCATCAATTACTTCAATTTCAGAAAATTTCTTTTTCTTTAAATCCGAATAAACGCCATGAGCTGCTTTTCGGGCTTTTTCGTTTTGTTTGTATTCAAGTTGTTCATTTTCAGAATAAACAATGTATATTTTTTGGTCTAATCTATCAATGCTAAAAGAAAAATTCTTCTCTTCCAATTGCTTTTTAATATATGCTTTTTCTTTTTCTGCTAACGAATAATCTGAAAAATCGGTATTTTCGTTGCAAAGTAATATGAAATTGCCTAATTTAGACAGAGTATTTATTTTCAATATATTAGCGTTCATTTTCTTTCTTTTTTTGTTCTTAATAATCAAATAATATCCAATTTGAAAAAAACAAGAATTGCGTTTTTTATAAAATAAAATTGAGTGTAAAAGTAAGAAAATTCTAAATTGTAAAAAAATGTTTTATTAAAGAATAAATAAATACCGCAGCAATAGTGAAAAATAAGTTCTCTTTATTTATATTAATCTATTTATTAACAGAGTTTTGTAAAAGTACATAAAAAAAGTATTTCTTTTAGCATACTAAAAAAACACCTATTTTATAGTATAAGAGAATCAAATTTGATACAAAACGTGATTAAAATACGATGCTTTATTTTTTTTTCCAAATGCTACACACTTTTAACCAAATGCGACACACTTTTAACCAAATGCAACGCATTAAAAACCAAATGATGTCGATTTTTAAACAAATGCAACGCACTAAAAACAAAATGATGACGATTTTTAAACAAATGCAGCGCACTAAAAACCAAATGATGACGATTTTTAAACAAATGCAACGCACTAAAAACCAAATGATGACGATTTTTAAAAGTTTAAAATCAATTGCATCTTGTTTTTAGGGTGTTGCATCTCATTTTTTATATATTGAAACATTTTGCGGATTTATTTCCTGTTTTTAAAAATTTATTTCATGAAAAATATAAAATGTAAAATCAATTTCGCCAACATTAGCATTGTTTGCGAAACAGCTCTGCCAGCCTTAAAGTTGGCTTTCATTTGCTATTTTGAATAGAAAAACTCACTTGCAAGGGCAGAGTATTTTTTTGTTTTGGGAAAGTTTGGAAAAAACATATCAAAAAAGTATCTTTGTACTTGCCAAAAAAAGGTGTGTTTTTTGTACACAAAAATAATGGATATATTAATTTACAATACGTTAAAGAAATTTAAAGTAGGTATAAATAAAGAGCTAGCTACAACAGAAGTGGTAGTTATGGAAACGTTACCTGCAATTGAAAGCAACGAAATTAAGATATAATTACTAATTTTGTAGAAACAATATAACAAAAATGAGCAAAAGAAGACTATTAATAGATTTAGAAATTAATTCAAATAAAATTGTTGAACCAAGAGACAATTATTATATTGAATTAATACAGCACATTAAAGATATTGCTTCTTCGGAAAAAGCATTTCATCAGAAAATTGTAGATTTATATGCCTGTTCGATTGATTATGAAAGTAATTCTAAAACGGCTTTTACTTTTGGGATTTTGCAAAACAAATTTTTACTTGCGGCTACCGGAAGAACATCTTCGGATTTGATTTACGAGCGGGCTAATTTTCAAAAACCTAATATGGGTTTAACTTCATGGAAAAATTATCCGAATGGTAAAATAACAAAGAGCGATGTATTGATTTCAAAGAATTACCTAACAGAAAGCGAATTAAATATTCTAAACAAATTAGTTTCAATGATATTTGATTACGCTATTTTACAGGCACAACGTCAAATACCGATGAAAATGTCTGATTTAGAAAAAAAAATAAATGATTTATTAAATATTTCTGGCGAAAATCTAATAAGCGAAAAACAAACAACACGGTTAGCACAACAACACGCAAATACAGAATATGAAAAATATATAAACTCTGGTGCCAAAATAGACGTTAGCGAAAAAGGAAATGAGTATATTTATCTGCGTAATTTAAGTATTGAAAATTTGCGAACTTTTGGAAAACGTCAAACAATTTCATTTACTGATAAAAACGACAAACCCTATTTATGGAATATTA
>JAIFNL010000075.1 GCA_020047755.1 Bacteroidota bacterium
GCTTTCATAAATGTAATTACTAGATTCTTAACTGAGTTATTTTGAACGTCTGCAAAAAAACAGGAGAAAACTTGACCGTTTTTTTAAGAAAAAGTGGCAAGTATTTTGAGGTAAAATAGATTCTAATTTGAAATCATGCTAAGAAAAATAACCGTAATAGCTTTATTTTCAATAATGTACACTTTCGCTTTTGCCCAGCTCGAAAAGCAAGCCGATAGTATTTATAATTTGCTAAACAAAACCAAAGATACTACTCAAAAAGTAGCTCTTCTCAACGACCTTTGCTGGAAATATAGAAATTTTGACCCCGACACGGCGGTATATTTTGGCGAACTTTCCATTAAGTTGTCAAAAGGCTCAAAAGAAGTAAAAGACATTATTAATGCTTACGGATACACTGGCGTAGCTTACAGAAACAAAGGCATTTACAGCAAATCGCTCGAACTTTACTACAAAGGAGCCGAACTTGCAGAAAAAAATAAAGAATACCAACTACTTTCGTATGCTTACGTAAATATTGCCAATGTGCACATTTACCGAAATGACTTTCAAAACGCCCTGATTTTTTTAAATAAAGCCAATCGAAATTCGATTTTAGTGAATGACGACCTCCAAAAATCGTACATTTATGTCAATTTAGGTAGAGTTTATACCGAACTAAGAAATAACGAAAAAGCTCATTATTACATAGATAGGTCAATAAAATTAAGGCAAAAACTCAACGACATAGAGCGAATAGCCGTTTCGTACAAATACAAAGGAGATTTGCTGGTAACCGAAGACAAAAAAAATGATGCCCTTTATTACTACCACGAAGCACTCAAAATAACCGAAAAAACAAACGAAGACAAAGATTTAATTGCCGATATTTTACACAAAATATCAAGTATTTATATTTCCGATGGAAATTACTACGAAGCAGAACGTTACGCCCTCAAAAGTTTGAGCATTTCCAACGAAATAGGAGCTAAATACAGAGTTAAAGATGCAAATTATGCACTTGCCTATATTTACTCAGTATTAAGGCTTTACAAAAAAGCTTACAGCCATTATGTAGCTTATTCCGATACAAAAGATTCCATTTTTTCAAAAGAAAGCAACCGGCGCATCACCAATTTGCAAACCGATTTTGCAATAGAAAAGCAGCAAAAAGAGAACGAAATTTTACGCACAAAACAAGCCATAGACCGCGAAATTATTAAGAAAAGAGAATTGATGATTTTTTCGGTTAGCATGGGACTTTTCCTAATGCTTGTTATCGTTTTTATTCTCCATAATTCAAACAAACAGAAAAAAACTGCAAATTCGATTTTATTGCAAAAAAATGCAGAAATAAGCGAACAAAAAGAAAAAATAGAAGAAATAGCACGCGAATTGGAAAAAGTGAACAAAACCAAAGACCGTTTTTTCTCAATTATTGCCCACGATTTGAAAAACCCATTCAATACCATTATCGGATTTAGTAGCCTATTAAAATCAAATATTGAATATTTCGACAAAGAAAAAATTGTTCAAATAGCTGCAACCATAAACGATACATCAAATAGAGCCTACAATTTGCTCGAAAATTTACTCGATTGGTCGCGCTCGCAAACCAACTCTATCAATTTCGACCCCGAACGCGTGCACTTAAATTTATTGGTGATGGACACCATAAACCTATTAAAAGGGCAAGCCGAAAAGAAAAATGTAGAACTCGAAAATAAACTAAAACAAGATTTCTTCGTTTTTGCTGACTTCAATATGGTAAACACTGTGTTACGAAATTTAATTTCCAACGCACTGAAATTCACCGAAAACGGAAGTGTTTCGGTAGATTGCGAACAAAATGAAACGTTTTGCAAAATAAGTATAACCGATACCGGAATTGGAATCTCACCCGATAGTTTGCAAAAACTTTTCAGAATCGACAAAACCATTTCCACAACGGGTACGAAAGGAGAAATAGGCACAGGAATTGGTTTGATTTTGAGCAAAGAATTTGTTTTGCGCAACAAAGGAACTATTTCGGTAGAAAGCCAAGTAAAAAAAGGCAGCAAATTTACCTTTACGCTTCCACTTTTTGCTGAACAAAAGCAATAATTTTAACATTTATCAACTCAGAATAAACTCACAGCATGTCAATTATTGTAAAAAACATAAACAAGCTTTACGGCGAGCAAAAAGCACTCGACGATATTAGTTTTGAAATAGAAACCGGCGATATTGTTGGCTTTTTAGGACCGAACGGAGCCGGAAAATCGACCATGATGAAAATCTTAACGGCTTACATTCCGGCAAGCAGTGGCGAGGCTTTTGTCAATAATTTCAATGTCAGCCTCGATGCCTTGAAAGTGAAGCAAAGCATTGGCTATTTGCCTGAGCACAACCCGCTTTACCTCGATATGTATGTGAAAGAATTTTTGCGATTCACAGCAGGGCTTTTCAAAATTAAAAACAAAAAACTGGCAGTTGAAGAAGTTATTTCATTGACAGGACTTAACCGCGAGCAAAACAAGAAAATACGAGAGCTTTCAAAAGGTTATCGACAACGAGTTGGCTTAGCGCAAGCAATTATACACAAACCCAAAGTTTTAATTCTCGATGAGCCAACTACCGGCTTAGACCCCAATCAAATAGTAGAAATACGAAATTTGATTCAAGAACTTGGCAAAGAAAAAACAATCATGCTTTCTACACACATCATGCAAGAAGTCGAAGCTATTTGTAAAAAGGTGATTATCATCGACAAAGGCAAAATTGTAGCTCAAGATAGCGTTAGCCATATTCAATTACAGTCTGATGACAATTCAATTACAATTCAAATTGAATTTGGCAAAAGCATTGACAAAGAAAGCCTTATGAAAATAGAAAACATTTCTGATGCAAAACAACTCAATGATTCTATTTGGTTAATTCAAAGCCACACCGACATTAGAGAAAAACTTTTCAACTGGGCTGTAATAAATTCAAACACTGTACTTTCGATGCAAAAAATAGAAAAAAGACTTGAAGATGTTTTTAGAGAATTGACAAAATAAATAGCTCACATGTTTATTTTTTTCAAAAAAACGCACAATTTATTATGCAAACATAATTATTTTTTCTACATTTGAACTTTGAAAAACTTAAAAAAAAGTTTGAAAAATTAGCTTTTTCAAACAAATAATGTAAACCAAACTACGAAAAAAAGATGAACGTTCCGGTAATGGCAGATTTATTCGCCAAAGGCGAAAAACCCGAATACTTATTTTGGGTAGGTTGTGCAGGTGCTTTTGACAAACGCTACCAAAAAGTAACGCGTGCATTTACAAAAATACTCAACCATTTGAATATCAGCTTTGCTGTACTTGGCACAGAAGAAAGCTGCACAGGCGATCCTGCCAAAAGAGCCGGAAACGAAATGCTTTTTCAAATGCAAGCATTTCAAAATATCGAAATTTTAAACTCGTATGAAGTACAAAAAATTATAACTATTTGCCCACATTGTTTTAATATTTTAAAAAACGAATACTCCGAACTTGGTGGAAAATATGAATTAGTGCATCACACAGAGTTTTTGAGCAAATTAGCCGACGAAGGCAAACTAAAAATAGACAAATCCATTTTTAGCGACAAACGAATAACCTACCACGACCCTTGTTATTTGGGCAGAGGCAACGATGTCTTTGACGCGCCACGCAATCTTTTGGCAAAAATACCTTCGCAAAAAGTTGAAATGCCACGCAACAAAGAAAATGCACTCTGCTGCGGAGCTGGCGGCGCACAAATGTTTAAAGAAGCCGAAAAAGGAAACAAAGAAATTTTCTTGGAACGTGCCGAAGAAGCCCTTGATACTAAAGCTGATATAATTGCAACAGCTTGCCCATTTTGTATGACTATGCTGAGCGATGGAATCAAAATGAAGGAAAAGGAAGAAACTGTAAAAAATTACGATATTGCCGAATTGATAGCCATGAGCTTAAATTTGTAAGACGAAAAGAAATAAAAAAACACCCCGAAAATTTTAAAATTTTCGGGGTGTTTTTTTTACATCTCCTCTGTTTTATTAAAAATCTAACAATCTTATTCCAAAGGAAATAGGATAAACTTCGGGTCCTTTACCTTCTTCAAAAAGTGGCATAACTTCATAGTTGGCAAATACCTGGAAGCCTCGGTAACCAATTCTTGCTGTATAAGCATATTTGAATGTAGATAGGTTATAATCAGCTTCTTGTCTGAAATAATTGTCGGTTTTTCCCTCTTCCCATTGTTGGCTAGTAGAAGAACCTACGCGAATACTTCCAATCACACCTCCACTTAAACTAATGCGCTTATCTTTCTTACCCATAGGGATTTGAATCTCGGCAAGTAAAGGAAAGGTAAAACTGTTTACATTAAATTTGTTGCGGCTTATGGTATAATCAACCTCTTGAAAATCAGTATTTCCTTGCTCGTTGTAAATTAAATAACCGTTGGTTTCCAAAGTGTAAGATTTCCATTCAAAACCAACTCCAGTAACTAAGCCAAAGTATTTTTTGTGCAAAGGAATGTTAAATTCCATGAAATTAAGCGAATAACTCCCCGATTTTACAGGGTCAAGCTCCAAGAAAGAACCATTTGCAGGCAATTCAAATTGATTATCAGCATTTACGAAATTAGTCAAACCTATCTCAAAACCAGCCCAATGACCATTAAATTTTTTCTTTTTGTTCAAGGGCCAAAAGTCAAAATCAAATTCGTCCCAGTCAAAATCAAAACCATCATCGTCATCGTCGTCCCCGTTGTCGTCATCGTCATTGTGTTTTTTACCGTCTTTGCTATTTTCGCTGCTTTCAATGTCTATTTCAATATCTGCAATGCCTTTTTCGAGTGCATTTATTTGCAATTCTAAGTCATCAATCTTAGCTTCAATTTCTTTTTTTCTTTCGTCGGAAGTTGCTTCAGATTGCTTTTCTGCATCTAAAGATACAATTTGCTTAGAAAGTTCTTGTATTTGTTTTGAAAACTGTTCCGCTCCATCTTCAAGGTTTTCGAGTTCCTTTTCTAAATTTTGCTCTTTTACTATTTTTGAGCTATCTACTTGAGCATTAATCGAAAATATCGTAAATGCTAGGGCTAATGTTAAAATTACTTTTTTCATATTTTTACTGTTTTGCTTCGATTTTTGTCGAAATATTATTATTTGATTTTTTTTTATAAATAAATTACAAATTCATAATTTTCATCTTTTGTAACTTTTAGAATAACTGAATTTCTCGGAAACAATATCGAGTGCCATTAAATTTCCTTTTTCATCGTATTCACTTGTTAATAAGACATCTGAATCTGTTGCTTTGCTAAAAATAGTTACTACAAACGAGGCGGCTTTCCAAAATTTAATTCGAGGAATCTGATTTTTTGAAGCTTCAGTTTGCTCTATTGTTTGCGAATTTGCTAAAATTTGAGAATTTGGTTTTAAATAAAATTGTTCGCTTTCTATTGAAACCGGAATTTCAATATTGGACAATTTAACATTGGTAGTAAGGTAAGTTGTTGGTTTTTCTGATATTAACAGTTTTTGTTCATTTTTTTCTTCATACGCCTCATGTTTATTGTATATTACTTTTTTAGTTGTTTTAATTTGTTCTAAAGTTGTTGCCGTTTGTTCCGAAATTGCAACTATTTCATTTTTTGAGCTATTGATACTATCATTTGAACTTAAACTTTCGTTGAATTTACCAATATTAGACACCATACGCGAATCAAACGTCATCATTTTGGGCAGCAATAAAAATCCAAAAAGCAAAATAGAAGCCGCTAAAGCAAATTTGCCAAAATAAGCAAAATACACGTTTTCTTTTTTATACAAACCGGCTTTATTTTCAAACACAATTGATTTGTTTGCTTTTAGTTTCAGATGCTTGTACAAATTATTTTTTTGCAACAAATTGGCATCAAGAAGCAATTGTTCCTCAAAAAGTTGAGATTCATTTTTTGTCAAATCGCCTTCCAAATAAGCAATCGAAAGTTCTTCGTTAAACGAATTATCGTCTAAAATAAGCTGTTTGAGCAGTGATTTGAAATTTGCAGTGGATTGATTCCAATTTTTAGCTAAAACTGTTTTTTCAAATTGACTGAAAATATGTTTTTTTGAAGGATTCTGATTCAAAAATGCTTCAAATTTTATTTTTTCGGCGATGCTAAATTGGTTTTCGATACAATCAATACACAAATCTTCAAAATGCAATTCAATATTTTCAACAGAAAATAAATCCTTTTCTAATAAACTTTTATCTAAGTTTAACTCTAAATTTGGTTTAAGTTCTATGTTTGCAATTTCATCTAATTCATCTTTTATTTCGGGGTGCATTAATAAAAAAACATCAAACGCTGCTTTTAACTCCTCCGAAAGTGTTCCTTCGAGGTAGTCAATCACATATAGCTCGTATGTTTCGATATTAATTTTCATTTTTTCTAAAATTTAATTTTTAAAATTTTTAATTTAAATTTCTAATTCCTAATTAAATAACGTATTCCATTTTCACAACAAATTCTTTTAAAAATTTTCTGGCTCTGTAGATATACACTTTCACTTGACTCTCGTTTAAGCCAGTAATTTCGGCTATTTCGTCGTAAGTGTAGCCTTCGTAATCGCGAAGCAACAATACAGAACGTTGGTCTTCGGGCAATTTATCAATGGCTTTGTGCAAAACTTCCTGCAAATCAGAATATTCACTTTCATATTTCATGTTGTTCATGTTTTTCGATTCTAAACCGGTAACATGCTTTTGCCTACGCACAATGTCCACTAACGTATGATATGCAGTTGTGAATAAATACGATTTAACTTTTTCAAAATCAACCGATTGTAATTTTATCCATAATTTTTCAAATGTATCTTGCACAATATCTTTCGCCAAATCTTTGTCTTTGATGTTCGACAAAATGAAGCGAAAAATGCTGTCGGAATAATTTTCTACACTTTGGTTGTATTCTTTACTTGTCATTCGTTAAATCTTTTTTGCGCTAAAAGAATTTTTTTGTTTGTTTTAGAGTATGACGAACTCATGCTTTAAAAAGTTACAGGCAAATTGAAAAAAAAAATATATATTCTTGATTTGTTGATTAACTGATGTAGCGATATACTGATTATAATTAATTATCAATGATTTAACTTAAAATTAAAACACAAATTACTACCTAAAAAAAATGTTTCAATCATTTTTCGTTTGCACAACAAAATAAAAACCACCATCACCATAAATACTTAAATTAAAGTATTTTCATAATTGATTATCAAAAAAAAAAAGAAATTGAAAGAATTTTAAAAAAAATAAATCAGATTAGTGTTGTTTAGCTATTTTTTTTGTACATTTGAAAAATTAATTTTAACGAATCTCCTTTTTTGAAAAAAAAGAGTGAACACAAAAATTTAATTTCATTTTATACGAAAAATACTTTCTAGTTGAAAAACGAAGCGAACAATATACTATCTAAACGGGATTTTTCGGAATTGCTGGCAGAAATAGCTTACACTTTTAATGCTATCAACTCCGATTTATTCGATATTATCATGGAAAATGTACTTTCCATTTTGGGGCTGCATCTCAACATCAGTCGCGTTTATATCTACGAAAATAACGAAAAAACCAACGAAAGTAGATGCACCTACCAATGGAATAATACCGGATTTAATCCAATTGCAAAAGACGATACTTCGCTTCAAGAACTTCGTTATCAGCAGTGGGACAAATATATACTTGAAAAAGGACAACTTATTTGCAACAATGTAAATTCATTTTTTACAGGTATTTTTCTCGATTTACTGAAAGAACAAAATCTAAAATCGCTGTTGGCTTTTCCACTTTATGTAAAAGGAAAATATCATGGTTTTATTGGATTTGATGAATGCACAAGTTATATTGAATGGAACGAAGCCGAGGTAGCCTCACTTAGAGCTATTTCGCACTTAATAGCCGATGCTTATGCACGCAAAATAAACGAAGAACAGCTCAAATTTAGCGAAGAGAAATACCGAAGTTTATTTGAAAATGCAAAAGATGCAATTATTATTCTTGACAAATTTGAAATACTTGAATTTAATTCGGCTACAACAGAGCTTCTCGACAAATCGGCTGAAGAAATCATTTATCAAAATTTATTGCATTTTACTCCTGAATATCAATCTAATGAAGCAAATAGCCAAGAACTTGCACTCAGATACGCAAAAGAAGCATTGCTGGGCAAAAAACAATTTTTCACATGGCTTTTGATTCGTGGTGGAAAAACCATTTTCGAATCAGAAATATCCTTGTCGCGCTTTAGCAAAGGCAAAAAGTTTTTCTTAATCGCCATAATTCGCGATGTGAGTAAAAATAAGGAACATGAGCAGAAAATAAAAGCACAAATGAATGAGCTTGAGGAGGTAAACAAAACAAAAGATAGATTCTTCTCAATTATTGCACACGATTTGAGAAATCCGTTCAACTCCTTGCTAGGAATTACCGAAAATTTGGTAGAAAATTATGAGGATTTTTCGTCGGAGGAAATAAAAGAATACCTCACTTTGCTACTTCAATCGTCGCAGCAAGGCTATAATTTGCTCGAAAACTTACTCAATTGGTCGCGCTCACAAACCGGAAAATTAAAAGTAAGTGCCAAAGTGCTAAACGTTTCGGAATTGATAGATGCCAGTGTTGAATTAATGCTTAACAATGCAGCAGCTAAAAACCTGGAAATCATAAATAACGTGAGTTTCGATATTTTAGCTTTTGCCGATGAAAATATGATTACTACCGTGCTACGCAACTTACTTTCCAATGCCATCAAATTTACGCCGCAGGGAGGAAGTATCCGATTTGAAGCCACAAAACAAAAAAAGATGATTGAAATTTGCATTGCAGACAACGGCATGGGAATGACCGAAGAGACAATGGCTAGCTTGTTTAAACTCGATGTATTTACCTCTACCTTAGGCACTAACAAAGAAACAGGAACCGGACTTGGTATTATTTTGTGTAAAGAATTTATTGAAAAAAACAACGGTAAGCTTTGGGTCGAAAGTTCACTAAACAATGGAACTATTTTTTATTTCTCAATTCCTAGAGCATAAACTTCGCACTTTTGGTTGCAAAAACAAAAGCCAAGTAGCGAACTAAAATTCTGAACTCCTTGACCGTAAAATAGAACACATTGAAAATGTGTAGTATATATTTCGTTATGGTTTATTGGCATGACAGGTACTACAAATAATAAATGAGATAATAATATCAATAAATAATGCAAGAACAACAGAATATAGAATGGAAAGCATCTTGGCGAGATGAATATTTGAAATGGATTTGCGGTTTTGCAAATGCAAAAGGAGGAATTTTGATAATTGGTAAAGACGATAAGGGAAATATTGTTGGAATTGATGATTTCAAAAAGCTTATGGACGAAATTCCCAATAAAATCCAAAATCATTTAGGTATCATTTGTGATGTAAATTTAAAACAACATGCCAATTTATATTACATTGAAATTGAAGTAGAACAATATCCTTTCGCTGTGAATTACAAAGGGCAATATCATTATAGAGTTGGTAGTACTAAACAGGAATTAAAAGGCGCATCGCTTGATAAATTTTTACTGAAAAAGCAAGGTAAATGTTGGGATAGCGTTCCAATTCCCAATATTTCTGTAAAGGATTTAAATGAAAAAACACTTCAGA
>JAIFNL010000170.1 GCA_020047755.1 Bacteroidota bacterium
AACCTTTATAATATTGAAATTGAGTTTGATAATGATACGATACCTTGGCAAGAGGCAATGATTTTGGGCAAACAAGGTTTTAAAATACCTCAAAATTATATTGATTACCAAGACGATGCCATTGATTACTCTGATATTGAGCCAATAACAGAACAAGATATTGAATCGGGCAAAATAAATTGGTCGATAAATGCAGAACTTGCATTGGAAAAGGAAATAACCGATTGGATTAAAAAAGAAAATATTAACATAAATGAATTTGCTACAAAACTTATTCGCAATTTTTACGAAGGTGTAAAATATTTACAAAAAAATGCGGCATTTTAGAAATGGCTTTTTTTTAGATAAAAAATCAGATTACGCAGCGAAGAGGTACAGGAAATAATAGGAATAGTTCCGCACTGGCTACTTAGGAGTGGAATAACGGTGGTTTTTATAATCGTTTCGGTACTTTTTGCAGGGAGTTTCTTTTTTAAATACCCCGATGTGGTAACAGCAAAGGCTACCCTTAGTGGCAACACACCTCCGGCTAACATAAAAGCACGCCTCAACGGAAAAATAACCCAGTTGTTTGTGGAAGATAAACAGCAAGTTAGAAAAGATGAGGTGTTGGCTATCATCGAAAATACGTGCAATTATGCACACTACAAAGTAGTTTATAGTCTAATGGATAGCCTTAACCAAAGCATTGAAACCACCGAAATAGAAAAGTTGCCTTGTGCCGAAAATCATAGTTTGCAACTTGGCGAACTTCAAAATTATTATTCGGGCTTTTTGAAACAATTAAAATCGTACAAAAATTTTGTGCAAATAGATTATCAGCGTAGAAAAATAAACGGTTTAAACCTTCAAATAGCCGAATATACTCGTTACACTGAAAACCTTCAAAACTTAGTCAATTTATCGCAAAAAGACTTAAAATTGCAAGAAAAACAATTTCGCCGCGATTCGCTATTGCACCTTTCGGGAGTTATTTCAGCCGAAGAATATGAAAAATCGGCAAGCCAATTTTTGCAAAAAAAAGGCTCCTTTCAAAATTCTGAAAATGCCATAAGCAACACCAAAATACAAATAAGCAATTTAGAGCAATCTGTTTTAGATTTGGAACTGCAATATCAGCAACAAAAAGAAACCCAAATAATAACACTCAAAGAAAGCATTGAAGCCTTTTTGGCACAAGCCCATTTGTGGGAACAAAATTATTTGCTCAAAAGTCCTTTTGCCGGAAAAATTGTATTTTCGAAAATATGGACAAATTTTCAGAATCTAAATGCCGGCGACGTTGTTTTTACGGTAATAGCCGCCGAAGAAAAAAAAGAAATTACAGCGCGTGCAAATCTGCCATTATCGGGTGCAGGCAAAGTAAAAAAAGGGCAAAAAGTAAATTTAAAGCTCAATGATTATCCCTTTCAAGAATTTGGTATTTTGCAAGGCAGCGTACAAGAAATTTCGGCAGTAAACGATGGCGAAAATTATACGGTTTTGATACACGTAAAACAAAGTTTACAAACCAATTACAAACTTAAAATTCCGTTCAAGCAAAATATGCAGGCTTCTGCCGAAATTATAACCGAAGATTTGCCACTTGCCGCACGCTTTTTCAATCCTATAAAAAGCTTGTTTTTGAATTAGGTAAAAGAATAGTCAATTAATACGATGACTCCAAGCCACCTGTATCAATAATGCTTGGTGCCAACATTTATCATTGCTATTTGCATTTTTTTTTGTAACTTGCACGAAATTGTTTGCGTATAGTGCGCGAGGATTTTGAAAAGCACAACATACAAATAATCAAATTAATACAAGGTTTTGCCGAAGTGCGTTTCAATCCGCACGAAATAAGCCTTCAGCAAATAGACGATATTTTGAAATTATCGGGCATGAGCCTGATTATCAATCGAGAACAACGCATTGTGGAGCAGGCAAAACAAGCTGTTTACGAGCTTATTTACCAAATGAACAATGTCGATTCCATTGTGCGCAAATCGGATTATTTGGTCGAAAAACTCGGAATTAATTACCAACATTTATCCAAACTTTTCTCGAAATACGAAGACACAACGCTCGAAAAATATACCATTCATCACAAAATTTTACGCATTAAAGAGTTGATAATGAGCGATGAATATTCGCTTAGCGAAATTGCTTACATGATGGATTACAGCAGCGTTCAATATCTTTCCAATCAATTCAAAAAAGAAACAGGAATAACAGTAAGCGAGTTTAAAAACGGCGATTTTGCAAAATTTCATTAATTTAGAGAATAATTTTACACAAAAAAGACAGAAAATCATTAATCTTTTACTAAATTTTGTAACATTTATCCTTTCTATATCCACTACTTTTGTACTATAAAATTAGTTCGATAAAACGTTATCAAAATTTATATTTCAAACAAAAAAAACAAGGTATTTATCTTAAATCAAAAATAGATTATGAAAATTAAAAAAAATATTGCCATAAGCCAGTCGGGCTTTGCTTTCGACCCCAATTCGGGCGATAGTTTTTCGCTCAATCCGATTGCAACCGAAATTGTAAACTTGCTAAAAGACGACAAAGACGAGCAATTTATCACTTCGCATATTTTAGAAAAATATGAAATTGACGAATTTACATTTCAACGCAATTTTGATGATTTTGTTCAAATGCTCAAGCACTATCAATTTGTGGAGTAAATTGTAAGATTTACTAGGAAATTAATTTTAATTCTAAATTTAAAAAAATGCTTCCAACATACAATATTGCCATTACAGGCTTAAATAATACCGATAATCCGGGTCCGGGAGTGCCGGTAATTCGGGGACTTCGCGAAGCTAAATCGTTCAAAGTGAATATTATAGGCTTAGCTTATGAGAACTTAGAACCCGGAATTTATCTCGATGGAATTTGTGATAAGGTTTATCAAATTCCATACCCTTCAGCCGGAAGTACAGCTTTTATAGACCGCATAAAATACATTCACGAAAAAGAAAACTTGGATTTTATTATTCCAAATTTCGATGCCGAGTTGTTTACTTTTATCACTTCGCAAGATATTTTGAGCGATTTGGGAATCAAAACTTTTTTGCCCACTTTGGAGCAGTTTGAGGAACGACAAAAAGTAAATTTGCCCGAATATGGCAAAAAGTATAATGTTCAAGTTCCTAATAGCAAAGCTCTTACATCGCTTTCCGAAATAAATGATTTGCGCAAAGAGTTTGATTATCCGCTTTTGGTGAAAGGGAAATTTTACGATGCCTATTTGGCTTACAACCCAGAACAAGTCATCAATCATTTCAACAAAATTTCGGCAAAATGGGGCTTACCTGTTATTGTTCAAGCATTTGCCAAAGGCACTGAAGTAAACGTAATTGCATTGGGCGATGGCAACGGAAATACCATTGGCGCGGTACCTATGCGCAAGCAATACATTACCGACAAGGGCAAGGCGTGGGGCGGAATTACGCTTGGCGACGAAAAACTGCTCGAACTTACTCGCAACATCATCAAACAAACCAAATGGCGTGGCGGAATGGAGCTGGAAATGATTAAAACAAATACCGGAGAATATTTTTTAATAGAAATAAATCCACGCATTCCTGCTTGGGTGTATCTTGCCAACGGAGCTGGTCAAAATTTGCCAGAAGCTATGGTAAATTTGGGACTTGGAAAAGAAGTAATTCCCTACACAAGCTACGAAATTGGAAAAATGTTTGTTCGCTACTCGCAAGATTTAATTGTTGATTTGTCGATTTTTGAAAAATTATCGATGAACGGAGAACTTTAAGTTAATTAAGAATTAAGAATTAAGAATTAAGAATTAAGAGTTGTTATTTATTAATTATTATTTAGAAAAATGATATTATTTTAGTAATTTTTTTTTAAAATTATATCTTTTTAATTTTTAAAAATAGCAATTTAACAATTTAACAATTTAATAATTTAACAATTTAATAAAAAAAACATGAAACTAAAATATGAAAGACCGGTAATAAATAAAATTAATGCCGGAATGCCCGATAAATACGGAATGAAAGTTCAAACCAAAGCCATAACCGAAATTGATGGCTTGAAAATAAGCAATTTAATTGAAAAATTTGGCTCGCCTGCGTATGTACTTTCGCAGCAAACCATCGAAAATACGTTTACCGAAGTCAAACGTGCTTTTACCAATCGCTATCCGAAAGTACAATTTGCGTGGTCGTACAAAACCAACTATTTAGATGCCGTTTGCCGAGTTTTTCATTCGTTAGGTTCTTGGGCTGAGGTGGTTTCGGGTTTTGAATACCGCAAAGCGTTGAACAATGGAGTAGAAGGTAAGCACATCATTTTCAATGGTCCCGACAAAAGTAAAGGCGATTTGATTCTTGCCATCGAAAAAGGTTCTTTGATTCATATCGACCATTTCGACGAACTTTATATGATTATGGAACTGACCGAAGTGCTTTCGCAACGCCCAAAAGTAGCTATTAGGGTAAACATGGACACCGGAATTTATCCGCAATGGGACAGATTTGGCTTCAATTACGAAAATGGCGAAGCTTGGAACGCTTTGAACCGAATTATGCTTAGCGGGAAAATGGAATTGGTTGGATTGCACACACACATAGGTACTTACATACTTACGCCCAATGCGTATGCAGTGGCGGCTGCCAAATTGACCGATTTAGCTGTAAATATAAACCGAAAGTACAATCACAAAATCAAATACATTGATATGGGCGGTGGTTTTGCTACCAAAAATACGCTCAAAGGTGCTTATCTTTCGGGTGCAGATACTTGCCCAAGTTTTGATACCTATGCCGATGCAATAACCTCAGCCATAGTTAATTCCGAAATTTCGCCCGAAGATTTGCCAACTCTTATTTTAGAAACAGGAAGAGCCTTGATAGACGATGCCGGCTATTTGATTGGTACTGTGCTAGCTAATAAGCGTTTAGCCGATGGAAGACGTTCTACAATTATCGATATAGGAGTAAATATGTTATTCACTTCGTTTTGGTACGAGCACGAAATTTATCCGGCAAAAGAAACCAGCGTACACACCGAAGACACGACTATTTACGGTCCGTTGTGCATGAACATTGACGTAGTGCGAGCAGCCATTCAGTTTCCGCTTCTTCAAAAAGGCGACCAAGTGGTAATCAAGCGAATAGGTGCATACAATATGACGCAATGGATGCAATTCATCACACTTCGCCCCAACATTGTGCTCATCGACACTAAAGGCGAAACCCACATTATCCGTACTGCCGAAACCAACGATACATTTTTGCAACACGAAAAAATACCAGACTATTTAATTAAGAATTAGGAGTTAGGAATTATAAATTAGGAATTAAAAGTGAAAATGAAAAATGAAAAATGAATTTATGAAAAGAACAAATATATTACGAGAAAAAACGTATAAATTTGCAATTCGTATTGTGAAGCTTTGCCAGTATTTACAAAAAGAAAAAAAAGAATTTGTTTTAAGTAATCAGGTATTACGAAGTGGGACATCAATAGGTGCTTTGGTTAGAGAGTCAGAATTTGCTCAGAGTACAGCTGATTTTATAAGTAAACTGAGTATTTCGCTAAAAGAAGCAAACGAAACAGACTATTGGTTAAGTATTTTGCATGATACAGAATACATTGAATTAAAGCTTTTTGAAAGCTTAGCCTCTGATTGTAAAGAAATATTGTCAATTTTAATAGTCAGTGTGAAAACGAGTAAAGAGAGGCTTGCTTCGGAGCGATTAAAAAAATAAACAGGCAAAAAAAATATTTTTCATTTTTCATTTTTCATTAAAAGAAATGGGTTTATTAAATTCATATTCACAGATATTTTTTTCCAAAAATAAAATTTTGGGGATATTGTTATTGTTGGTTAGTTTTTTCGATTTTTGGACAGGATTGGGCGGTTTACTTGCTGTTTTGGTGAGTAATCAAACGGCTATTTGGTTTAAATTCAATAAGTTGAATGTCGAAAAAGGACTTTACGGATTCAATAGCTTGTTGGTAGGTTTGGGAACTGGCATTATGTTTCAACCTTCGTTGGCAAGCCTATTTTTGTTGATTGTTTTGGCTATTTTTACGCTATTTGTAACGCTCACTATCGAAGGCGTTTTCACAAAATACGGTTTACCTTATATAAGTATTCCGTTTATTTTGGTGATGTGGACTGCCAATTTGGCAATGAGCGATTTGTGGTATATTGGTGTAAGCCAGCGAGGTATTTATTTTTACAACGAACTTTACGCACTTGGCGGACAAAATTTTGTCGATTTTTACAATTGGATTTCGTCGTTTCAAACGCCGGCATCTTTGCGTATTTATTTTCTTTCTTTGGGAGCTATTTTATTTCAGTTCAATGAATTAGCCGGAATTATTATCGCCATTGCTTTGCTTTTTAGCTCGCGCATAGCTTTTACACTTTCGCTTGTTGGCTTTTATGTTGCTTACCTTTTTTACCAACTTTTGGGCGTAAATTTTAGCGAGTTGAGTTATACTTACATAGGTTTCAACTACATACTTACGGCAATAGCCATTGGTGGATTTTTCTTTGTTCCCTCGCGCTGGTCGTATTTGTGGTTGCTTTTGTTGCTGCCAATTACGGTAATACTTACTTTTGGATTGAGCAAATTTTTCTCATATTATCAGCTTTCTATTTATTCGCTGCCGTTTAATATTACGGTATTGTTGTTTGTTTATGTAATGAAACTTCGCACGCAAACACGCAATGAGCTTGTTGAGCCTATCGAGCAGCGCAATGCTCCGGAAGAAAATTTGTATTTTCACAAAAACGTGAGCGAGCGTTTCCCAAGTGCTTTTTATTTACCGGTTTACTTACCATTTTTGGGTGAGTGGACTGTTTCGCAAGCTCACGCGGGCGAGCATACACACAAAGGCGAGTGGCAGCACGCTTGGGACTTTGTAATAACTGATAATGAGGGCAAACAATTCCAGAACAAAGGCGATTTTGCAACCGATTATTTTTGCTACAACAAGCCCATAGTTGCTTCTGCCGATGGAATTGTAGCCGAATTGGTTGATGGAATAGCCGACAACATTATTGGCGACATCAATACCATTAACAATTGGGGAAACTCTTTGGTAATCAAGCATTCAGATTATTTATATTCACAGATAAGTCATTTGAAACAAGGAAGTTTTAAGGTAAAGAAAGGAGAATTTGTACGCAAAGGGCAAATGCTTGCAACTTGCGGAAATTCAGGTCGTTCGCCTTATCCTCATTTGCATTTTCAATTTCAAGCAACACCTTTTATTGGCTCCAAAACGTTTTTTTATCCGTTTGCTCATTTAATTAAGAAAGAAAACAAGTATTTAGAACTCAAAACTCTTTTCAATCCGCAGCAAGATGAAAGGTTACAAAATGTTGCATCAAACAATTTACTTCTGCAGGCTTTTCATTTTATTCCTGGGCAAGTTTTGAAATTTAATACGGTAAAAAATGGAAGCGAATTGCTTTTTGAAAAAGTAGATGATTTTTCAAAAATAATCGAGAATGAATGGGAAATTAGGACTAGTATTTACAATGTTTCGTACTTTTATTGCAAAAAAACAAATTCTTCTGCTTTCTTCAAAAATGACGAATTACTTTTTCAATTCATCAATTTTGAAGGCAATAAAAATTCGGCTCTTTATTTCTTTTATTTAGCATTTTACAAGGTGCAATTGGGTTTTTACAATGGATTAACCATTGAAGATAAATTGCCACAAAATAATCTTTTTTCGCAAAAACGAATGATTTTTCAAGATTTTGTTGCGCCTTTTTATCTTTTTTTGAAAGCCCAATACAAGCTTAATTATTTGAGTGTAGATGATGAATTTTCGCCGGAAGAAATAAAATTAAAATCGGAAATTTTATCTTTTTCGTTCAATAAAAAAATAAAACAAATTTCGTTTGAAATTACAATAAATATCAATGGAATACGTTCTTTTTTAATGAAATAAAACTATAAAATTTAAAAATAGCTATTTCAAAAAAAAAATAAAATTAATTATAAGCCCAAAATATGAAGAAAATCCTTTTTATACTATTGATTTTTTTGATTCCAATTGTCGTATTTTCACAAACAAAATTAACTTTTGGCTATGTCGATTCCATTTCTTATGCTCAATACTTAGCTTCGGATTGGAAAAATTTACTTAAAATAGGAAAAGAAGCAAAAAAAACGGACATTTCGTTCTATTATTTAGATTATCGCTTAGCAATAGCCGAATATGAACTTAAAAAGTACAGAAAAGCCGCTTCATACTTTCAAAAAGTGCTTTCAGAATACCCAAATGATGAACTTGGAATGGAATATCTGTACTATTCGTATCTAAAAGGCGGAATGTACGAAGAAGCCCGACAGCTTTGGCTTTCCTTTGAAGGCGACTTGCGTGAGAAAACCCGTTTTTACGACGACGACCTGATAATCAATAGTTTTGGAATGGAATATCGTTATTATTTAACGGATAATTATGAAGTTTCTAAAACTTCTAGCGATGTGCTTAATCAAACAATTAAGCAAAATTTGAATTATTTTAATCTTTACACAAGTCATTATTCAAAAAGCCGATTTTCTTTTTCCAACAGTTTGGGTTTTGTGTTTGGAAATAGCCGAGTTTACGACGAAGATTACTCCGAAGATGCTATGAATCAAGCTATTTTTCAGTGGCAATATTACGCATCGGGAAATTTCAATTTACCTAAAAGGCAAAATCTGACTTTTGCCTTTAATTATGCCAATGAAAAATTGGTTGCCACGGGCATAGAAACTACCTCCGGTTTTGGAGGAAACAGGCAAACGGAAGTTACTTTTTACAACTTTACAGCCAATAATTTTACCGGATTTGTTGGTTTTTCAAAACAATTTGCTTATTTCGATTTAGGTATTTCGTCGTCTGTTTCTAATTTGAGTTTAGAATTTCAAAGCCAAAGCGGACTTTCGTTTACGCTTTATCCTTTTGCAAACAAAAAAGTTTTTTGGCAAAATGAAGGTTTTTTCCAATATTATACAAAAGTAGATGGACAAAATACTGCTTTTATTTTTAAGCAGCGCTTGAGTGTTGCTTTGGGAAATTCTATACGAATTGAACCCTTTGTAATGTATGGTGAAACTTTTGATTTTGTTGATAGTCAAGCTTATACAATTTATAATGGATTAGATAGAATCAATTATTGGTACGGAGTTAATTTTAATATAAAGTTAGGAAAATCGAATTATTTATACGCTATTTATCAAAACTATAATTTTACTAACGAATATAAAATCAATTCAATAGATAATGAAATTAATTACAATTCACAAACATTTTTAGGAGGAATAGTATGGAATTTTTAAAAAAAACAACAGGTATTTTTAGCTTATTGCTGTTGGTGAATTTTGCCACAGCACAAGATTTTTCGAGTATTCAAAAGGCGTTTACAGAAAGTTATAACCTCGAAAAAAGCAAAAACTACGATGAAGCTATAAAAAAAATGCACGCAGTTTATACCGCCGATTCGTATGAAGTGAACTTGCGTTTGGGTTGGCTCGAGTATAGTGCCAAAAATTATACAGAGTCGCAAACGCATTACACACGCGCTTTGGAATTAATGCCGTATTCTGAAGAAGCAAAATTTGGACTTATTTACCCCAAAGCAGCACTCGGAAAATGGAATGACGTTATAAATCTTTATAATTCAATTTTGACAAATTCACCTAATAACACATTGGCAAACTACCGGTTAGGCTTAATTTATTACAATCGAAAAGATTATTCAAAAGCCTTAACTTATTTTAAAAAAGTAGTAGATTTATATCCTTTTGATTACGATGGACTGCTAATGTATGCTTGGGCAAGTTTTCAAACCGGAAAGACTAGAGAAGCTAAAATATTGTTTAATAAAGTTTTAATGCTCTCACCTAGCGATGAATCAGCTTTGGAAGGTTTAAGTTTGATTAAATAATCTTTTTTATAAAATACTTCTTTTTTTAATCTAGCTGTATATTTTTAATGTGTAGTAGAATAATTTTGCCAAATTATATTTTTTTATTTGGTAAAGAAAAAATGTCTAATTTTCGTTGAGATATTTCTCGAAAATGGGCATTTTTTTTGCTATTTAGCTTATTTATAGGTTAGTATGGTTGTGCTATTGCAATTATTTATTCTAAAAGTTAAACATAAATTTGAATCGTTAGCAAAATTTCGATGTTTCATTGCGAAAATAGCCAATATATTTCGATTATTTTAAAATTTATCCTAACTTTGCAAACTGCAAATTATAAGTAATTAATGAATCTATTTTTACGAACTTAATTTAACTAAATTTAAAATGGTAAATGAAATTTTGACGCTTTTTATGCTTGTGGTTTTGCAAGCTGTTTTGGGAATCGATAATTTACTCTACATTTCGATAGAATCAAAAAACGCACCTGCCGAAAAACAGGCTTGGGTTCGTAAAATAGGGCTTTATATGGCTATTTTGATTCGAATTGCTTTACTTTTTATTATTGTAAACTTAATTCCCTTATTTCAAAATCCAATAATAACGCAGGAGATAGAAAATGTTTTTTCAATTAACATGAACATTCACAGTATGATAGTTCTTGCTGGAGGTATTTTTATATTGTACATTGCGGTGAAAGAAATTTGGCACATGATTGATTATGACTTCAGTAGCATTCTTGAAAGTAGGCCAAAATCGACAAAGTCGGTTGGTGCAATTATGACTATGATTATGGTTATGAATATCGTTTTTTCTTTCGATTCTATCTTGAGTGCCATAGCTTTAACCAAAACTATGTGGGTAATGATAGTTGGAATTATCATTGGCGGCTTGTTGATGGTGGCTATTGCCGAGCGAGTAGATCAGTTTTTGCACAAAAACAGAATGTTTGAAGTTTTAGGGCTTTTTATTTTGCTTTTGGTAGGCGTTATGCTAACAACCGAAGGTGGACATTTGGCTCATTTAAAGCTATTTGGCAACGAAATTACGCCTATGAATCAAACTACTTTGTATTTTACAATTACCATTTTGGTAGCTATTGACATTGTGCAAACAAAATACAAGAAAAATTTACTTAAAAAGCAAGAGTTAAAAAAACAAATGGCGGAAAATAAAATTTAAAAATCCATAATTCATAATTACTTATCTATCTTGGTATATATTTTGGAATATAGATAATAGAAATTTTATTTTTTTAAAGATTTTATTGATATTCAAATGAATAGCGATTTGTTTTTGATAGAAAAACTGAAAAT
>JAIFNL010000095.1 GCA_020047755.1 Bacteroidota bacterium
ATGTAAATACCGATATGTCGTATTTTAACCATATAAACCCTTGTGGGCTAAGCAAAGGAGTAACTTCGATGCAAAAAGAACTTGGATATAAACTTGATTTTGAAGAAGTTAAACTTAAAGCGAAAGAGCATTTTTTCAAACTTTTTAGTTAAAAAGCAACCTCAAAATAATTTCATATTTCAATTCACAACAACTTGACATACTATAAGTTATGGATATTTTAAAAGATTTTAAAAGCTTGGATAAATTTTCAATACTTTACAAGTGGAGTCGTAGCATTTTTGATATTTTTCTACGTATTTTTTATCGAAAATTTATTGTACATGGTTTAGAAAATTTACCCAAAAACAAGGCTTACATTATTGCAAGCAATCACCAAAATGCGCTAATGGATCCGTTGGTAGTGATGAAATCGCTCGAAAGACCAGTATTTATTAGCCGTGCCGATTTATTCAAAACAAAAAATCTACTCTCGCGTTTTTTTGTTTTTTGCAGAATAATTCCATCGTTTAGAATCAGAGATGGAAAGGAAACTCTAAAATTTAATCACGACATGTTTTTAAGAGTGTCGCAAATTTTGCAAAATAATGTGCCTTTGGTTATTTTTCCAGAAGCTCAGCATTTCGACAAACGGCACTTGCTTCCTCTCAAAAAAGGAATTACTCGAATGGCATTCACTACCGAAGTAAATTGCGATTTCAAACTTGATTTACAAATAATTCCTGCCGGAATTTATTACTCAAACTATTTCAATTTTCAGGCTGACGTAAAAATTATTCTCGGAAAACCTATCAATGTGCTGAAATACAAGCAACTATTCTTAGAAAACGAAGCCAGAGCAAACGCTGAATTGCGCGATGAAATAGCTAATGAATTGAAAAAGTGCATTATACACATCGAAGATTTGAACAATTACACAGCTTACGAAATGCTAAGAGTCGTAAATAGAACTAAAATGCTAAAAGATTTAAGGCTTGAAAACAAAGGAGTTAATGACCTTTTTGCAGACCAAGCCACCATCAAATTGATAGAAGAAGCGCATAAAAAAAATACCGAAAAAACTCAAGAACTTTTTGATATAGCCACCCAATATGCCGAGAATTTAAAAAAATACGCACTACGAAATTGGCTTTTCGAGAAAGGAAAATTCAATCAATTTGCATTAATTGGTCATTTTTTCGCTTTTTTTATTCTTTTCCCTCTATTTTTATATGGCTTTTTGAACAATTTACTTGCTTTGCAACCCCAACGAATTTTGAACAAAAAATTCAAAGACCCACAATTTCACAGCTCTGTGCGTTTTGTATTTTTTACATTTGCAACACCCTTTATACATTTGGCTCAATTTGGATTAATTGCTTTAATTACAGATAGTTGGTGGATAAAATGGGTATATTTAATCAGCTTATTACCAAGTGGCTATTTTGCGTATTATTATTATACTTTCTGGACAAAATTCAAAGCAAAACAACGATTTGAATCTTTGAAAAAAACAAATAAAGAGGTATTTAACAATCTGCAAACTATGCGAACTGCTTTAATCGACAAAATTTCAGAAATTTCGATAAAATCAGCATAATTTTAATTCAAAAAAAAACTCAAACTACAAGACATGAAAAAACAAACTCTTTTATTTTTGGCTCTCTTGCTATATTTTACAAGTTTTTCACAGGAAACAAAAAAAGCAAATCTGTTTCCAAGCCAAAATCCAAGTAAATTTTTATTTATCAATCCCGATGATTTAAAAATAGACAGCAGCTTTTCATATAAAAAATTTGGAGAAAAATACATAACTGGCTATAATTCATTCATTTTGGAAGCCATCGACAAGATTCAAGCAAAATTTCCCGATGGAGGTGGCTATTTTACTGGCATAAAAGCCATTCCAGCCGAATCGCCAATTGGATATGATTTGCATTTACTTGGAAAAGAGATAATTAAAGCGCCTCGAACTACAAGTTATTGCAGCGGAGCTTCTTACACAGCTTTTATCGAAAGCTTAAATATATTGTTGGCAGACAATACTTTAACCCAAACACAGCACGAACTCATGCGCATGCAAGAACCCGACGGAAGCCGTCGCAACGATGGCATAAAGTTTTGGGGCATTTGGAATGCAGATGGCTACGGCAGCTTCGATGCTTTAGTTTCGTATGCCGAAATGGGTGAAAAAATTAAACCCGAAAACGCTATTCCGGGCGATTTTATGAATATTAGCTGGAAAAGTGGAATTGGTCATTCGGTTGTGTTTTTGGGCTGGCTAAAAATAAACGACATTCCGCATGTTGCGTACTGGTCGAGCCAAAAATCGACCAATGGGCTAAGCCTCGACATTGTAAAACTAGAAAGGATAAACAATGTTTCTATCGTTCGACTAACAAAGCCTGAAAATATTTTTCAGTTTATCCCAAAAACAGAATTGACTCACACACAAGGCGATGTAATTGTTTTTCCATAAGTGAAACAAATATAATTTATTGATTATCAACAAATTAAACAAAATTTCTCTCAAAAATCAAAATAAAAAAAACTGCTTCGAACAACGAAGCAGTTTTTCAAAAAAAGCGGGTGAATAATGGGACTTGAACCCACGACCCTCGGAACCACAATCCGATGCTCTAACCAAACTGAGCTATACTCACCATTTTTATTTGCGCTGCAAAGGAAATAATTTTTCAAATACTAGCAAAATTTTTTTTGCAAAAAAAACACTTTTTTTGCAAAAAAAAATCTTTTATTTTTTAAACTTTTGATTTTGAAATAGCTATAAAAAGCAATCGTTTCAATAAAAATTAAAAAAGAATAGCAAAATTTGAATAATTAAAAAAACATGAACTTTTTTAGCCAAATTTTGCTATTAAAAAGAATTAAATTGATAAAACTTTCGCCACTTTCATCAAACCGCCATCGAGGTTACGTTGTTTTTTTATGGTTTTATTGAAAGGTACATGCACAATTTCATGGTTTACGTAACCAACCATAATGCTACGTTGGTCGTCGAGAAGTGCTTCTACAGCAGCCACTCCCATGCGACTTGCCAAGAATCGGTCAAAAGCCGTTGGCGAACCGCCTCTTTGCATGTGTCCAAGCACATTTACACGAATGTCGAGATGTGGATAAAGATCTTTTACTTGCTTTGCAATTTCGTTCACACCGCCTTTGCTACCTTCTGCCACAATAATTATACTGCTCGATTTTTCTTCTACTTTTCCTTCTTTCAAAGTATCAAGCAATGTATCTACTTGGTTTTCAACTTCTGGAATAAAAATAGCCTCTGCTCCGGTTGCAATTCCAGCAGTAAGTGCAATAAAACCAGCATCACGCCCCATTACTTCCACCAAAAACATACGCTCGTGCGAGCCAGCAGTGTCTTTAATCTTATCAATCGCTTCTACCACAGTATTTAGCGCAGTGTCGTAACCAATAGTAAAATCGGTTCCAAACATATCATTATCAATAGTTCCAGGTAAGCCAATACAAGGAATATCGTGTTCTTTTGAAAAAATTCCAGCTCCCATAAAAGAACCATCTCCGCCAATTACTATCAGCGCATCAATCTCATTTTTCTTCAAATTTTCGTAAGCTTGCTGCCTGCCCTCGGGCGTTCTAAACCTATCGCTTCGCGAGCTTTTTAGAAATGTGCCGCCACGATGCACAATATCTCGAACGCTTTTCGATTTTAATTTTTTAAATTCATTGTCAATCAATCCGTTGTAGCCTTTGTAAATGCCATAAACCTCTATGTCATAGAATATTGCAGTTCGTACTACGGCTCTTATTGTTGCATTCATTCCGGGCGCATCGCCTCCTGAGGTTAGTACACCAATTCGTTTTATGTTTGCCATGTGTTATTTATATTTTTATGAATTTTTAAAATTCCAAAAATACTGTTTCTACTGTTTAATAAAAACATAGTATTTCTGTGAGAATTTTTTTGAGAAAATCTCCCCCAAAAAAACAATCCCTTTTTAAGTGCAAAGTAAATCATTTTTTTTTTAATCTTAGTTAATTTAAAGTTAATCTATTTTAAACACGATTTTTTAGTTGTTCAAAATGATGAGTAACTGAGAATAATTTATTGAAATTCAATATTTTATCTAAAACAAAATCTTATTGATATTTTTAAAAATTAAGTTTTTTTTAGAAAAAGCCGCTTCTAAAAAAAGAAAAAGCATCGAAGCAAAATGCCTCGACGCTTTGAATTAGAAAATCTATTTTAAGAAAAATTTAATAACTTCCGGTCATAATAAAAAGTGGTTGATTTACAAACTGACGATATTGCGGACGCAAACGGTCGGTATCATAAAAACGGCTTACATCAATTTTCTTAAAACCTTTTACTATATCAATAGGCACATTGTCGTAGCGACCATTTTTCAAAATCACCAATCGACCATGTATTCCACTCAAAATCAAGTCCAAAGCTAAGTTTCCAAAAGCCATTGGTACAATAGAATCTATCGCATCGGGATCTCCACCGCGCACCATGTAGCCAAGGTTTTGGTAAATAGTGTTGATGCGCTTTCCGTGATTGTATTTTACCGAAAGCTCTTTAATTTCGGCAGAAACAAGGTTTCCAATACCACCAAGCTTTGCATGCCCAAACATATCTTTTTCGGCATCGGCAAACATCATTTCACCTCCAGCAAACATTGCTCCTTCCGAAACTAAAGCAACAGAATATTTGCTCGGGTTTCGGTTACGATCTTCTACCAAAAGACGTGTCAAATTTTCAATATCGAATTGATGTTCTGGAATTACGCAACGATTTGCAGAGCCTGCCATTGTTGGCAAAAGTGCAGTATAACCCGCATATCGACCAAAAACTTCGAGCACCAAAATACGCTCGTGCGAACCTGCCGAGGTGCGTAAAGTGTTGGTTAAACTAATGGTACGAGTTACGCAAGTACTAAATCCGATACAATAATCAGTTCCGGGAACATCATTGTCCATCGTTTTGGGAATCGCAACGACCTTAAAACCTTCTTGATACAATCTTACTCCGTAGCTCAATGTATCGTCGCCACCTATCGGAATCAAATAATCAATGCCCAACCAATTTAAGTTTGATAAAATGGTAGGTGTCAAATCATTTATATCTTTGTTGTAAGTTTCCTTTAAATGGTCTGGTACAGCAGATTGTGGCATGTGGCTTGGGCGAGTACGCGAAGAATGCAAAAAAGTTCCTCCTGTTCTTCCAATTCTATTAACCAAAGCTTCGCTCAATTCTATGAAATTATTTGAATTGTCATAGTCTTTATCTTGAATAAGTTCGGTAATTCCAGCCCAACCTCGTCGTAAACCGATTACTCTGTAACCTTCGCGGGTTGCTCTAATAGTTACGGCACGAATAGCTGGGTTTAGACCCGGTACATCGCCTCCACCGGTAAGTATTCCGATGGTTCCTTTATAATTTTGTCCCATAATTTTTAATTAATGATTATATATTTTATAAAAAATAATTTTAAATTTTATGTGTAAAAATAGTTATAACTAGGCAGTTTTCCAAAAGAATTTTACCTTTTTTTAGTAAAAAATAGGATTATTCAAATTAATGGAAAAACAAAATTATAAAAAAGCCAAATTATACAATTTTCAAGAAATTTAACTCTAAATTATTTGATTCTTCTGCCGTTTTTATTGAAATTAGACAAGATATTAATCCGTTTTTAGAGAGACGCTTATATAGTCCGATATTTTTTCCATCAACCACTTGGGGGTCGAAGTTGCACCGCAAATGCCAACAGAATCGGTTAATTTGAACCAATTCATATCCAAATCATCAACATCAGTAATAAAATAGGTATTTGGATTTGATTTTTTACAAACCTCGTAAAGCATCTTTCCGTTTGAACTTTTTTTACCACTCACAAAAATAACTACATCGTGTTTTTTTGCAAACTCCGGCAATTGCACATCTCGGTGCGATACTTGTCCACAAACAGTTTGATTTGTAATTAGATTTTCGGCAGAATTTAAACCCTTTTTTTCAAGCCTTTCTTTAATTTCTTCAATCAATTCATTGTACTTGATTGGGCTTTTGGTTGTTTGCGAAAAAATATTTACGGGTTTTGAAAAATCAATCTTTTCCAAATCAGCTTTATTACTGATTACTACACCCTTACCATTGGTTTGCCCAATCAATCCATTCACTTCGGCGTGACCTTTTTCACCAAAAATAACGGTTTGACCACCAAGATTTTCAACCTCCAAACTACCTTTCTTTACCGTATTTTGCAAGCGCAAAACCACCGGACACGAGGCATCAATTAGCTCAATGTTGTTTTCCAATGCTATTTTGTAAGTTTCGGGTGGTTCACCATGCGCTCTAATTAATACTTTTGTATTTTTAAGCGTTTTGAGTTGCTCGTGGTCTATTGTTATCAATCCTTTATCATTCAGTCGTTTAACCTCTACACTATTGTGCACAATATCACCCAAACAATAAAGAGTTTTGCTTTTTTCAAGCTCTTTTTCAGCATTTTCGATAGCATAAACTACACCAAAGCAAAAACCCGAATTTTTATCTATTTCTATTGTCATTTTATCGTCTATTTTCTATAAATTTTGTCCCCAAGTATTTGGATTTTCTCTCCATTTTTTTAGATTATCCAAATCGTTTTCGGTAATAAAACCTTTCTGCAAACCTATTTGGTTTAATGTTTGATAATCACTAAGAGTCAAAAGCTTACACTTTTCTTGTTCAAAACTCTGGCTTGCCACATCAAAATTATAACTAAAAATGGCTACCAAACCAAGTACTTCGCAACCCATTTCGCGCAAAGCTTGCACTGCTTTCAAACTGCTACCTCCAGTTGAAATAAGGTCTTCTATCACCACAACCTTTTGTCCTGCTTTAACTACACCTTCCACTAAATTGGTCATTCCATGCGCTTTAGCTGCAGAGCGAACATAAACCATAGGCAAATTCAACGCTTGCGCTACCAAAGCCGCTTGCGCTATTGCACCTGTTGCAACTCCTGCAATTACCTCTGTATCAGGAAATTCCTTTTTAATAACACGTACATAAGCATCGCGCACATAGTCGCGCACTTCAGGATACGACAAGGCTTTTCGATTGTCGCAATAAATTGGCGATTTCCAACCCGAAGCCCAAGTAAATGGCTTGCTTGGGCTTAATTTTACTGCTTCTATATTGAGTAACATTTCTGCTATTTTTTCTTTCATGTTGTATTTTTTTTGAAAATAATTTATTCTTTTTAATATCGCTTCATTTCCTATTTTTTTCAAAAATAGTTTAATGCAAGTTTACAAACAAATATTCAAAATAAAAACCTAAAAATACTTGTTAAATTCTATTTTTTTTTTGAAAATAAAAAAGCTGCTTGCTAAATTTAGCAAACAGCTTTTTAAAAATTATATGGAAATTTTCACTTCCGGCTACTATTAATAGAATTTATTTCTAAAATCTTCTATTTCAGCAGCATCTTTTAATATTTTATAAGCATCGTAAGTAGCTCTCGATTGAAGCATTTGCGCCATGCTTTTCTTGTAAATTGAATAATCTGGAATAGCTTGAGCATCAGTTTTTGCTGTAACTTTAATTACGTAAACGCCCATATTTCCAACGATTGGCTCTGAAATTTTATTCAAACCGATAGTTGTAGCATAAGCCAAAACACTAGGTTCAATTCCAGCACCAGGCAATTGGAATGACATAAAACTAACACCAGTAGCAGGATTTACTTTTCCTCCTATTTTCTCAGCCAAAACATTCAAATCAGAAGCACCTTTCATTTTATCCGAAAGAATTTTGCCTTTCTTTTCTCTTCTTATTTCAAAAGTTAGTTCACCTTTCATTTGCTCAAAATCAGCAATTCCTTTTTCTCTAGCTTCAGTAAGTAAAGCAATTACGTATCTACTTCCCAATTCAAATACTTCAGAAACAGCTCCTTTTTCCGACTTAAAAGCCCACTGAATCAATTGACGAGGATTGTCTAATCCTGCAATTTGATCTTGCATAAGTTTTAAGTTTGGAACAGTGCGAGCAATTAAATTTTTAGCTTTTATGGCTGCATTAAATTTTTCAGCAGTTTGGTTTTCGCCAGCAAAACGGCTAGCTTCGGCATAAAATGCTTGGAATGTTTTTGAACTAGGATCTACCAAACGACTAACTAAAGCAAGTTTAACTTTTTCTACTGGATTACTTTTTCCTGTAATTTCAATAACATGGAACCCAAATTGAGTTTCTACCACTTTTATATCGCCTACTTTTCCTTGGAAAACAGCTTCTTCAAAAGGTTTAACCATTGCTTTTTCGCCAAACCAACCCAAATCTCCACCTTCTTTTGCAGTTCCGTCTTCACCATGCAACATTGCAAGCTGAATAAAATCAGCTTTTTTATCAACTAACAGCGTTTTGATGCTATCAGCAATAAATTCAGCTTTTGCTTTTTCGTGCTTTTGGAAACTAACAAGAATATGGCGTGCTTTTACTGAGTCAGGAACCAACGTTCTATCCACAATTTTCGACAAACGGAAAGCTCCATTTACAAAAGCAGGTTCAGTTACAAAACCAACCGATTTATCAAATAATGTAGAATCAAAACCTTGATTAATAAGGTCTTGACGTGTAAAATTTCGTCCATCATAAGGTACATCAGATTCTCTGTTTACAAATACTTCGATATCACTAGCCGAAGGAAGTTCTTTGTACATTTTGTCTGCCCAATCTTTCACTTCCTTGTTATCGTCCTCAGAAGCAACAACATCAAAACTTACATACAAAATATCTCTCGATGCTTCTTGCTTGTAATACTTTTTGTTTTTTTCGTAGTATGCTTTCAATTCTTCGTCAGAAACTTTTATCGTAGAATCTACCAAATTGTTGTAATAATCAACAACATACTCTAAATCAACAGTTGTTTTTTCTTCTTTGTAGTTTTTCTCAGCCACTTTAGTTGGAATATACAACCCCTTTGAAATCAAGCTTGTATATTTTGAAAACAATCGGCGTTTTTCAATGTCCTTTTCGATAAATAACCAAATCTTTTTGCTGTCGCCAGTTTGGTCTTGTTCCATCGATTTCAAGAATTTAATCATAAAAGTAGGGTCGTACTGACCAACCACCTGAATAACAAATTGTTGAACTACAGGATCCACATTTGCACCAGTTACCATCTCAAACAATTCTGTTTTAGAAACCTCTATGCCAAGCTCGTCATATTGCTCATTCATAATGATTTCATTCACCATTTGTTCCCAAGTTTGGTTTCTGTAATTTTGCATTTCTTCAGCACTAGGAGTTCGTCCGCCTGCAAAAATTCGATTTACTTCAATAACTTCGTCTAATGTAGCCTGAAAATCGCGATAATCTATTTTCTCACCGCCTACTTCGCTCATTATAAATTGGTCATTACCAAAGAACCGATTGCCGGAATTTATAACGTCTCCTAATATAAATGCTAATAAAGCGAAGCCAATTACTACGGCTAGTAGTCCTCCTTTATTTCTAATTTTTTGTAAAGTAGCCATTCAAAAAATGTTTATTGTTTTTATAATTAATTTTAGATTTATTTTCCTTTTTTTTAACAAGCGGCAAAGATAATATTTTTTTCATAACTCTAAAACTATTGTTATATATTTTTATTTTTATTTTGAAAAAAAAAATGTTTTTTCAAATTTTAATTATTTTTTGAGTACATATTTGCCTAGAATTCTTTACTTTAAGAATATAAATACCTGATTTGAAATTTTGCAAATCAATAGCCGTTGTTCCATAAATTTCTTTAGAAAATATTATTTTTCCTTGAATATTGAACATAAAAACAGCTACTTTTTCATTTTCGGGCAATTCTATTTGCAAAAAATCACTTACTGGGTTTGGATAAATTTTTACTTCAAAGTAATTTTGCTCTGTTTCAAAATTCAACAAAATATCAAAATTTTTAATCTCCGGTGTACCTCCTTTTATATTGCTTATTGCCCAATTTTCGGGCAAAGCATTGTCTAAACTCGGCGCTTTGAGCGATAACGTATAAGCCTGCCCATTAGCACCTGAATACCAAGGATATACCGAAACATACGACACCGAATCGACCAATTTATTTTCAGTATTATACAGCAGTAATGTTTCTTTGTCGGACGAAAATTTGAACCCAATATCGCCATAATATCTTGATGCTAAAGGGAAAACAGTTTTATATTTTTCTACGTCGGCACAAAAAACAAAGTAAGAATTAGGCTGCAAATCTATATTTGGAAAGAAAAAAACATGCTCTATGTTACTGTCTTTCAATTTCCAATTTTTTAAGTTAATTGATTGATTTGATGGATTATATAATTCAAACCAATCGCCATAATTGTAATCGGAATGTGAGTTGTAATTTATTTCATTTATCACCGGATAAATTATTTCTTCTTTTGGATTAAAATATGCAATAATTTGCAAATCTTCGCTCGGATTTATGACAGTTTTATTCGTTTTTTTTGCAATTTCCCCCCAACTAACAAACTCAAATCCAGAGTTCGGAATGGCTTCTATCTCGATAGGAATTTCGGCAAAATAATGCCCACTCCAACCATTAGGCACTTTAATTGTGTTTATTCTAATTTTTCCGGCATTTTCAGGGACAGTTTTTACTTGAACGGAAACTTTCTGAATGCCAAAAACAGTAGTAAAATGCTCAAAAACAAAACTTTGACGTGCCAGCAAATAATTCCGTATTACTTCCGTTTTTGCTTGCCACTGAGTGTATGAGCTGCCCCATTTTTCACAATGAGCCGCTATATCTGGCTCAATTTGAGCTTTGAGCGAATCTAAAACCTTAACGGTATTTGCTGGCGCAAAAACTGTGTTTAACAAATCCGCACCTCGATTAATAAATTGATTCTTAAATTCCTCATTCTTTATATACGACCGAAAATAAACATTGTAAAAACCGTTATCGCCCGTTCGAAATCCATTCAAACTCAACGAATTAGCCAAAGTGTTCCAATTTGGGCTTGCATAATTTACTCCATTGTAATCAAAAGGCAGCCCAAAAGCATGGTCTAAATCCCACAAAACCCAACGCCATTTTCCACTCGGTTTGTCCTTCCAAAATTTAATGTTATTGGCTATCCAATCGGCATTTCCCGAAAAAACTTCAACATTCCAATAAGTTATAAGTTCTTCTATATCAATACTGTCCTTAAATATTTCGTAATTTTCGGGAATCGATAAATCAGTAAGTTTCAAGGCTGCATTTGTTGCATTGTAGGCATTCCAATTTCCTTCAATTGCATAACGCAAACCGGTATATCCAAAGGCATGCTCAAGAAAATCGACATTATTTTGCTTGCCAAATGTATTTTCGAGATACTCTAAATCTTCATGCTCTCGCAAATTGTAAATACCCCAATATTGTCCATTAAGAAACAGATTTACAGGCTGATATGCAGAATAATCTGCGGGTTTTTCTAAACTTCCATTAAGCACATGTATTAAAGGGTCGCGCAAATGAGTAAACCCATTTTGCAACATGTCGTTTCCAGCAGAACGAAAAACCAAACGCTCAAATTTTGCCAGGTTTTTTTGTTCAAAAATTTTGTAATTTATTTCCTTTGAATCGTATCTGCTCCGAGTATAAAATCGAAAAGCCTTTTGATTTCTTCCATCGGGCGAATGAATTGTAAGTCCGCCATTGATGGAAAATGCTGGATTTTTATTTTTGTCGAAATATTCTAAATGCACTTCGGTTTCAACTCCCGAATAAATATTTGATAAAATTCCATTTATTCCCCAAAAATTAGCAGCATCGGCAACAACAGAAACGATTGGTAATTTTAAATCAACATTAAAAAAATAGGTATTCGTTTCAATTTCGCTATTCAAAAAGCCTTCCTTTATACAACATGCTCTTAATAAAGTAGTTGCTTTAATTTCCAGAGGAATTGTATATTTTAGCGAATTTTGATTTGGCTTAGAACCATCTAAAGTATAAAAAATATCAGCATTGCTAGGCGAGGCTAAACTCAAATAAAATTCGTTGGTAAAAAATCCACCTTTAGTAGAAAAAATAGGAGAAGGCAAAGCTGCTGAAAAATAATACGAACTATTTACAGCTAAAGGAGTTACATTTTGAAAAAAAGACCACGTTTGCGATGAATTATTTATTCGCCCGTAAGAAATATCATTGTACTGTTGAGGAAACTGAACTTGGTCTATTAAAATAAGTTCATCGGTATAAATTGCCAAGTTTTCTCCTTCGGCTTCAAGATTAAAACCAAGATGTGAATTACCTTGTTCTGGCTGATTATCAGCCCAAAACAAGAAATAAGCTTGTGGTTGTAAAATAATATCGGAAGTTATTTGCCATTTCCTTAAAAACTCCAAATCATCGGTAATATATAAACCATTCAGATTTACAGAAGTTTCGCCAAAATTATAAATTTCTATCCAATCATCGTATTCTTTCCTTTCATCAGTTATAGTCTTGGAATTGAGAGCCATAACTTCATTTATAAGCAAACTCCAATTTTGACTTAATTTTTTCCGAACATGAACATTTTTGCCATCAATTATGGTATCTGAATATTGAATTTTAGGTAAATCCAAGTTTTGTCCAAAAGCTAAAAAACTTTCGAAAAGAAAAAAAAACAAAATAATATGCTTAACCTTTTGTTTTGCCATATTTTTTTGTTTCATAAAAAATTTAATTATACTATTTTCCACAAATCGAGCAATGAATGCCATGTGTTAGAAGTAACTTCTTTTAACTCTTTCTTTTTTAACCACTTTGCTTCAGTTATGTCTTCTTCTAGTTGCGGAACAGGTATTTTTTGCGACAAGGTTTTCATTTTAAACCAATATGTTTTCTTGAAAAAAAGCTCATCGTTTTGAAGATAAATATGAAATGTAATTGGCAGAATATCAGTTATTTTCAACTCCTCAATTCCTGTCTCTTCGGTTACTTCGCGCATAGCAGCATTGCGAGAACTTTCAGCTTTTTTAATTCCACCTTTGGGCAAATCCCATTTTCCCAAACGTTTTATTGCCAATAACTCCTCTTTTTCATTAAAAACCAAGCCTCCAGCAGCTTCTTTGTATTTAAAATTTTTGAAAATATCTTTCCAAAAAGCATCTTCGTCGGCATTTATTATGAAAATTTCCTGCGTATCTTCACTTGATATTAAGCGTTTTACAATGGGCATAAGGTTCGTATTGCGATTGTAAGTGTACACTCCTTCATCGCCACTCAATTCATCAAAATTTCTGTGGTTTCCTACATTTATTACTTTGTGGTCAAAATAAATTTTATACATACTGTTTTTTTAGCTAATATCAATTGGAAAATAGAATATAACATTTATAATCAACTAATTATAATTTAATATTGAGCTTCAAAGATAACGTGTTTTTTTTAATTGGAAAAACATTTTTTTCTTTTTTTAATTTAAAGCAAAACTTTTATTTTCCTAAATTCTAAAAATGTTTGATATAACCAGCAAAAATGTTTTTTCCACCAAAAGTGTTTGATATATCAAACAAAAATGTTTTTTTGCCAAAATCGTTTGGTATATCAAACACTTTTAGTATCTTTGTAAAAACATTTCTACTCATCAAATAATAAAAAATATGCAAACAATTGTAAAAAGAGCGCATTATTTAAAAAAAATACAACCTTTTGTAAACAAACCGATAATAAAAATTATTACCGGAATAAGACGTAGTGGAAAAAGCTATTTGATGCGCCAAATAATTGAAGAATTAAAAATTAATCTAGTTGAAAATGAAAGAATTATATACATAAATAAAGAATTAATACAATTTGATTTCATTAAAAATTATACCGACTTATATTCCTATATTTCAGAAAATTTCAAATCTATTTCTACAAAAAAATACATTTTTATCGACGAAATACAAGAAATTAACGAATGGGAAAAAGCAATAAGTTCTTTTTTTGCCGAAGAAGAATACGATATTTACATTACTGGCTCAAATGCCAATTTACTTTCTTCTGAAATAGCAAGTTTACTGTCAGGAAGATATGTTGAATTTAACTTATTTACATTGAGTTACAACGAATTTTTGGAATTTAGAACAAAACCGATTGAAGTAAATGAAGAAGAATTTTATTTGTATTTAAAATATGGTGGCTTTCCGGTTGTGCATCATTTAGATTACAACGAAGAGCTTATATTTCAATATCTTAACTCGTTGTACAGTACTATTTTGCTCAAAGATATTATTTCGCGCTATGCAATTAGGAATATTCCTGTTTTTGAGAATATTACAAAATATATATTCGACAACATAGGAAATATATTTTCAGGTAGAAGTATTTCAAATTACATGAAATCGCAAAATATAACTATGGGCTTAGACACTTTGCAAAACTACTTGCAATATCTTGAGAACTCATTCATTATTAACAAAGTAAAACGATATGATTTAAAAGGCAAACGAATTTTAGATATTTACGAGAAATATTTTCTGTCGGATATAGGGCTTAAAAATGCAATGTATGGATACAAAGAAAATGACATTGCCGGTTTGTTAGAAAATATTGTTTATATTAAACTAAAACAATCTAATTATCAAGTATTTATAGGCAAGATAGATGAGTACGAAATTGATTTTGTAGCCGAAAGAAATAACGAAAAAATATACATACAAGTTGCTTATCTGCTTAATAACCAATCAACTATAGACAGAGAATTTTTTGCACTGAAACAAATAAAAGACAATTATCCAAAATACGTTTTAAGTATGGATAAATACCAAACTACTAATAATGAAGGAATTATAAGAATGAATATTATTGAATTTCTGACCAAATTTTAATTAGTTAAACGGAACAATCTATATAAAAGGTACAATGAGTTTTGTAACCCATTGTACTTTAAAATACCTTAAAACTTTACAATATTTATCAACGAATTGGTTTTCGATTCTAAAACAGAATTTCCAGTCAAGAAAATATCTATTTGGTAAGCAGCTTCTCTTCCTTCCGAAATAGCCTTTACTACAAGCGATTGCCCTGTGTGCATATCGCCGGCAGTAAATATTTTTTTGAGCGAAGTTTGGAAATTCTCGGCTTTCACATTCTGACGGTCGTCGTATTTTACATTTAAGTTATCAAGCAAACCTTCGTGCTGTGGACTTACAAAGCCAATTGCCAAAAGGACTAGTTCACAATCAATTATACGTTCCGTTCCTGCTATTTCAGTAAATTGAGCTTTGCCTTGTGCATAGTTCCATTGCACATCAATAAGTTTTACAGCTTTTAAATCGCCCTTTTCGTTTTTGATAAATTCCTTTGTTTGTACGCTCCATTCTCTTTTACAACCTTCTAAATGCGAGCTACTTGTACGCAAAATTTGTCGCCATTCAGGCCACGAATTAATCGGATTTACTTTTTCGGGCAATTTGGGCATTAATTCTATTTGAAGCACTGATTTTGCGCCTTGTCGTATGCTTGTGCCTACACAATCAGCTCCAGTGTCGCCGCCGCCAATTACCAAAATATTTTTTCCAGTTGCTAAAATTTCTTCGTCTGAAAACGAAATATTGCTAACTCGCTTGTTTTGCTGTTTTAAAAAATCCATTGCAAAATGAACGCCTTTTGCCTCTCTTCCAAGCACTTGTAAGTCGCGCGGCAAAGTGCTGCCACCTGCCAAAAGTACAGCATCGAATTTATCAATCAGCTCATTAGCCGAAATATCAACTCCTACATTGGTATTTGTTTTGAATTTAATACCAGCTTTTTCCATTAAATCTAAACGCCTATCAATCAGCGATTTTTCGAGTTTAAAATCAGGAATGCCATAGCGCAACAGACCGCCAATTTGGTCATCGCGCTCAAAAACAGTTACTTCGTGTCCAGCTAAATTGAGCTGAGCCGCTGCTGCAAGTCCCGCAGGACCCGAACCTACAATGGCTACTTTGAACCCCGTTTTAATTATCTGCTCATTTGCATGAACATAACCATTTTCAAAAGCCTGTTCTATAATATAAAGCTCTATATTTTTGATGGTTGTAGGGTCATTATTGATTGACAAAACACACGATTCTTCGCAAGGTGCTGGACAAATTTTTCCGGTAAATTCAGGGAAATTATTGGTCGATGCCAAAATTTTGTAAGCTTCCTCCCAATTTTGCTTGTAAACCATGTCGTTAAAATCGGGAATATTGTTGCCAAGCGGACAACCGTTGTGGCAAAACGGAACTCCACAATCCATGCAGCGAGCCGACTGTCGTTCTACTTTTCGTTTTGAAAACGATTTGTATAGTTCGTTGTAGTTCTGAATGCGCTCTTCAATAGGCTTTGTTTCAGGAACTTCTCTTTTATATTCTAAAAAACCAGTTGTTTTTCCCATGTTTTTTTAATTAAAAATTAGGAATTAGAAATTAGGAAATCGTTCATTAACACGATAGAATTATGTTGATTCGTAATTCTTAATTCCTAATTATAAATTAGTTAAAGCTTGTTTATATTCTTCGGGGAATACTTTGATGAAATCGCCAAAGGCTTTGTCCCAATTTTGAAGAATTTGCTCAGCCAATTTGCTCTTTGTTTTTTTGTAATGTTCTGAAACAAATTGCTTTAAAGTATCTTCATCGTCAAAATCTACGGCAGCATAATCGGTCAATTCGGTATTTTTATACTTTTCAAATTGCTTTTTAGGGTCGTAAACAAAAGCAATTCCACCGCTCATTCCAGCTCCGAAATTTGTGCCTACATCACCCAAAATTACTGCCGTCCCGCCAGTCATGTATTCTAAACCATGCCTTCCTACGCCTTCAACCACCACATTTGCTCCCGAGTTGCGTACACAAAAACGTTCGCCGGCACGCCCGCAAATAAAGGCTTTTCCTTTAATTGCTCCATAAAAAGCTACGTTTCCTATAATTACATTTTCTTCGGCTTGCAAAGTCGATTTTCTATCGGGGTAAACAATTATTTCGCTGCCAGACAAGCCTTTACCCAAGTAATCGTTTGTTTCGCCTTCCATCTCAAATACGATGCCCGAAGCTCCAAATGCACCTAAACTTTGTCCGGCTGAACCTCTCATTTTCAAATGAATAGTTGCATCGGGTAAACCTTCGGCTTGGTATTTTTTCGAAATTTCGTTGGATAGCAATGTACCAATAGCTCTATCGGTATTTTTCACTTCAAATTCCAATCTTACTTTTTCTTTATTTTCGAGTGCAGGTTTTAGTTTTTCTAAAATTCTCCAATCGTGAAACTGCTCGATATTATGCTCTTGTTCAACCTGTTTGAACAAACCTGTTTCAATTTCTTCCTTGAAAAGAATTGGATTCAAATTCAGAGATTTCAGCTTCCAATGATTTATATTTTCTCGTACTTTCAATTTATCCACTCGCCCCACCATTTCGTTAATGGTTTTGAAACCTAGTTGTGCCATAATTTCACGCAAATCTTGTGCAAGAAACTTGAACATATTTACCACATCTTCGGGCTTTCCGGTAAACAATTTTCTAAGTTCGGGATTTTGCGTGGCAACGCCCACAGGGCAAGTATTTGTGTGGCATTTGCGCATCATAATGCAACCCGTTGCAATAAGCGCAGCCGTTGCAATTCCCCACTCTTCGGCACCCAACAAAGTAGCAACCGCAAGGTCTTTTCCTGTACGAATTTGCCCATCGGTTTGCAACACCACACGGTTGCGTAACTTGTTCTTTACCAGCGTTTGATGAGCTTCGGCAAGTCCCATTTCCCAAGGCGTTCCGGTGTGATGAATCGAACTCACAGGCGATGCACCCGTGCCACCATCGTGCCCCGAAATCAAAATAGCATCGGCATGTGCTTTGGCTACGCCGGCGGCAATTGTGCCAACTCCTGCTTTTGAAACGAGCTTTACATTGATGCGTGCCTCACGATTTGCATTTTTCAAATCGTAAATCAATTGCGCCAAATCTTCAATAGAATAAATATCATGGTGCGGTGGTGGCGAAATTAAACCCACGCCAGGCGTAGAATTTCGCACTTTCGCAATCCATTTATCTACTTTGTGCCCAGGCAGTTGCCCACCTTCTCCGGGTTTTGCACCTTGTGCCATTTTTATTTGTATCTCATCGGCATTGCTCAAATAGTAGCTAGTTACGCCAAATCTTCCCGATGCAACTTGCTTAATAGCAGAACGTTCGGAGTCGCCATTGGGTTTTAAATTGTATCTTTCGGCATCTTCGCCACCTTCGCCACTGTTGCTTTTTCCGCCTATTCGGTTCATTGCTATTGCCAAAGTAGAATGTGCTTCGTAAGATATTGAACCAAAAGACATTGCACCTGTTGCAAAGCGTTTAAAAATAGCTTCCACAGGTTCAACTTCGTCGATAGAAATAGGTGTACAATTTTTGAAGTCGAGCAAACTACGCAAGGTTATTGCATTCAAATTCTGATTATTAACTTCATCTTTGTACTGTTTGTAAATTTCGTAATTGTCTTCGCGTGCTGCTTTTTGCAAAAGTGAAATGGTTTTGGGATTAAAAAGATGCGCTTCGCCTTTTTGTCGCCATTTGTAAACTCCACCTTCTTCCAAACGTGGACGCAAACCATCTTTTGTTGGATACGCAAGTCTATGGCGCACTTCCACTTCTTTGGCTATTCCATCAAAATCAATTCCATCGAGTTTTGAAACCGTTCCAGCAAAACATTTATCAATCACAACATTAGAAATTCCAATAGCTTCAAAAATTTGCGCTCCATGGTACGATTGCAATGTGGAAATTCCCATTTTAGAAAATACTTTCAACAATCCTTTCCCAACGGCATGAATAAAATTTTCGTAAGCCGTTTCGTTCGTTATGTACTTGGGTGTGAGCTTATCACGCTCAAAAGAATTGATACTTTCAAACACCATATATGGATTCACGGCGTTTGCACCGTAACCAATCAAAGTAGCTACATGATGCGTTTCTATTAAGTCGCCAGCTTCTACCACAATTCCAATTCGTACACGTAAACCGTTGTTTACCAAGTGATGATGAATAGCTCCAACTGCCAAAAGTGAAGGAATAGGAGCCAATTTTTCACTTACATCTCTATCCGAAAGTAATAAAATATTATAATTTTCGTCGATAATTGCTTTATCAGCTTCATGGCAAATCCTATCAATGGCTTCTTCCAGAGCACCTTTTCCGCCATTTGCATCAAAAAGAATAGGAATGGTAATTGCTCTGAAATTGGTTTGCGAAATGTTTCTAATCTTTTCTAATTCAGAGTTTTTCAAAACAGGCTGAGACATAATTATTTGCTTGCAATGCTGCGGAGTTTCGCTCAAAATATTGAAAATTCGCCCCACCGAAGTGTGAAGCGACATAATATTTCGCTCTCTTATCGGGTCAATTGGTGGATTGCTCACTTGTGCAAACTGTTGCTTAAAGTAATCAGCTAAATGTCGGCTACGATTTGATAAAACGGCAAGTGGAATATCAGCTCCCATCGAAGCCAATGGTTCTGAGCCAGTTATCGCCATTTGAGTTATCATAAAACGCAAGTCTTCTTGGCTAAATCCGAAGAGTTGCTGTCGTTGCAACAAGGTTTCAGGTTTGTACTGATAAGTTTCCGTTTTTTCGGGTAATGAGCTCAATTTCACCTCGTTGGTATTGAGCCATTCGCGGTAAGGCTTGCGCTTTGCTATGTTGGTTTTAATTTCTTTGTCGTAAACGATACGCTGCTGCTCAAGGTCGGCATAAAACATTTTTCCGGGTTGAACACGCCCTTTTTTCACAATAATCTCCTCAGGCACAGGCAAAGCTCCAGCTTCTGACGACAAAATAATTCGGTCGTCGTTGGTAATTACGTAGCGCGACGGACGCAAACCGTTGCGATCGAGCGTTGCGCCCACGATTTTTCCGTCGGTAAAGCAAACCGAAGCCGGACCGTCCCAAGGCTCCATAATCGAAGCATGATATTCATAAAACGCCTTTTTTTCGTCAGACATTTTATGATTGTGAAGCCACGCTTCCGGAATGAGCATCATCAAGGCATGTGGCAGCGAACGCCCGCCCATGATAAGCATTTCGAGCATCAAATCCAAGTTAGCCGAATCGGAATTGTTGTTGTCTAAAATGGGTAAAAGTTTGCGAATTTCGTCTTTTGTAAACAAACTCGACTCAAACAATGTTTCATTGGAGCGCATCCAGTTTACGTTTCCTCTAATGGTGTTAATTTCGCCATTATGAGCTAAATAGCGAAACGGTTGAGCCAATTTCCACTTCGGAAAAGTATTGGTAGAAAAACGCGAATGTACCATTGCAATAGCCGATTCTACACGTTTGTCGTGCAAATCGCTAAAGTATGGTTTGAGTTGCAACGTTCTAAATTGACCTTTGTAAACCATTGTTTTGTACGAAAACGACGTGAAATAATATTCGCCAGAATAATTCAAAACGTGTTTATTCATGTAATTTGTACTGTATGTTCTGAGTACAAATAATTTACGTTCCAATGTATCGCAATCAATAGGGGTTTTGTATTTTACAAAAACCTGTTCTATTTTGGGTTGATATTTCAAAGCCGTTTCACCTACTACTGATTTGTTGTGAGGCACATCTCTATATCCAAGTAATTCAAAACCAAGCTCTTCGATGTGTACATTTAAGGTTCGTCGGCATTCTTCACGCAATTTCACATTTGCCGGAAAATACAACATTCCCGCGCCATATTTGCCAAACTCGGGCAGTTCAAAACCTAAATCGGTGCAAACCGCTTTGAGGTAATTATGAGGAGTTTGAATTAAAATTCCTGCACCGTCGCCCGACTCGGGGTCGCTACCTACTCCACCTCTATGCTCCATGTTTTCGAGCATCGTAATTGCATCTTGTACTATCTGATGCGATTTTTGCCCTTTTACATTGACAATGAAGCCTATGCCGCAAGCATCATGTTCATATTGAGGGCAATACATTGATTGTTCGTGCATTTCGTATGATTAATAATGAAAGTAATGAAATTGATAAAAAAATGAAAATAATAAACAATTTTCTTCTTTTTCCTTTCGATTTAAAACTTTTTTTGTTATAAATATATTATTTTTATAGAAAAATCGATTAATATTTGCAAATTTATAATTTTTATGAAATAAACAATATACAATATAAAAAGGAAAGATTGTACTCAAAAGTGTAGTTTTTAGTCAAAAATTTGATATTTAGGTATTTATATATATTTTTTGAACCAAAAAGAGATTTTAAAATCGTTTTATTTAATATTTTCTTAAAATTGGTTTGTAATTTAGTGGAAAAAAGAAAATAAAGAGGAAAATGGTGTGTTGTTTTAATAAAATATGAAATTTAGCTTGACAATTTAACTTCATAGTAGCCGAAATTCTTTTAAAAAAAATTACGCAAATTTTTCTAAATTCCAATAAAAACGGTTTGCTATATCATTAAAATATTGAAAATTATCATTTAAACTTCGGTAAAATAAAAAATCGTAGCACTGCTTATTTTTAAGCAAATACTACGATTTCTTCAAAAAAACAATTTAACTATCTTAAAATCTGATAGTTGTAGTTTCTTGTATCCAACAACCTACTGTGTATCTTTCGCCAGCAGTGTGTCCTATCATAAAAACTTTTTCTTTGTTAGGGTAAGAGCCTGAATATCTTGAAATTAAAGGCGTTACTACATCAACCACAGAAGGGTCAACGTTTTTAGCTTGATTCAATTTATCAACAGCCACCCAATATACTGCTCTACGTTGAAAATCAGCAATTTGAGCATCAGGGTCAGAACCACACGAGCCAGCTGTTTCAGCATAAAGCATTCCTATTAGAATGTAAGGATCGCCCCAGTTTGCTTTCAATTTGATAGCGTTTTGAGCATAACTTCTTGATTCTGAATATTTTTTCTCTGCTTTAGCAATCAAAGCCAATTTGTATAAATATTGAGCTTTTACTTCTGGAACTTGCTCTAATTCAACAGCTTTTTTGTAATAACTATCAGCTTTAACCAAGTCGTCGCGCTTTGCAAACACTTGCGCCAAATCAGCAGCAGCTTCTGCCGAAGGTTCGATTATATATCTGCTTTCAGCTACTTGAGCGAAAAGGTCAGAACTTGTACAGTCTTTTTTAACCAGTAAACGATTGATTTTCACAAGCATTTCGAGGTTTTGCTTGTTGGCATTGTATCGTGGTGTAAAAATTTCGACTAAGCTTTCGCAACTAGCAGCCGGACTTTCAGAAAAAATAATTTCGCAATTTGAAATTGCTGTTTTAATTTTTTCTTTATTTTCTTCTTTTGGCTCAGCAGCAAGGGCTTTTTCGAGGTTTTCGTTTACCATTATAAAATTTTCTGCCATATCGGCATTGGTAATTTTGCCTAATGTAAGCATTTGACGAGAAGCTTGCATAAAGGTAACAGCCACAGGCTCTTCGGTTTTTACTCCTTCGAGCTTTGCCGATTCGCTCAAATATTTGTAACCTTCCTCAACTGCTTCTTTGCGATAACGTAGTAAATCAATACCTTTACGTCCAAGAATATAACCTTTTCCGTTCTTTTCGCTACCAAAGTATTTCATTCGGTTATCGTAAAGCAACATTAAAGTATCAACATACGCATCGTAGATTGCTGGATTTTTTTCATTTTTATCAATCATATTTTTAAGCAAAGTGGCACCATTTACATAAATTGCAAGGTGGATAGCCGGAGCTTCTTTGAAACAATAACGCCATGGTTTTAAAGCATCATCGTAGCTTTTTTGCTTAAAATAAACTGAAAAAAGCGATAAATTTTTAACAGATTCGATACTGTCTTTACCATATTTTTCAACTTGAGCTTTTGTATTGTTGCTCAACAAGAATAGCATTATAAAAAATGCCGCACTAAATAATTTAATCTTCATAATGATAAATTTGGTTATTAAAGGCAAAAGCCGATTTTTGAAAAAATACGAAATCTTAAATATTAAGTTATCTAAAAAACGTTAATTTAATTTGCGTATTGCCTACTGAATTGTTAAATAAATAATAACTAACGATTAATGTTTAAGGATTAACGATTTATGCTTTTTTTGCATTGGGATACAATGTTTTCCAAAAAGTATAAATGTCTTTTATTTTATTCATTTACTTAGTTTGGTTAATTTAACGAAATTGTTAAGCAATATTAATTGTATTTGAATTTTCTGAACCAATAATCGTGCAAAGAAAAACTAAGTGAAAAAAGGGCAAAGTTCTCTTGCAATAAACTGTTTTCTTGAGTTCCTCGTTTTCCTAGTTCGAATGCCATATTTAATATATTGCTATTTCCTTTGAACGGAAAACCAATACCCACGGTCAATGCCGAAACATTGATATTTTGGTCATTAGCTTGCAAATATGAATTTTTGAAGTAGCCTCCTACTCTATAACGAATATTTTGGTGCAACTTGTTACCGCCAAGTTTTGGAATAAATTCGAGCCCTGCAGAGGCTGTATATTCTTTGGTCAAACTAAAATCGCCAATATTTTCTATTCCGGCATTTGTCCAATCTTGTTGGTAATAATCGGCAGCAATCAAAAATTTATTTTTGAAATTAACAGCAAAACCTACACCAAAACTTGCCGGAATAGTTATTGTACCTTCAGGCGTTTCTACATGCTGAATGGTGTCGTTGTACGAATTACCGTTGATACTCAAAAAACGCTTGGTTAGTAATTCGGTATAGGTATTGTATTTTGCCTGTTGATTGTACACAACGCCTAAGGTGAAGACACTTTCGCCGAAAATAGAATCGGTATATTGAATACCAAAATCAGGAGTGAATTTTTTAAATACATTGCTTTCAGTGGCATCTACCACTGTACTTCCGCCATCGGTAGGCAGGTAAGCAGATGAAGTTTTTTGAAGTGTACCGAAATTGTAATTCACGTTCAAGCCAATAGAAAGTCGTTTGAATAAATGAACAGCAGTTCCCATATATACCTTATTTATACCACCTTGCCCCGAGTAAGAAACCAAGCTTTCGGTCTGGTCAGCCAAAGTATAAGTATGCTCTATGTTGTAACCTACATAGCTTGTGGGTTTTATTCCGGCACTAAAATAAAGCCAATTTTTAGCTGAAAAAGCAAAAGCAAAATGGCTAATATTAGCGTCGTTGTTGTACTGATTTTGACCATCGACCACAAAAGCCGACGATTTGTAATTAATGCCTAAATCAAGTAGAAAAGTATTGGCTAAAAGCCCGGTATAAGAAGCCGGATTTACGCTATTGAGCGAAAAAGAGCTACGAACAGCCGCACTAACTCCGCCTAAACCATAGGTTTGAGAGTTTCCGCGCGAAGAAATATCGCCAATTCCAAAACGCGAATACGGCGAACTTGTAGAATGTTGTGCGTAACTATTTATTGAACTCGATAGTATAAAAAATAGTATAAAAAAAGGAAATACTTTTTTCGATATTCTAAAAAAATGTGTTTTGTTCATTTAATTTTTATTAAAGTTAATTTTGTTTGTTTGCATAAATTTAATAGCGACCGAAATTCTAATACTGTTGAAATTTTAAAAAAATATGGTCGCAAATTGCTAAATCTTTCAATAGTTCGCTAACTTTTAACTAGTGATTTTGTTTTTCTATATTTTACAAATTACATCAATTGAAAATCAAATAAATATTTGAAAAACAAACAATTACCACATTTTCGTTCTGCGTTAAAAATATCCATCTTACTGTGTTTCCAAAGCTTGCAAATTATAATTCAAAATTGAATTTAAACCAATTGCCACTAAATTTTCGTGTGCAAATATGCTGTTTTTTAATTCCTTTTCAAAGAAAAAAGAATCTCCACCCGTTAAAAGAACAACCGTATTGGAGTTTTGTGCTTCAAATTGAGCAATATATCCTCTCATTTCCAATACTATACCTTTAATTACTCCAAGGTTTATAGCCGAATGTGTATTTTTGCCTATTTCATTTTTTTCGCTCAAAAGACGTTCGCTTTCGGGCAAAATAGTTATCAAAGGCAATTTATTGGTAAAAGTATTCAACGCCTTGAAGCGCATTTGCATTCCGGGTGAAATATTTCCTCCCAAATATTGGTTTTTATCTGAAATAAATTCATACGTAATAGCCGAGCCCGCATCAATTACCAAAATATTTTTTCCATTATACAATTGATTTGCCCCAACTGCTACAGCCAATCGATCTTTTCCTAATTGTGCTTTGTTTTGATACATATTTATAATCGGCACCAAAGTTTCTGAATTTAACTCCAAAAAAATACCATTTTGTATTTTTTCTTTCAAAAAACTCGCAAAATCGACAGGAAAATCAATAACTGACGAAATAATTGCATTATTAAAATTAATTTTATTGGCTTCTAAAAAAAAATCGAGCTGCTTTTTATTTATTTTTGTATAATTTAATTTCGATTCCGATAGCATTTCAGAAAAAAAAATATCGGAATATGCAAGTTTAAAAAATGCTTTAATTTCTTCATTTTCAAACAAATAAAACTTAGCAAATGTATTTCCAAAATCAATTATTAAATTCATTTTCTTTGAAATTTTGAAAAAAACTAAAAAAACAGTATTTTTAACTAATTTTATTATTCAAAATTTAGTAAACAATTTGACAAGTTATTTTTTTGCCTTTTTTTGTTTAAATTACTTTAAACTAATTTATTACAGTAATTTTTCAAAAAAAACAAAACCAATTTTCAATTTTTATTGTACAAAAATTCTCGATAAACGCTTTTTAGAAGAGAAATTTTTCCAACAAAAATAAAAAATAATAATAAAATATTGATATTAAATGTAATTTTTCACATTTTTTAGCATTTCCGTGAATGTTTTAATTCGATTTTGAAAAGCTAAACCATTGAAAATCAAAAAAAAGAATAATTTATTTGGAAATTAGATAGATATGTTTTATTTTTAAAAAAACTTAGATTTCTCTCTTTTTTAGAGAATATATATAAAAAGAACAAGTAAACAACTGAAAACAACAAACTAAGTAACAAAAAACACTTGGTGGTAAAATAGACTAAAATGAAAAATTTAAAACTCCTTTTGGTTGAGGACGATAAAATGCTATGCGCAATTTTTGAGATGTTCATTTTGGAAATGGGACATGAATTGATTGGAATTTACCAAAATGCAGAAACTGCTATTGAAAAATGTGAAGAAACGCTTCCTGATATTGCTATTTTGGACATTCATATTGGAGGTAGTATCGATGGAATAGAAGCAGCTAAAATTATACAAAAAAAATATCAGATTCCCATCATATTTTTATCGGGCGATATTGAGGAAGAGACTTTAGATGAAGCAGATAAAATATTTTGTAAAGTTTTTTTGGCGAAACCCATTTACAGATCTACGCTCAATATTGCAATAAGTATAGCACTGCTAAACAACTGTTTTTCAGAAGCTATCCAAAATAATTTGGAAGAATTAGATGCACTTATTCAAAATCTAAACGAGCCTGCACTCATTTTGAATGGCAACAAAGTTGTAAAAGTTAATCAGAAAGCGATTGATTTTCTTAAATTTAGCAACCCAAATGAAATTATTGACAGGGATATTTACCAGTTTATAAGCAGTGAAAGTACTTCCAAATTTAAAGAGGTTTATGCAAAGCTCTCGCAGCATCGATTGCTCCTGGAATATTTCAAAATAAAACTAGTAAACTCAGAAAGCGAAGAAATTAAAAGAGGTATTACCTTTAGTTTTATTCAAAATATAAAACAAGATTTTGCCATCGTAAACATTGATAAATCGTAATATCCGCTTATTTTTTTTGTATGTCTGAAAATACAGAAATATAGAAAATAAAAAAATCGATTGTTTAATATAAATTGATAACACTATGAAAAACATACTATTCATGCTATTTTTTTTGTTTTTTGGCAAATTAATTGCGCAAAACGAAAATACCGTTTTAATTAATTCTAAAATTAAAAATATTACTGTTTATATCGATGGTGCTGAAATTAGCGAAACTGCAAATTTGAATTTAGCCAAAGGACGCAATTTGCTTATTTTCAAAAATATATCGAGCCAACTTGTTGAAAATACCGTGCGAGTAAGTACCGACAATGCAGTAAATGTGCTTTCTATTTCGAGCAAAATAGATTACTTAACGCAAGAAACCGAAAAACCGCGAATAAAATCATTAAAAGATTCGGTTTTGGTTTTAAAAAGCCAAATAAAGGAAACCGAAGATTTGCTAAATGCCTATACAATTGAAAAAGAGATGCTTCTGAAAAATGCAAGCATGGGAGGAACTACCGGCGTTTCGGTTAACGATTTGAAATTGGCTTCCGCTTTTTACAGAGAAAAAATGCTTGAAATAAACCGGAAACTGAGCGAACTTACCTTAAAATCAGAAAATTTGCTCATAATTAAAGACCGAATCGAAGTTGAATTGTTGGAACTAAACTCAAAATCGAGTTATAGCGTATCGGAAATTCAAATTTTACTGTCGTGCGAAAATGCAATTAAAACCGATTTAGAATTAAAATATTTGGTTAAAAATGCAGGCTGGACACCTTCTTATGACTTGAAAGTGAGTGATATAAATACAGAAATAGAGCTAACATATCGTGCACAAGTTTTTAATAACACCGGAATAGATTGGAACAACGCAAAGCTAAAACTCTCATCGGGCGACCCCTCAATTTCGGCACAAAACCCTACACTGAAACCTTGGAATAT
>JAIFNL010000108.1 GCA_020047755.1 Bacteroidota bacterium
GTATTTTTTGCTCCACCTATTCCTATCCAAAACTCGTTGGTGGAAGTTGTTTTCATGGATAAATGCAAATATCCATCGGCAAAGAACGACAAATCGACACTATTGTCGTCGAAAAGTCCGAATCCGTACCAAGCAGCCGTAGGATTTGACGAAAAAGCCAACACATCGGTGCCTTCATACGAGGGTGCTCCAACGAGTGGCGACATGCTGTTGTTCCAAATAAAGATGTGTCCGGTTACATCGTTGAGTAAAAAGCGAGTAGAAACGCCATCGTTTTCGGTAAAAATGCCGTAATAATCTAAAGAAGTGGCACTTTCAGTCCAAACTACCTCATCAATGGATAGTTCTTTGTTTTCGGAAGTATTCACACTCAATTCAATCATCGTTTTGATTGATTGGTAGTTGATAGTTCCAGTAAATTGGCTAAAAGGAATTACAACTTTTTGCCAAGTTCCGTTGCGCAAGGGGTTGTATTTGAAATTTGAATTCAGAACAAAGGAAGCCGTTGCTTGACTTGCATCTTTGATAGAAACAGTAATATCTTCAGTGGCAGTAGTTTTGATGTAAAATTCGAGTGCACCGTTTGTATTGAATCGGGTCATGTTTCGGTTGCCTTTGCTATCGATGCTTAGCGAAGTATTTCCGCTGGCAATGGATTTGTAATTCAATGCAAAGCTTCCGTAAACTGCACTACTTGTGCTTGTTGCTAAGTTTTGTGTATTTATTTGAGTATCGAAATTGTATTTCAAACCCATGTAGGTTGTTTTTTCAGCCAAAACGCCAAAGTTTCCGTATTGAATGGGCGATGTAACTATTTCGCCTTCGCCTGTTTTTTGATATACTTTCACATAATCAATAAACATTTTAGCGGGCAAAGTAGCTGTAATGTCGTTAGGATTTAGAATGTTAGGAAAAGAACCACCCACGGCTAAATTGAAAATCAAGAAATCGGAAAAATTCCTAAACTCTTCGGCATCGGCGGCTGTAATATCCATTGAATAATAAGGCGTTGAGCTATTGTCTAAGAACATTTTGATTTGTGAGGGAGTCCATTCTAAAGTATAAAGATGATAATCTTCGTTCAGATTGACTGATGCTACTTCGGCATGACCGTAAGAAGCATATTGGTCGTTGTTTTCCCAATGCAAAGCACCGCTGTAATATTTGTTTTGGTTGTTTTGAATAATTCCGTTGGCGTGTCCCATTTCAAGAACATCTATTTCGCCGCAAGCGGGCCAGCCGGTTTTGCCGTAGCCCAAGAGCCAGAAAGCAGGCCAAAGTCCGTTGGCTAAATTAGGTACTTTTATTCGGGCTTCAATTTTTCCGTATCGTACAGAAAACTTGGCTTTTGTATCCACTTTGCCCGATGTGAAACTATATCCGTTGTAGGTTTCTCGTTTTGCGGTTAAGATTAAGCAATTATTGCCATTGCCATCGCTACCTACTTCTACATTTTCAGCTTTGTAGTGCTGTAATTCTTTGTTGGCTTGGGTATTCCAAACGCCAATTTTTTCTTCTACATTCCAATTAACTGAATTTAAGCTGGTGCCATCAAATTCATCATTCCAAACCAGATTGTATTGAGCGGAGGCTGTATTTTGTAAAGCAAAAGTTAATAATATTAAGTAAAGAATGAAACGTTTCATGTGTAGAATATTTGGAATTTGAATTATGAATAGATTTTAGCATTATTGATACGATGACACCAAGTCATCGTATCAATTTGCTTAATTTTTTAATTAAAATTACTTCGGGCTGTCCGTTTAAGACAAGCCCGAAGCTTCAACAAGAAATAATTATTAATCTAAAAACCATCTTATTTATGAAAAAACTTATTTTTTCAAACCTTCAATGTGAGGACCAGCTAAATCGTCGATGTAAACCGAAGCTGCAACAGGAGTACCTGCATTAAGCATAATACGTACCACGTTGTAGTAATTCAAATTGTACAATGGAGAGATAGCAAGTGGAAACTCAGCAATTTCCCATTTGTTAGTAGCTTTGATAGTATAAACAAACTCAACACCTGTTTGCCAAGCGTTTCCACCTAAATCAGTATTTTCGACTTTCAAAAGTACTTTATCGCCAGCTTTTCCATATACAACCATTTTGAAAGTGCTCATGGTGCGTAAATCGAAACGGTAGCCCGTAGGCAATTTCATAAACGCATTCGACCATTCGCTTCCGCCAGTAGGTTTGCTGTACAAACCGCAGTTTTGACTTCTGTTGGGGTACATTGTTTTGTCTGGATTCATAGCTGTTGTTATGCTTCCTGCGTTGTCGAAGCCCAAAGAAATTAATTGAGTTTCGCCAAAGTCGTTGTACATTACCATTGTGTTCAAGAAGTACTCGGTATAAGCCGAGTTGTTGTTAGCCAAAACAGCAGAGAACGATTTAACTTCAGTACCTAAACTCGTTGTAACAGTAGCAGTAATATTATAAGAACCTTTGCGCAAATATGTATGTTTTACTACTTCGGTTTTATTGGTAGTAGAGTAAGTAGGCGAACCATCGCCAAAATCCCAAACTACGTTAGTAACCGATTGCCCTGAAGGAATACTGAAATTAGACAAAGACAAAGAATATTCATTATCAACACCTTCGGTATGGTTAAAGTCGTAAGTAATGCTTGGTCTTACGTATCCTTTTGGTATTAAATAATAATGCCAAGCCGTCCAGCTTTCCTCGTTTGTAGCGCAAACCAATTCGAGTGAATTTGCAGAAAGTTCTAAAATTTTGTATTCATTGTTTTTAGCTCCCACATCGAAAATTGGATAAATAGGTTTGCCTGTATTTGTATTCATCGTTAAATACTTAGCACCATTTTTTTCAACAATAGCCCATGCACCTGGGTCTGGAGTAAAATTAACGTTATAGTCGTCTTTGTTTTGAGTTGACATACTGTATCCTGTAGCACCTGTTCTGTAACCTTTTACGTAGCTTTTGCCGTGATTGGTATAAGTAGCCACAAATTCGTTGATGTTGAAGTTTATTTCGTCATCGTACATGTAACAACCCGTTTTGGCGAGTGGGTCAGCAGACCACCAATCCAAACCTACACCACCAGCAAGAGCAACGTCGCCTACACCAATGTGTCCTTTTTTCAAACTATCCAAAACCCAAGTTTTTCCGTTTATAGCATCTGTTCCACCACTTAAATTAATGTAGTAAGGGTCGGTAAACATAGAAAAGTCTGTTTTGGGTTGGTTTACAACTTTAGTAATAGTAGCCGAACCGCTTTTAGTGAAAAGAGTAAGCGTAATAGTGTAATCACCTTCTAATCTATAAGCTGCAGTAACTTCATTACCAGAACCTTTAGAGCCATTGCCTAAATCCCAGTTTGCAATACCTACTACCGATGAGGTGTTGGTAATTGTAAAGTGAAAATCATCACTTCCTTTAACTACCGTAAAGTTTAGCTGTTCAGCAGTGGGAGCTGCTCCAACCTCTATTTTGTCAAATTCTGAAGGTTCGCAAGCTACAAAAAACGCTGCCAACATCAGAAAGAAAATATATTGTATTCTTTTCATATCTTTTTTATTTAGAAAAAATTTAAAAATAAAATTGTTGTATTGTTAAATTGCTAATTTATTGATACGATAACTTGGAGTCATCGTATCAATTAGCTAACCATTAACAATTAAACATTATTGGTAAGCAGGAATAAACTGTTTGAATACTCCAGCGTTCATGTTTCTGATTTCGCTAGCAGGAATAGGGAACATACCATAGTTTTGAGGGTTAAATCCATAACCAACATAATCTTGAGGTTTGTCAGTTTTGCCTGCAACAGAGAAACTAGCATTTATTTTTTGAGTAGTATAAGTAAAGCTTCTGCGAAGCAAATCCCATTTGCGCAAACCTTCGCCACCAAATTCAACTCTACGTTCGTGATAAATTTTATCTAAACCAGCTTCGTTGTTGGTAAGAGTTGGTGCTACATGAGCAGAACCCAAGGCACGTTTTCTAACTTGTTCGTAATACATTTGAGCTTTAGTCAAATTGTCAGACAAGTTAAGTTCGGCAGCCATAAGAAGTACGTCGGCATATCTGATGTCGATGTAGTTTTTTCTCCAGTTGTGAACAGGGTCTCCACCTATTGCAGGGAAATCGGCACGAGCAATGTATTTGCGGTTAAAATAACCCGTATTTTGATACGCCTTAGTATATTGGCTAAGTTCGTCGTCGGCATAGAAGAAAGTAACATCTTTGCGAGGGTCGCCAGTTTCAAATTCATCAAACAATGACCATGTTAGCATTGAGAAACTCCAACCAGCTTTTGAATAAATGGCATTGCCTTGAGGGTCGCGAGGAGAAATCCAAGTAACAGAGAAGTTACCGTTGATACCCCAACCGCCCCAGTCGCCTGAGTTCGATTTTTCTGAATATTGGAATTCTAATAATGATTCAGAGTTGTTTTCATTGTCCCATTTGAATACATCGGCATAGTTTGAAACTAATTGATAGTCGCCACTCAAAATAACATCTTCCAATGCTTGTTTTGCATAAGCTTTGTCGATGGTAGTAGTACCGTCAGTCCAAGCACCTACACCCAAAACAGGTTTTGCAAAACCTTCGTGGAACATATAAATACGAGCCAAAAGAGCTTTTGCAGCATGTTTTGTAATTCTACCCGCTTGGTCGGCAGAAACCGTTTCGGGCAAATTAGAAATAGCAGCCAATAAATCTTTAGCAATGAAAGTATATACTTCTTGCGGAGTATTTTGAGGAACATTTTTGTAATCCTCTACGTTAGGCAATACAGTTTCCAAAATAGGAACCCAACCATAGTGGCGTACCAAATCCCAGTACAAATAAGCACGAATGAATTTAGTTTCGGCTTCTAAACGCGCTTGCAAACCGTCGGTTTTCCAAGCAATGTCGTTTTGTTTTTGAAGATACAAGTTTGCTCTGTAAATTCCTGAATAGCAACGATTCCAAAGGTCGCCAGCCGAACCATTTTCAGCGTCCATCAAACCACGTTCCAATTGATTCCATTGCTCCATATCGGTAGCATCGCCACCGCCTTTGAAGGCATCGTCAGAGAAAATATCTGACATAGTAGGCACAAATTGCCAGTTTTGCACAGTAAGTGCATCGTAAACTCCTACCACAGCAAGAAAAGCATCGTTTTCAGTTTTGTAGAAGTTTGCCTCCACTTGCCCTGTTTTAGGTTCTAATTCTAAGAAATCTTTAGAACATGCCTGAAATACAAACAGAAGAACAAGGATAAAAGCTATATTTTTAATTTTTTTCATATCTTTTGAAAATTAATTGTTTTTTGTATAGAGTATTAACTCTTAATTAAATTATTAATTAAAAAGTAATGTTTATACCACCCAAAACGCTTCTTGCTTGTGGATAAATTCCATAATCAATACCGTTGCTAAATACACCACCACCAATTTCAGGGTCGTAACCTGTATATTTGGTCAAAGTAATTAGGTTTTCGGCAGAAATATAGAATCTTACTTTGCTAATTTTAGCCATTTTAGTAATGTCAGAAGGCAAAGTATAGCCAAACGAAAGGTTTCTAAGTCTTAAATAATCAGCATCTTCTACGAATAAATCGCTAGGTGTTTTTGCGTTAGCGTTGTCGTCGGTAAAAGTTACTCTAGGAATAGTAGTGCTTGTGCCTTCTCCAGTCCAACGGTCTAATGCGCTACTTCTATAGTTAGTATAAAGCATATCGTATCTGCGAGTAGCATTCCAAATTTGGTGTCCTAGAGCAGTATAGAAGAACATATTCAAATCAAAACCTTTCCAATCGAGCGAGAAGTTAAAACCACCAGTGAAATCAGGATAAGGATCGCCAAGAATTACGCGGTCTAAGTCGTCAATTTTACCATCGCCGTTTTCGTCGATAAAACGAACATCACCAGGTTTTGCCAAAGGTTGAATTAAAGTACCCTCTTTTGCATGTGCATCTATTTCAGCTTGATTTTGGAAAAGTCCATCGGTTTGAATGCCATAGAATACTCCTAGTGGAGTGCCTTCAGCAGCGTAAAGAATACCGCTTTGACCCATACCACCATCGCCACCTTGCAATTTCTTCTCTTGGTTACGAATTTCTAATACTTCGTTTTCGTTTACAGCACCAGTGAATGAGAAATTGAAATGGAAATCGCCAATAGCTTTCTTGTAACCAAGTTCGGCTTCAAAACCTTTGTTGCGAACCGAGCCACCATTGATAGTAGGAGGAACGTTACCCACCAAAAGCGGAGCAGGAGCTTGTACTAACCAGTCTTTGGTAGTTTTGATGTAATAATCCATGTTCAAAGTAAGGCTATTATTTAAGAAACCGAAATCCAAACCAAAGTCAGTTTGTTCAGAAGTTTCCCAACGCAAGCTTGGGTTTGCAATAGCGATAGGTACAACACCATTGTATTGAGTTTGACCAGCTCCAAAGAAATAAATAGAACCATTACCCATAACTGAAGTATATTTGAAATCGCCAATTTCTTCGTTACCGTTTTGTCCCCAGCTCAATCTCAACTTAGCAAAGTTGAAGAAGTCAGGTAGATTATCAAAGAAGCTTTCGTTCGATAAAATCCAACCAGCTGAAACAGAAGGGAAATAACCAAATTTGTTTTCGTTACCAAAACGAGAAGAACCGTCCATACGCAAAGTAGCAGTAAGCATGTATTTGCCAGCATAATCGTAGTTTACACGACCAAAGTAAGAAAGAATAGTATGCTCGCCATAACCTCCATAAACAATCGAACTTTCGGTGTTGGTTGCATTGTCGATATAAGCATTGTCGAAACTATCGAAAATAAAATCGTCTTTGCTACCACCAATATTTTGATAGGTTGATTTGAAAGCAGTGTGTCCTAACATACCAGTAATGTGGTTATCTCCAAAAACTTTGTCGTAAGTAAGCACATTTTCTAAGTTCCAAGTAGTATATTTATCTACGCTCATCGAAATACGTGAATAATCTGAGTAGTGCATAGCATCAATATAATATTCAGGAGTATAGCCATTGTTTTGTACGTAAGCAACTTCTGTACCAAAAGAAGCTCTGTAAGTTAAACCTTTAAGGGCTGGAAGTAAATCGCCAAAATCGAAAGTAGCAGTTAAGTTACCTACCAATTTGCTGGTTTTTGTAGCGTTGTTTGAGTAATGCAATACTGCCAAAGGGTTGGTAATTTCTTGAATACCTACACCGTATTGAGTAGGAGTAGCAAAAGTACCATCGCTGTAAGTTACAGGCAAAATAGGAGGAGTATTTAAAGCTTGAATTAAGCTGTTGCCACCAAATTTATTGTTAGGGTCAATACCTTTATTGTTGATATTAACCAAGTTGAACATAGTTCCTAATTCAAGGAAACCAAAGTTTTTAGTAGCGTTTAAGCGGTAAGTTATCCGTTTGAAATTAGAATAACCTTTGGCAACAATACCATCTTGCTCAAGCAATGAAAGCGAAGAAGCATAAGTGCTAGTTTCGTTTCCGCCCGAAAAAGAAAGAACGTGGTTCATAATAGGTGCATCGTAATAAAACATTTGGTCTTGCCAATCGGTATTTGATAATGTATCAATTTGAGCTTGATTGAATTTAGCAGGTTGTCCGGCGTTAGCGGCAGCTTCGTTCATAATCATCACATACTCATCGGTATTCAAAACGTCGAGCTTGCGCCAAGGGTTTTGTAAACCATAATAGCCATCATAAGTTATTTGAAATTTTTCGGTTTTAGAACCTTTTTTAGTAGTAATAAGTACTACACCGTTTGCACCACGAGCACCATAAATAGAAGCAGCAGCCGCATCTTTAAGAACTTCGATAGATGCCACATCGGAAGGGTTGATAAAATCAATTCCGTTTCCATTCATAGGTAAACCATCTACTATATATAAAGGTTCTGCGCTACCGTTAGTTCCCACACCACGAATGCGGATAGAAACAAACGAACCAGGTTGTCCAGAGTTGCTTGTAACCACAACACCCGCAGTTTTACCTTGCAAAGCCTCGTTTACACGCAAGTTTACTCCTTTAGTAATCTCTTCGCCATCAACTTTAGCAATAGAACCAGTAACCAAACTCTTTTTTTGAGTACCGTAACCAACTACTATTACCTCTTCAATATCAGTGCTTTCGCTCTTCAATTGAACATTGATAACCGTTTGACCATTAATAGCAACACGCTGAGTTTCCATACCAATAAACGAAAACACCAAAGTAGTAGCTCCTTGGGGTAATTCAACCGAAAAATTTCCGGCATCGTCAGTTAAACTTCCACTAGAAGCAAAACCCTCTACGCTTACAGTAGCTCCGGGAATTGGAATTCCATCTTCCGCACCAGTTACAGTACCGGTAACGGTCTGAGCCTGAACATACGAAAATGCTCCTAGAAAGACCAGTAAAAAAATTAAAAATTGTTTTTTCATAAGATTGTAGTTATTGTTATACAATTAGTAATAAAACATATCTGCCAAAAATAGGCTGATTTTTAAGGATTTAAAAGTTAAATTATACTTAAATAAAAATTTGAATAATAAAAAGTTTAATGAAAAACAAATCGAACTAAGCAGAAATCATAATTCCTATTAGTATTCCTATTATTAAGACAAGTAGCAACAAGAAGATGATTTTATTTTTCATTGTTACAATTTCCGTTTTTAAAATGAAACCCTAAACCATAATTTTAAAAAATGCTAAAATATGCCCCAATAAAAATCATTTTTCCTTTTTTTGAGAAATATATTTTGAGTACAAAAGTAGTTCTTAACAAATTTTAAGACTAATTTTTAGGTACACCACTACTACATCATGTAAAAATAACTACTACATCATTAGTACATCAAAAGCCTATTTTTCAATAAATAGGTACATCATTAGTACATCATACTCAAATTTTAACACTACATCAAAAAAAATGAATGTAAAAATAATGTTTACAAATACTAAATTTATCCTAAAATTTGAGAGAAAGTTCTTTTTCTAAAATTGAAATGATAATTTATTGTTAAATTGTTAAATTGTTAAATTGTTAATTGCGTAAAAAAAGTAACGTTTAGAATAAGAGCTAAAGCCCAAATCTTCTATTGATTTCTTTACACCAATATAAAGGAAGGTGCTAGTTATTTTGAGTTTATACCTTTCTTAGTGTTCTTTGTGATTTAACTTTGTGTTCTTCGTGGTTGGTAATTATTCCAATTAACCACAAAGTACACTAAGAAGAACACTAAGAACACAAAGAAAAAAGGAAAAAAAGAAAGATTTTAATATAAACAAATTCAAATTGTTTACTTACCTTCATAAAGTTGTTTTTTACAAAATAAGAATAGAATAATTGACTATGAACTTTGGCAATGTTTACTAAAAAAACAGATTCAAATTAGAAATTTTTCATTTTCTTTTAAAGTTATATTAAAATATTAATTTATTTATCGCAACTAATATTTTTATAAAGCAAAAATAATTTAGGTGTTTTCATTTTTTCAAATTTGAACAAAATCGTGCATCGTTATACATGGGCATTTTGCACTTTGAACAAGCATGAAATAATTATATATTCCATTTTTAGAAGTGAAAATAACCCTTGTGTAATTATATATTTGATTTTCGGAAGTGGAAATAACCCTCGTGTATTTAT
>JAIFNL010000031.1 GCA_020047755.1 Bacteroidota bacterium
ATTTAAACTAAAGGATGAAATATAAACTTAAGCAGATTTATAATATCTTATTCTTAAGTTGGTGAATGTAAAAAGTAAATATAAATTTGAAAATAAAAGAAAATGATAGTAGAATTCAAGATAGAAAACGATGAAATAATCAGCTTGTTTGTTATCAAAAAAGAAGATGCTGGAAATATTTATCAGTTAATTGATACAGCCAATTCCAGTTGGATGGAATTAGAATTGGTAGGTCAAAATCTTGTCGTTTCATACAAAGATAATAGAATTATTGACGACGTTGAGACAATTGAAAACAAACTTGATAATGTTCTTTATGAAATAATAGAAGTTGAAAAATCAGGTACAGACACTTTTAACGAATCCGAAACTTTTGACATAAACCCTTATGATCCTGATAAGATAAAAGTTAGGTCTGATAAAATTGCAGTATCTATTTTAAGTAAAATGATTGACAATCATAGCATAGATTTAAATCCCGATTTTCAAAGAAATTTAGTATGGAATAGCTTTCAAAAATCAAGATTAATTGAATCTATTCTGTTGAGGATTCCATTGCCAATGTTTTATTTTTCAGAAGATAACTCTGGCGATCTTTCAGTAGTAGATGGTTTGCAACGTATTTCTACTATTAAAGAATTTATGGATAATAAATTTCCCTTAAAAGATTTACAATATTTGAACGACACTTGCGAAGGAAGATATTATGAAACAAAAGGAAACAAAAAAGGTCTTGACACTAAGTACTTAAAATGGTTTGATCTAACTTCTATTTCAGCAAATATTATAGATCCTTCTTCACCACCGAAAGTAAAGTATGATATTTTCAGAAGAATAAATACAGGAGGAAGACCCTTAAATAATCAAGAGATTAGAAATTGTTTAATGGGGAAAGGGTTAAGAGAAACTTTAAAAACAATATCAGTATTGCCAGAGTTCAAATCAGCAACGGATAAAAGTATAAAAAGCACTCGTATGGAAGACCAAGAAATTGCCTTACGATTTCTATTCTTTTATGAATTATATGAAAAGAACAAGAACATTGATGAATACAATGGCTATATGGATTTAGTTTTGGATGAATATACTGATAAAAATATAAAAAAAACGTCGCAATACTTTTCAAAATATATTCAAAAGTTTTCAAATTCAATGAAAAATGCTGAATACCTAATCGGTAGTAGATATGCATACAGGAAAATACGAAACAAAGACATTCAAATAGATTCAAATAAGCAACTAATAAACAAAGCTCTATTTGTATGTTGTTCTATATTATTAGCTGACTACGATAGTGATATAATTGTTCGAAAAAACAGTGAATACTCCTTGATGAAATTAATTGCCGACAAAATAGAGGAAGACCAACAATTATTTTATTACTTGTCATATGGTACGAATGGTAAGGCAAATTTACTTTATACTTTTAGTGTTTTAAATGACTTATTTAAGAACAATATAAAATATTAATATGATAATACTCAGTATAAAAAACTTCAAATGCTTTTATGAAATTGAAATTCCAATCAATGAATTGACGGTATTTGCTGGTGGCAATGGAAATGGGAAGAGTACAGCGATACAATCTTTATTACTGCTTCGCAGAACAGTTGAACATTGTAGCGAATGGAAATCCACTAATTTTGAATATAATTCAATTAATAAATCAAACGTTGAATTAAACGATATTTATTGTCTGGGATTAGGGAGCAGCATAAATGTTTTACCATCAGAATTTACAGAAACAGTAATAGAGTTAGGACTTACCAAAGAAAACGAATCCCTAAAAGTAAAATACAGTACGAACAATTCAAATGAGGTTTGGATTACACCAGAAGAATTGTTAAAAAATGATTTTCGATATCCAAAAAACCCATTAATGTTTCCGCAATTCTATTATTTAAATGCTGAAAGAATTGGACCAAGAATAAATCAAGGAATTAAATTTTATGATTACCCTAATGTTGGCTTTCAAGGTGAATTTACTGCACAGATAATAGCAGATATAGATTCTCTAGAAATTGAAAGTAAATTTAAAATTGATCAAAACAGAGTATTAAATGACTCTAAATACTTAAAAGGAAGTAAATTTCAGCATCACATAAATGCCTGGCTTAGCTACATTATTGATGGTGTTACAATCACCCCTGTTAAGAACAGTGAAACACATACAGCAAGAATAACGGTTGAAAACACATATTCAAAAGGCAAGGCTATTTTCCCGACGAATACAGGTTTTGGAATAAGTTATTCTTTGCCAATTATTGTTTCTTGTCTGTTAGCAGAAAAAGATAGAATACTGATTATTGAAAATCCAGAAGCACATCTACATCCTTCGGCTCAATCTAAAATGGGTTATTTTCTAGGAGTGATTGCAAATGCAGGAGTTAAAATAATTGTTGAAACTCATAGCGACCATATTATCAATGGGATTCAAATAGCTGTTGCCAAAAAAGCTATCAATAATAATAAAGTAACTATAAATTACTTTTATAAAGAAGATAAAACAGAAGAAGAATTGCAAGAAGATAAAGTACTTGGTTTAAATCAACAACCTAATGTTAAGTCTATTCATATCACTGAAAAAGGAGAATTAACAGAATGGCCGAAGGGATTCTTTGATCAAACTCAGATAGACTATGTTGAACTACTAAATTTGAAAAAAAAATGAGTCAATTCTTTTTAAATAGCCAGTCATTGAACACAAGTGATTTTGATAGTTTTAAATACGGAGTCTTAGAATTGATGCAAATAAAAAAAAGACAAGACCATATTTTTTATAGAAATGAATCTTGCTATGAAATTACTCATTTTACTAATAGTATTTTCCCGAATCTAAAAGACATTGATATTTTTAATATTTTCAACTTTTTCGCAAAGCTAAGTCCTTGCGAAAAAGTTGTAGATAATGAAATAACAGCAAATGAATTTTGTTCTAGCGAGGTAAATGGATTTATTGGTATTGATTTTAAAGGTCAACAAATACAAGAACATAAAAAGGTTGTAAACTCTATTGCCTATGAAAATTGGATTAAATACTATCAAACGAATTTTGAACAATTAGCTTCATTCATTGGAAAATCAGTCATAACTAAAAATTTCGAAAAAAGTTATTATTCACTTTCTTCTGATGCTCAAAAATCAATAAAAGAAGAATTTGAAAAAGCTGCAAATAGAAATCTTACAACAAGATTTTATCCGGACACTAAAATCATTAAAGACGTAAGCATTTCAAAAAAATGTACTGTCTGTGAATTAAGAGTTTACCAACCTGTTGCACTTAGAGTTTACTTCAATGAAATTGGCAATACTGTGTATCTTGCATCTATTGAACCAAAATCCAATCCAAATCAAAACGATGATATCAAGAAAGCAGAAAAGTTATTGATTTTAATAAATGCGTAATGTTGGAAAAATTTATGAAAAAAGATAAATATATGCATAACTGTCATTAATCATCAATTTGATACCTGACAGATAGATTGTAATTTAGAGAATACGGATAAAAATCGATTTATACAAATTGATATATTTGGTTTTTATCCCTAGATTTGTGAGTATTCCCTGAATTGTAATCTATTAAAAAGATATGGATTAAGATTTAATGACAGAAAAAGGATGAATTCGCGAATGATAAAACAGCTAATCGTATAGTCAACTGGTGATTAATTGACTGTCAGTGCATTTTAATAACTACCGTCCGGTATTACACAGTTCGCTTGAACAATGCGGAATAGTTTTTTTTGCATCGATGCTGAATGTTTTTTGTATAAATATGGTAATAAGGTTTTGATATGGTGCGGATTGGCTTGGTTACTAAGGTTTTTTTTAATGGTTAATGATTAACGGTTAATGTTTAATGTTTAATGTTTTTTTTTTGATAAAGTAATAAGGTTTTGGTGGGGATTGGCTTGGCTACTAAGGTTGAAAAAAAGGAAATAAGGTTTTTTTTTATAATTGATAGTTGATAATTAGACTTGAGATAAATTGCTATTCAGTAAATTAGATTAATTAAGCGGTATAATCGAAAAAAAAATAGTTACCACAAAGACACAAAGAAGACCACAAAGACCACAAAGTATTAAATTCGTTGTGTTCTTTGTGAAAAAAACTTTGTTTCTTTGTGGTAAAATATTGAAATTCAATTTGCAATTGATACGATGACTTGGAGTTACCTGTATGAATGCTCAGAGGCTAAAGCGCAGGTTTTTGTGTGGTTTTTTTTACACTGAATTGAAGAACTGTGCTGGTTATTTTTGGGTATAAATAAACTTTAATTAACTTTGTGGTAACAAATTTGAAAGAGGCAAAAAAACAAAACGGTTAAAATTGTAAAATAGAGCCAATAGCATGGATATAAAAAAACAGAGTTCGGATATTTTAATCTACCAAACGGCTGACGGTAAAACTAAAATAGAAACCCGTTTGGAAGACGAAACGGTTTGGCTAACACAAGCACAGATTTGCGAATTATTTCAAAAATCAAAAGCTACTATTAGTGAGCATATTAAACATATATTTGAAGAAGCTGAATTAGATGAAGATTCAGTTGTTCGGAATTTCCGAACAACTGCCGCCGATGGTAAAGAGTATGATACGAATTATTACAATCTTGATGTAATTATTTCGGTGGGTTACCGAGTGAAGAGTTTGCAGGGAACGAAGTTTAGGCAATGGGCAACGGCACGGCTTAAAGAAGTACATAAAAATGAATTGAGCCAAGTGGAAAGGCATTTTATTAAACAATTAGAAACTAGTACCCAAAGGCTTGTTTCGGGGAAGAAGAAAAAAGAATAGCCGTTTTTTTTTATAATTGATAGTTGATTGTTTTTTTTGCCACGAATGCACGAATTTGTTTTATCGAATAATGTAATTAGACATGGATTGAACGGATAATTGCGGATTTGGTTTGGCGTTGTGGTTGTGGTTGTTTATCTTTGTGCGTTTTTTCAAAATTAAAATCACTCAAAAAGTTTGTTTTAATCATTAGAACTGACACTACTGCTGGTTGTGTGGTTTGGGAATAAAAAAATTAAACGTTCAAAAAAAAAATAATAACGAATAAATTACAGAAAGTAAGTCTTATGAAGAGAGTAAACGAATACAAGAAACTGTTTAATGTAACGCCAGAAACTACTTTGCGCGATTTAAAATCGAACTATCGCAATATGATGAAAGATTGGCATCCTGATAAGTTTCTTGCAAACGACGAAAAAGCAGAAGAGGCTGAAATGATGAGTCGTAAGATAATAGATGCTTATCACTTTCTTGTAAGTATTGCTCCTGAAACTCGCCAAGCCAATTTGGAAGAGTATCAAATAACCACTTCGGAAACTCGTATTGTTGAATATAAGCACAAAGGGCTTTTGTTGGAAATTAGCTTTTCCGACGGTACTACTTACGAATATTTTGGCGTAAACGAACGCTTATTCACTAAAATGCACAACGCCGAGAAACAATTCCGTTTTGCAAAGCGTAATATATTTAATTCGTTCCTTTATCGGAAATCGAAAAAAGATTTAGAACTAGCTACGGCTTAAAACAGTGAATCATGCACCGTTTTTAAGTAATCTGTTCATTGTTATTGGAAAGCTGATGCTTGCGATTTTTATATGCGCTCAATGTAGTCGCAGTTTGACGTTTTTTTTTAGAAATTGGCACGCGGATTAAACTAATTTTCAGTTATTTATCAACACTGGCATAAAAAACATAAAAAATCGGTAGAAATAATTTGTTTTTTTAGATTTGTATTTGTATCTTTGTGCCGAGCTGTAGTGTAATGGTAACACGCCTTTAAGGTAAGCGGGTTCGATTCCCGACAGCTAAAATAGACAACGGTATATTTTAGCCGCCGAAAAATCGAAAATTAAGCTCTGATACACAATCAGGGCTTTTTTTATTTACAAAGAAATCTAAATTATGGAAATTTATCATAGGCATTGCGAAAATTTAAGAAACATTGAGCATACAATAGAATTGGTTCAAAGCAATTTAGCTTATTACATCAAGAGTGACGAAAATAATTTACTGCGTGACAATGAAAATGTGTATTCTTATACAAAACTATTGTCGTTTATTGTAGTTGCATGGTGCGAAGTGAGGCTGTTAAAACTAATTTACGAGCCACAAAAAACCTTTGAAACGAAAAAACGTGGATTTGTAACAGAACCAGAAGCATTTACTGATGCAGAAAGGAAAGAGATATTAAACTTTGAAAACCTGACTCATAAATGGTTAAAAGTTGTTGATATTGCAGTTTGTAAAGCATTTGATATTGATAGAACTGCTATTTATGAAAATCTCTTAGATTCTCAAAAAACGGATATTGAAATACCTAAATTGTTTACCGAAGATGAAAAAGAAAAGATAAATAAAATCAAAACTTTAACTGAAAAGCTTTGGGCAATTTATGATATTTGCGTAACAAAAGGTTATAATTTTGATAAACGTAAGCTCACAAAGAAAATAATAAAACTTGAAAAAAGTCAAGAAGAGATAGAAACAAGGGAAAGTTTAATCAGAGACAAAATTTCTGTAAAACTTGATTTTATTCCCAAAGCAATGTATGCTGAATTAATCAATTTGATATCAACAGATTTATTAGATGCTTTCAGAATTAGAAACAAATTGGCTCATGGTCAATGGAAACATGCTTTTGAAAACGACATAAAAAAATTCTCGCAAGAGTTAACGGACAAAATACGAGTTGAAAATATAGTTGAATTACAAGACAAAATACATTTTTTCAAAATATTATCAGATTTGATTGAAAATTTATGTAGAACACCGCAAACATTTAAAGATAATTTTGATTCTTATCACAAGAAAATTAAAGATTGTAAGAATAGTGGAAGAAACTATAATACATACAAACAAACTGAAATTCTAAAATTTAAACGTGGTAAAATTAAAAGCACTATAAACAAGATAATTAATAGTTTTAAAACGCTTAAATACGATGCCGTTGTTTTTGAGAAACTCTATGAAATTGGAATAGCTGATAAAAATGAATTTATAAAGCAAATTATCGAATTAAATTTAGATGATGACAAGAAAACAGTTGTATTTGATATAATAAACCAGATGAATAATAAATAGCTTAAAACAAAGCCTAAGGGCTAAAGTCCAAGCTCTTGCGTGATTGTTTTTTTGCCACGTATGCACCGATTTGGTTTGGTTTTGTGGTTTGGAATGCCGATTTTTATATGCGCTCAATGTAGTCGCAGTTTGATGTTTTTTTTTAGAAATTGGCACGCAGCGAAAGAATTAAATTTCGACCCGAAGCTACTAAACCCGAACTATAAGGGCGATAACGCTGGTCGGTGATGTTTTCTAACCCCGCACTAACCGATAAGTTTTCGTGAAATTGATACATTGCTTTGAAATTGAGCGTGTACCAACTTGGTGAATACGGATTTCCATTGCTATCGGTGGCATAAATTGCAGGTTTTTGTCGTTCTTCGTGGTTCAAATGGGCGTAACTCACTTGGGCGCTGTAACTGGCATAGACTTGCATCTGCAATTGTTTTTTTTGATACATAAAACGAGTAACTCCAAAAGCCGGTGCAGCGTGCCGCGAACGGCTCATCTCGCCGTTGTCCATTTCTTCCTTGCCCAATTGATAATTGTAACGCGTCGAAAATCCAAAACCCGACGGCAATTTCAATTCAATAGCCGCATTAAAACCAAAGACCGTAGCAAAAGCGGCATTTTGAATGGCATAAACTTTACTCATTTGGTCGTCGTACTCAATGCTATCCAAACCGTTTATTTGAAATGCTCGCCGCACCATTGCGGCATCTAAATAGGTGTAAAATGCGGTAATATCTAGTTTTATCCATTCTCCAATTGTTTTGGAAAGGCTCAATTCTCCATTGTAAGCATATTCGGCTTTGAGGTCGGCATTGGGCACTACTATTTCGCCTGCTGCAAAGTCGAAAATTTTTCCAATATCATCTACATTGGGTGCTCTAAATCCGGTACTAAGGTTTGCGCTTATTCTGCTTGTTTCGGTTGGTTTGTACACAAGCCCTAAACTGCCCGTTGTAGCTGAATTTTGTATTTTTGTAGTTGTAAAATCGAAAGCAAAAAAATCGAGTTGCTTGGTAAAATCGGATTGAATATTGAATCCGCTATATCGTGCGCCTAGTTGCAGCAAAAGCAGCTCCGATACATTGTATTGATAATTAACATATCCCGCAAAGCTACTCCATTGCGAAAGTGGATACCGCGCCGGCACTGCAATAGGGCTTTGGTCTCTAATGTCGAGGGCAGAGCCTATGGAATTGACATCATTTAGTACATATTCCACGCCGTAAACGAATTTATGTTTGTTGGCATTTTTTTCAAAATCGAAATTAACGGAATAAGCTTGCACTTGTTCCAATTGTGTGCGCAAGCGGTAGTGGTTGAATTTTCGGTCGATGCGGCTTTCTTCAAAATATTGATGAGCAAGGCGAAGGGTAAATTGGTCGAAAGCCAAATTGTATCCCTTGTGCGTTGCCGAAAAATTGTTCATCAACCAGATTTGAGGACCATAATTCCAAACAGCCGAGCTAGGTAATCCGCTGGTTTGCATTTCGATGAGCCTGTCGTAGCGCGAGTATTGGGACGTTTCGGAATAATGAAGTCCATACTGAAAATACCATTTTTTATTCGGGCTAAAATGTATTTTTTGCATCAAATTGGTTTGCATATATCCGCTTGGGTTTTGAATCAAAGGGTCGGTATTTTCAATTACCCTGTCCACATTGTCGATTCGCTGAACATAAAAAAGTTTCAAATATTCGTCGGTGCCATGCGAGCCCATGCGCAAATTGCCAAACTTGGAATGCGTAAAACTAGTAACCAATGCCCATTTTTTCCAACCCACACTCACATCGAAATGATGCGTTCCCTCTTCGTTGGCAGAAGAGTATCGGCTTACGAGTTTGCCAGTAATCAAGGGATTAGAACTAAGCGATAATTGTGGCGTGAGTGTTTGAAAGCTCATAACACCTCCAATGGCATCGCTTCCGTAAATAATAGAACCTGGACCGAAAAATATTTCGGTATTTTCCATTGCAAATGGGTCGAGAGAAATGACGTTTTGAATATTTCCTGCTCTAAAAATAGCCGAATTCATGCGCACGCCATCGACAGCATACAAAAGTCTATTGGTTGCAAAGCCTCTAATCATAGGACTTCCGCCACCTTGTTGGCTTTTTTGCACAAACACTTCGCCCGAAGCACTCAACAAATCGGCTGCTGTTTGTGGATTGTACAAAGCAACTTGTTGGGTTGAAATCATTGATATTTTGGAGGGAATATTTTTAGAAGTTTGGCTCCAACGAGTAGCCGAAACGACTACTTCGTCAAATTGTATGGTAGAAGCTACCATGTAAATTTCAAAACCCAACTGTTCGAGTTGTGCAAAGCTGGTTGTTTGAGGTCGGTAACCTAATCTGCTAATTTCTATTTGTGTAGATCCTTTGAACAATGAAATATCGGCTTGTCCCAGCAAATTGGTTACCTCAAAAACATCGCACGATTTGCAAACAATGCTTACCATGTCAATCGGGATGCGATGGTAAACAAGCAAAGTATGAATATTTTTTTCATTGTATTTGCAGTTGTATGATTTAAAACAAAATAACTTTAGTCCACCTCTAAAAACAAGAAGCAGACAAATTGTTAAATTGCTCTATAAAATTGATGCACGCACGTATAACATTGATACGATGACTCCAAGCCATCGTATCAATTTACAAAAAAAAAGACAAACTAATCCAAGTCATCGCATCAATTTACAAAAAAAAAAGACAAGTTAAACTTGCGAAATAGCTTTTACTGGGTCTAAGCGAGAAGCTGTAAATGCAGGCAAAAGCCCTGAAATAATACCAATAGTTACCGAAATAGACAAACCAATAAATATATTTTTAAAG
>JAIFNL010000305.1 GCA_020047755.1 Bacteroidota bacterium
TTTAGCGGATTTAATGCTGGCTCAACTTTGACGAAATAATATCATAATTTAGAAAAATTTAATAATCTTACTTTTTTAGATTTCAATATATTGATAGCGTAACTTGATATTGACCGAAATTCTAAGAAAAGTAAAATTACGCAATTTTCCCCAAATTCTAATAACAAATTGTTACATTGTTAAATTGTTCTATTGATATTTTATCACGAAAAATTGAAAAATTTACAATTTTAGCTAACTTTTTCAAAAAGACACCATTTTTTTACACTACTATATTAACAAGTTACGCTATCGGTTTGTTAAAATTTCTATTTTAAAAACCAAAATATTAAAATTCTTACTTATTTTTATACTTTTGCAAGCTATTTTATTTCAACTAACTAACAACTAACTAGATGATACAAGCACACTTAGGTGAATTTGCCGCACTTATTACGGCGTTTTTTTGGACTTTTACTGCACTTGCTTTTCACAAAGCCGTGAACAATGTAGGGTCGCTTACAGTCAATTTTATTCGACTTTTTTTAGCATTTTTCTTGCTTAGCGGCTTATCCTATTTGCTGCGAGGAACTTTTTTGCCTTCCGACGCAGGCTCGCATCAATGGATTTGGCTTGGGCTTTCGGGCTTAATTGGCTTTGTATTTGGCGATTACACTCTCTTCAAATCGTATGAATACGTCGAAGCTCGAATTTCGATGCTCATCATGGCACTTGCGCCGCCAATGGCTTTTTTGATTGGCTGGATGCTCATGGGCGAGCAAATGACTTTGCAAAACGTTGTGGGAATGTTATTTACCTTGTTTGGAATTGCATTGGTAATTTTAAATAGGGGAGTAAGCGAAGAAAGCCAGAAAAAGAAATTTTCGTTCAATTATTCCATCAAAGGCATACTTTACGCACTTGGCGGCGCATTGGGGCAAGCAGTTGGCATTGTTTTGAGCAAATACGGAATGGACAATGGAAATTACGATGCCATTGCTGCCACGCACATACGCGTAATCGTGGGCGCAGTTTCGTTCGGAATCATCGTTTCATTGGGCAAAAATTGGAAAAATGTTTACCAAGCTTTTTCGAGCAAAAAAACAATGAAACCACTTTCGCTGGGTGCTATTTTCGGACCTTTTTTGGGTGTTTATTTTTCACTTCTGGCTGTAAAATATACCACTTCGGGCATTGCCTCAACCATTATGGCAATAGTTCCGGTTTTGATTATTCCTCCGGCTGTTTTAATTTTCAAAGAAAAAGTTACCATAAAAGAAATTATAGGAGCAGTAATTACGGTAGTAGGTGTAATGTTTTTCTTTATGGAAATTCCTTTTTTAAACTAAAAATAAATACCGAAAAACGTTTTATTTTGAGTTTTTCGGTATTTTATTTTTGTTTCTATTTGCTAAAAATAAGCAATACAATTATTTTTTTGTTATTGCTTGTATTTCAAAATTTAATTGCCAAATTTTCAAACTGAGCAATACCTGCATATCAAAAAACATAAGTACCAACTGCACCAGAAACTAAAGTTGATGTGAAAATTTTCTCGCCTTGCTTGATATTGAAGCTTTTATCGCCCTTTGAATTATTAATTACAATCAAAACTATTTTTCCTTCGGGCGTTTTAAAAGCTACATTTTGCAAGTCGTCGGGCAAACTCGATTCTATTCTAACCGATTGAGGTCTAACGAATTTGGAAGCATGCGCTATTATATAATATGCCGGATTTCGTACAACAGCATCGCCATCAATCGTTAGCGCACCTAAACACTCTGTGCAGCCGCCATCGGTGTGTGGTTGGAGTTCCTTGTTTGCAGCTAAATTCCATTCTAGCACTGTTTTACACCAGTTACGGCTCGCACCAATTACCAATTGGTTTATGTGCCACTTCAAGTCATTTGCAAAATCGCCTGGCGCGCCAATCCATTGCTCTGTAAAATACAAGTTTTTGTCGGGGTGAGCCTTGTGTACCAAGCTCAAAGCATTTATTTCTCCGCCATAAAGATGAAACGCCGAACCGTCAATGTATTTTTTAGCCTCGGCATCGTCCAAAATAGTAATCGGGTATTCTGGTTTGTCGGCGTTGTGGTCATAAATGATGATTTTTGTTTTAATTTTTTCCAATTCAAAAAGCGGTCCCAAATTTTTCTTCACAAAAGCAGCTTGTTCATTTGCTGGCATTAACAAACTTGGGTTGTTGCCAGGGTGCAAAGGCTCGTTTTGAACTGTAATTGCATCAATAACAATACCTTCTGCTTCCATGGCACGAATATATTTTACAAAATAATTAGCATAAGTTGCATAAAACTCTGGTTTTAAGCTACCACCAATTGATGAGCCATTTGTTTTCATCCAAACCGGTGGTGACCAAGGAGAAGCTAAAAGCTTGATATCTGGATTTATAGCTAAAATTTCTTTCAAAATAGGAATCAAAAATTCTTTGTCTTTTGCAATTGAAAATTTAGACAAACTTGGGTCTTTTTCATCGCAATACGAAAAAACATTTGCATCTAAATCCGATGCGCCAAGGCTTAATCTTAAATAACTTATGCCAATATTTTCGCCCGAAAAATCGAAAAGTTCTTTCAGCAAAGCACTTCGTTTTTCAGCCTGCATGTTGGCAAGGTGCATAGCACTTCCGCCTGTTAGCGTAAAGCCAAAACCGTCCATTGCTTGAAATTTTGTTGTGGAATCGATTTCAATGGTTGCAAAATCGTTTTGTTGCCATTGCAAAACGCCTTCGGTTTGCTTTCCAAACAATACGGTTTTATCGGGCTTGCTCATGTAAAATTTTACTCCAATTTGCTCTAAGTCTTCTGCGGTTGTATTTTTTTTGTTGTTACAACCAAACACAAGAAATGGAACAAAACACAAAATAATTTTAATTTTTGTATTCATAGTTTGTTAAAAATTGACTATTTTTGTTTTTTTTAAAATTTTGTAAATGTAATTTCTTTTATTCAAAAAGCACAACTTTTTTTCAATAAAAATTGGCTTAAAGTAGATTTTGTGATTTAATTTTAACAAACTAATGTTAAAAACAAAAATAAAGAGCACTTAGTTTCTTGAAATTTTATATGTTATAAAAACGAATATCTTTTTTCCAAATTTTAGTTTAAAATATAAACAGTTTATTATTTTTGTACCCATAAAAAAATAAGTTTTTTTTTTAAGAACAACACATAACAGCATTCCGTTTGATTCAAAAATCAAATAGAAACAGACTTTAAATTTCAAGAAAAACACAAAATGACAAAAAAAGAGAGCAAATTAAATACCATAGAAGAAGCGATAAACGAGATAAGAGCCGGAAAAATAATTATAGTTGTAGATGACGAAGACCGTGAAAATGAGGGCGATTTCATCACTTCTGCTGAGTTGATAACCGCTGAAAAAGTTAATTTTATGGCAACGCATGGCAGGGGTTTAATTTGCGCAGCAATTCCCGAAACTCGTTGCATGGAATTGGATTTGGAGCTTATGGTTGGCAGAAACACCACCTTGCACCAAACGCCTTTTACCGTTTCTGTGGATTTGATAAACCCCAACACAAGCACCGGAATTTCGGCTAGCGACCGTGCTTACACCATAAAAGCACTTGTAAATGAAAACACTAAGCCTTCCGACTTAGGGCGACCTGGGCATATTTTTCCGCTAAAAGCAAAGAACAAAGGCGTTTTGCGCCGAGCCGGACACACCGAAGCCACTACCGACTTGACCCGTTTAGCTGGATTGAAAGCCGGAGGTGCTTTGGTAGAAATTATGAACGAAGACGGAACAATGGCTCGTTTGCCAGAATTACTTGTTATTGCAAAAAAATTCGACATGAAAATTATTTCCATTGCCGATTTAATTGCCTACCGAATAGCTAGAGAAAGCACCGTTGAAAAAGGAGAAAAAGTAAAACTTCCTACTAAGTTTGGAGAATTTAGCCTCATTGCATTCCGACAAAAACACGATGACTTAGAACATTCGGCACTTATAAAAGGAAGCTGGGAAAAAGACGAGCCTATTTTGGTACGTGTTCACTCTTCGTGCATTACTGGCGATATTTTTCACTCACTACGCTGCGACTGCGGCGAACAGCTCGATGCTTCGATGAAAATGATACAAAAAGCCGGAAAAGGAGTAATTGTATATATGAACCAAGAGGGTAGAGGAATAGGGCTTTTTAACAAAATGAAAGCCTACAAGTTACAAGAACAAGGCAGAGATACAGTGGAAGCAAACTTAGAACTTGGCTTTGAAGACGACGAACGCGACTATGGAATTGGTGCTCAGATTTTGAGACAGTTAAATATTTGTAAAATGAAACTTTTGACAAACAATCCAATAAAAAGAGTTGGTTTGGAAAGTTACGGTCTCGAAATAACCGAAATCATACCTATCGAAGTAGAACCCAATGAATTTAATCAGTTTTATATGAAAACAAAACGCGACAGAATGGGGCATAAATTACACCGATTTAGTTATGATAATTTGCCCGAAATTGAACCATTTAGCGAAGACGATAGCTTTATTTAGTTTTTAAATACCTTTAAATATATATATTTTTCAAATTATTAAGCTTTTTACTATGAGTAAATTATTAAATTTCTTTCTAAAAAACTGCAAAGATGATTCGATTATTTTTATGCGGAGAGCTAGAACATTAGCAAGCTTGCACTTAATCGTCTTAACTTTACTAACTATTTTTATAAGTTTCTTTGTCATAAATTCGGGATTAAAATCAGCGCTTGTTTCAATTGTTGTTTTTTCAATTATGGCAATAAACTTATTTTTTATACAACGTGGCAAAATAAATACTGCCGGAAATTTTCTTTCTATTTCGCTAATTTTGTTAGAAGTAGTTTCTATTTTTGGAAATTTTGCCAATGCTATTTCGTTCAATTATTATGCCGACGAATTTTATATTATGCTGGCTTTTATACTGCTTTCTGCACTATTTGCATCTGAAATAGTATTGATAATCAATAGTATAATTGTTCTTGTAACCGCAATAGTAGCACATTCTGTATTTTTTCACACCTTTGCTCCCGAACTACAAAAACTATCTAAACTTTCAATCACTGTTTATTCTTTTATGGTAATCATTGTTTTTTTGATGAGTTATTTTTTTAGAAAAAATATGGAAATAGCGATTAATCAAACAACTGAAAAAGTAAATGAGAACAAAGCTACAACTAAAAAATTATTAGCTCTTTTGCATCATATTAAGGTTATTTCGCTAAGTTTGACTAATTTAGCCAATAATATTGAAGCCTTTTCGAGAGATTTAGACCAAAAAGCCAATCAACAAGCAGTAAGTGCAGAGGAAATTAGCACGGCGAGTGAAGAAATTTCTCATACGAGTATCGAAAGTTCAACTCATGCAAAAAACACCTTAGACAAATCGATTATTGCCGAAAAAGCCGTAAATAAAGCCAATAAAGTAATGCACAATATTTCAACAATTATCAATGTAATCGTTGAAAAAATGTTGGTGATTAATGAAATTGCTTCACGAACCGATTTACTGGCTATCAATGCAGCTATTGAAGCCGCACGAGCAGGAGAATTTGGCAAAGGTTTTTCGGTAGTAGCTACCGAAATCCGAAACTTATCTCTTTTAAGCGGAACTTCTGCCACCGACATTATTAAATTGGTCAAAGAAAGTCAAAATGCAACACAAGAAGCTGAAAATGAATTAAATGATACAACTTTTTTCTTAAGCGAAACCATAGAATTTATCAGCATTTTGGCAGAATCGGCAAAGCAGCAATTGATAGGCTTTAGCGAAATAAATACAGGAATGCTCGAAATAAACAAAAGTTCGCAAGCCACAGCAGCTATTTCCGACAATTTATTTACTAGCGCAAAAGAATTAAATAAAAATATTCAAAAATTAGAAAAATTATTAAAAAATACAAAAATATAAAAGCTTTTCATTAAAAAAATGCTTGTTTTTTTAAATAAATATAAAATGAAAATTCTAATTACAAACATAAAAAAATTAGTTCAAGTAGAAGAAATCCCTCAAAAATGGGTTGCCGGAGCCGATATGGCAAAGCTAAATTGTATCGAAAATGCCTTTTTGCTTATCAACGATGGCTTAATCGACAACTTTGGAACTATGGAAGAGTATTTAAAACCCGAAACTTGGGCTTTGTCGGCTTGCAAAATTGATACACTTGTAGGTGCTGAAATTAAGCACATTAACGCCCAAGGAAAAATGGTTTTTCCTTCATTTGCCGATTCACATACACACTTAGTTTATGCCGGAAGCCGCGAAATTGAATACATCGACAAAATAAAAGGTCTTTCGTATGAAGAAATTGCAAAAAAAGGTGGCGGAATTTTAAATTCAGCAAAAAAATTGCAAGAGGCAAGCGAAGACGAACTTTACACACAAGCATTAGCCCGAATAAACGAAATAATAAGCCAAGGCACTGGAGCTGTGGAAATTAAAAGCGGCTACGGACTTACCACCGAAGCTGAAATTAAAATGCTGCGTGTAATCAAACGCCTCAAAGAAACTACACCTTTGCAAATAAAAGCTACTTTTTTGGGCGCACACGCTATTCCTGCCGAGTACAAAGGCAATCAAAGCGAATATGTCGATTTGATTATCAACGAAATGATTCCACTAATAGCAAGCGAGGAGCTTGCCGATTTTATTGATGTTTTCTGCGATAAAGGCTTTTTTACGGTCGAAGATACCGAGCGCATTTTGAATGCAGGCATGAAATATGGTTTGCGAGCCAAAATTCATGCCAACGAGCTTGACTATTCTGGCGGAGTGCAAGTGGGCGTGAAATACAATGCGCTTTCGGTTGATCATTTAGAATATGTTGGAAATGAAGAAATTGAAGCTTTGAAAAACTCCGAAACCATGCCAACAATTTTGCCAGGAGCTGCTTTTTTCTTAAACATGGTGTATGCACCTGCACGCCAAATGATTGACGCAGGTTTGCCGGTTGCAATTGCGTCCGATTTTAATCCGGGTTCGTCGCCTTCGGGAAATATGAAATTGATGATGAGCTTTGGCTGTGTAAATCACAGACTTACAACCGAAGAAGTGATTAATGCAACCACCATAAATTCGGCTTACGCCATGGATTTGAGCGATGAACTTGGAAGCATTGCACGCGGAAAACGAGCTAATATTTTCATTACCAAAGAAATACCAACTATCGAATTTATGCCTTATGCTTACGGGAGCAATTTGATAGAAACAGTTATTTTGAATGGAAAAATTATAAACAACGTTTAATGTTTTATTTTTTTATAAATAATTGATAAATAGAATTTTAGAAAAATAATTTTTCTTAAATCCGAAATTAAATCAAAAATGGTTTTTGTAAAAACCAAAAAAGCTCGAAAAGTGGTTTTTGTAAAAACCACTTTATTTTGCTCGCCTTTTTATGAAGGTTCAGCATCATATTCTTGACTATACTTAAAATAAAATAAACCAAAAACAATTTTTAAATTTAATATTTTTAAAAGAAAATGAAACAAATTATAGAATGTGTTCCGAACTTTAGCGAAGGCAGGGACATGAACATTATTAAACAGATAACCAACGAAATAGAAGCAGTTGAAGGCGTTCGTTTGCTCGATGTGGACCCAGGAAAAGCAACCAACAGAACGGTTGTTACTTTCGTGGGAACGCCAGATGTAGTTGTAGAAGCTGCCTTTAGAGCCATCAAAAAAGCTTCTGAAATTATCGACATGAGCAAGCACACAGGCGAGCACCCACGCATGGGCGCAACCGATGTATGCCCGTTGGTGCCTATTTCGGGAATTTCGATGGAAGAAACTGCCCTGTATGCTAGAACTTTAGCCAAAAGAGTGGGGGAAGAACTTCAAATTCCTGTTTTTTGCTACGAATTTGCATGTTTTAGCGAAGAAAGACGAAATTTAGCAAATTGCAGAAAAGGAGAATACGAAGGCTTGAAAGCTCGCTTCGAAGGTGGCGAAATTCCTGATTTTGGGCAAGCAAAATTGAACGTAAAAGCTGGAGCCACAGCCATTAGCGCACGAAATTTTCTGGTAGCTTACAACGTAAATCTCAATACAACTTCTACGCGCCGTGCCAATGCCATCGCTTTTGATGTGCGCGAAGCCGGACGTTTGCTTTTTGAAGGCGGAAAATCTTACGGAAAACCACTTTTGGACGAAAATGGTGTACAAAAAAGAATTGCCGGAACTTTGAAAAAAACTAAGGCAATTGGTTGGTACATAGAAGAATATGGAATAGCGCAAATTTCGATGAACTTAACAGATATTACGGTAACACCTGTGCACAAAGCTTTTGACGAAGTGGCAAAAAGTGCACAGACACGTGGCATTCGTGTTACTGGCTCTGAACTTGTTGGTTTAGTGCCACTTAACTCGCTTTTAGAAGCTGCCGACCATTATTTGCGGCTCCAAGAACGCTCGTTGGGCATTTCGGAAAAAGAAAAAATAAAAATTGCGGTAAAATCACTAGGTTTAGACGAACTAAAACCATTTGTTCCAGAGGAGAGAGTTATTGAATATTTGCTCGAAAATAAAGCAAATAAGCCTTTGATTAACATGACATTAAAAGCTTTTGCCGACGAAACTGCTTCCGAGTCGCCAGCACCTGGTGGCGGTTCTATTTCGGCTTATATGGGCAGTTTGGGCATTTCGTTGGCAACTATGGTTGCTAATCTTTCGGCTCACAAACGTGGCTGGGACGAGCGTTGGGAAGAGTTTTCGGATTGGGCAGTTAAAGGCGAAAATATTAAAAATCAGCTTATTAACTTGGTTGATGAAGACACAAATGCGTTCAACAAAATAATGGACGCTTTCGGGTTATCAAAAACTACAGAAGCGGAAAAACTCGCTAGAAATCAGGCAATTCAATCGGCTACAAAATACGCAACCGAAGTTCCTTTCAAAGTAATGCAACTAGCTTTTGAAAGCATGAAAACCATTAAAGCGATGGCTGAAATTGGAAACCCAAACTCAGTTACTGACGCCGGAGTAGGAGCATTGGCGGCACGTTCGGCAGTAAAAGGTGCTTTTTTGAATGTAAAAATAAATGCTGCAGGCTTAGAAGATAAAATGTTTGCACAAAGCATTATAAATGAAGGAAGAGAAATTGAACTAGAAGCTGAAAAAATGGAAAACGAAATTTTAGCAATCGTAAATTCTAAAATTTAATAAAACTCTTAAAAAAACTCCCTGTACTTTAATTTCAGGGAGTTTTTGTTGAAAAATGAATTATTCATTTTCCTGAAAAATTTCATTCAAGTCAATTAATAAATCAGGGAAAATAAACGAGTGCATTACATCATCGCTTACAAATATTTTTTTGCTTTCAAACATGTCATTTTCGTTGAGCCCAAACACGTGAACCGTTTGCCTTTCGGGGTCTGCAACCCAATATTCTCTCACGCCCGATTCTTCGTAAAGCTCATATTTTACTCGCATTTCCTTACGCGAATTACCTGGCGAAAGAATTTCGACTATCAAATCTGGTGCTCCCAAACAGCCCAATTCATCTATTTTTGTTTTGTCGCAAATAATGC
>JAIFNL010000010.1 GCA_020047755.1 Bacteroidota bacterium
GAATTTATTGATTTACGTCAGAAAATAAAGTTTGAAAAAAATGAAGACACAAAAGTAAATCTAATAAATGATTATCTTGAAATTGGAACATCTTATAATTTTATACTCAATGAAAAGAATTATTAAGAATGAAAATTCCAAAATAGTCGAAGGTAAATTAAATTATCCGGCAAAGGCTTCTGAAATTAGAACAATTTTAGAACAAGAGCAAAATGGATTTTGTGCTTATACCGAATATCGCATTACAGCAGGTTTTTCAACAGATGTAGAGCATTTTAATCCAAAGTTAAAAGACAGCAATGACGATAATTATTACAATTGGTTTGCAGTGAGCCACAAATGGAATAATTTTAAAAGCAATAAATGGTCTGATTTTCAACCAGTTTTATATCCAATTGCAAAAGATTTGGAAGAAAGAGTTATTTATGACAAAGAAGAAGCTATTTATCTTTGGAAAGAAAATGATATTGAAGCCCGAAATTTAATTAAATTATTGAATTTGAATGATAATAAACTTGTAAAAGAGCGAAAAGCAAAAATTGAATTGCTAAGAACGCTTTTTGGTGAACAAGAAAAAGAATTATCATTCAAAAAATGGTTAAATCATCCGAAATCAAAAAAAGATTTAATCGAATTTAGGCGAGCAATAGAAGAAGTATTCGATATTAATTTAGAAAATGAATAAAAAAATATAGCATTATGGCATCAAAAGCAATAAATATAAATGTAAAAGTTTGGCGACAAGCTAGCCCAAAAGACAAAGGAAAGTTTGAAACCTACCCACTCAAAGACATTTCGGTAGATAGCTCTTTCCTCGAAATGATGGACGTTCTCAACGAACAGCTCATCACCGAAGGCAAACAACCTGTGGCTTTCGACCACGATTGCCGCGAAGGTATTTGCGGAATGTGCAGCCTCTACATCAACGGACGCGCTCACGGACCCGACGAAGAAGTTACTACTTGCCAACTACACATGCGCAAGTTCCACGACGGACAAACCGTAGTGATAGAGCCTTGGCGTGCAGGCGGTTTCCCTGTGATTAAAGATTTAATGGTGGATAGAGGTGCTTACGAAAAAATACTTCAAGCCGGAGGTTTCGTTTCCGTCAATACTGGAGGTGTACCCGATGGAAACGCAATTCCAATCCCCAAAGCCGATGCCGATGAGGCAATGGACGCTGCTTCGTGCATTGGTTGCGGTGCCTGCGCTGCTACTTGCAAAAACTCTTCGGCTATGCTCTTTGTGGCTGCCAAAGTTTCGCAGTTGGCACTTTTGCCACAAGGAAAGATTGAAGCAACTCGCCGTGCCAAAAATATGGTTGCTAAAATGGACGAACTAGGCTTTGGAAGCTGCACCAACACAGGTGCTTGCGAAGTGGAATGTCCCAAAGGCATTTCAGTTGCACACATCGCTCGCCTAAACCGCGAATATTTAGTAGCAAACTTAAAAGGATAATTTTCCTTTTTATTGTTTTGAAAAGATAAAAATGAAATTATCATTTTTATCTTTTCTTTTTTTTTTAGAAGTTGCAAAACAAAAATTAAACACCAATACTATTTCATTTTGAGAAAAAACGTTGTTCTTTGTTTATTTTTAAGCACTTGACAAAACAAAATATACAATTAATTTTGGTTTTCTACTTATATTAAGAAATAACCACACTCGAAAGCGAAGATTTGATGCCTTCAAGCGAATTGGCAATGCGCAACATTTGTTCAATTGCGCCAGCAATTTGAGCATTTTGTCCAAAACCTTTCATCTTTTGTTCGCGCATAAAAATTTCTTTTATTTCGTGCCACCGTTTTTTCTCTACTTCCGAAAGTTTATTGGTAATTTCTTTAAATTTCAACAAATTAGCTTCTGCGCTACTGGTTAGCGTTTGCGATTCGCTTTCGTAGTGCGACAATATTAAGGTTTCCAGCTCTTTATCGTTCATTATTGGCATTAACTTCTCAGCAAGCTTGTTCATATTTCGGTACGAACCTTGCAATTTAAAAGCTGGTTCGGTTCTATATTGTTCTTGCTGTGCAGCCGAAGCGATATATTCTTGATTTACAAGCGATATAATATCTCTAACTCGAATCATTTTTTTCAATATTTCCACGTATTCCGTAATCTCCTCTGGCGAATGGCTTGCTTCAAAGTCAAGACCATCTTTATTGCCTGTTTCAGCTATTTTTACCAATGTGTAAACATCTTTTTGACTTTTTCCGGCTAGTTTTGCAAGTATCGAATTTGCCGTTAAACTATTTTCTATATAGCTCAAATTGAACACATCAGCTGTATCGCCAATAATATCGCCAAGGTTGTAAATGTCGGCACGGTTTGCTAACATATCCGGTATTTTGAACTTGTCGCCACTTTCGGTGTAAGGATTTCCCGCCATTACAAGGCACACTTTTTTACCTCTGAAATCGTAAGTTTTTGTTCGCCCTTTGTAAACTCCTTCTATTTTGCGTTGTGCATCGGAAAAAGAAATAAATTTCTGCAAAAATTCTGGGTTACAATGTTGAATATCATCTAAATAAATCATAACATTGTCGCCCATTTCAAACGCCAAATTTAATTTCTGAAGCTCTTCGGCTGCCGTTGCATTGGGTGCCTCTTTGGGATCAACAGAAGTTACTTGATGCCCAATTGCAGGTCCATTAATCTTCATAAATATGATTCCCAAGCGGTTAGCAATATATTCCATAATCGTGGTTTTTCCATAACCTGGAGGCGAAATGAGCAACAACAAACCCATTAAATCGGTGCGCTTGTTCTCGCCAGCAGTACCAATTTGTTTGGCTAGATTTGTTCCTATCAAAGGCAAATAAAGCTTATCAATCAATTGGTTACGCACAAACGAACTTAATACACGAGGCGTAAATTCATTTAAGCGCAATTCTTTTTCGTAATTTGCAATCAATTGTTTTTTCAGCTCTGTGTATTTTTCAAATACAGGAACTATTGTTTGCTCATAAGTTTGCAATTTTTCGATGAACTCATTGAATTTCAGCTTATACTTCTGCTCTGCAATTGCATGGTGCGTGCCTTGAAATCCTAAAATTTCCACTTCCAAAGCCACTTCTATTCTTGTCTTGGAACTTAAATTGTCAAAAAACAATAGATTTGCTATTTCATTGATGTATTCTGTATTTGGATTTTGAATTTGATTAAAATAAGCTGTTATCCAGCTCTTTATGAGCATATATCGAGCAAAATCATTTTCGGAAAGTGTTCTCAAGCTTTGCAAAAATTTTTGATTCAATTGATTTTCTTTCAAGTAGCTCTGGAAATTCTCCATCAGTCGAACTGCCATTGAATCAACCACAAAGCTACCACTTCTACTAATTTCGTAAAACAAATATTCAGCCGCTTTTTGGGTGTTTATTTCTTCTTGAAAATTATTTATTTTGGTAAAATTTTGCATCTTTTGCGCTAATTCAAGCACAAGCGGTTCGTACTCTTTTGAATCGGGAAAAGCTTCCATAACAATGCCAAGTGCTTTCATTTGGTGGCTAAGCATTGTTTTTTCGCCATTTTTGAAGCTTTTTTGCCAAAAATATTCAGCCAAAGCTCGCACCGAAGGCGAAAAATAAAGTAAATCTGCTTTACTCCTGATATTCAATAGTTGTTGCAAAATCAACGCAGCATCAAAATCGTGAATCCCTTTTATATAGCCTTCGTTGTAACGAACAGCCATAAATTTATGAATATGATCTTGCAAATTTTCATGAGTCCAAAGACATAATTCTTTGATTTGCTTACTTTTAACAGTTTCGTTATAAACCAAATACGCTAGATATTCCGCTCTGTAAATTGTTTGATTTTCCGAAATAATTGCCTGCGACCAAACTTGCTGGGTATTGTTAAACTCTTCGTTTTCAATCTTTTCAAAAAGCCCAGTTCCTGTTAGATGATAATACATCGAATTGTCTCTAAAAACAGTGGTTAAGCCCAGTTTTTGAGTATTTACCGAAAAATTATGCTTTCCAAACTGAATAATATTTTCGCCCAAAACAAAAAGCTCATTTTTGTCTTTTAATTGCCTAATTGTATCCTCTTTGATGGTTTTCAGGCGGCTTTGAATTTCATCGGCTTTTACGCTGTCCGATATTGCAATTAATTGATTTACAAGCTCCCTAAGCTTTTCAATCATCAAATCCGATGCGTAGTAACCATTAATTTCAGCTACCGTTTTGAATCGCGAAACTCGGTTGCTTATGGCTTTTAAAATGCGGTCTGCCGACTGATAAAGCGAATCTGCTTTTCTATTTCGAGCTTCGATAAGGCTAATTTTGCGTGATTCAAAAGCATCATAAATCTCCTCGCGTTTGCTAGCAATTAATTCAACAAATTCATTAAATTCCGAAAATTTGCCTTCCAATTCTTCCAATTGAACCATCAATTTGGTCAAATATTCATCGGTTTTTTCGGGGGCATCGCAAAGGTCTAAATAATTTATAACTCCTTGGCTAATAAGCTTTATTTGAGCATTAAACTCTGCTTTTCCTTCGGTAGTTTGTAATTCTTGGCGTTTGCGGCGCAAGTTAGCTCTTATTTGGTTAAAGCTAGAGTAAATTGTTGATATATTGTCGATTATGCGAGTTGTTTGAGTAGCATCTTCTATTTTCAAATTGCTCACAATATCAATCAGCATCTCAAGCTCTTGCGAAACTTGTTCTATATTTTGCTCTATCTTATTTGCCTCTATTACTTTATCTACGGTATCTATATTTTTCCGTATTGCTTCAACTCTGTCTTTATAAGGATTTAAAGCATCATTTTTGAGTAAAAATTCAACCGTAGCTTGCGATAAAATAGTATTCTGCTCCGAAATTTGCTTTTCGTGAAATTCAACTTCTTTCAAATTTACATAGCGCAAATCTTTTAACGAAATTAATTCACCCCTAATCTTGCGTAGTTCAGCCAAATAAAAAACAAACTCATCAATTTTTTCGAGTACACGCCTTTTGATAGCTTTTACTAGTTCATCAGCTAAAGTAATAATTTTTTGTACTTGTTCGCTTGTATTTTTCTTAATTCTAATAACTTTTTCAAACTCATCTATTGCCGAAGATGCCGCTTTATTTATTTCGCCAATAGGAATATTCAGCTCGGCAGCTTCGCTATTTGAAAGCCAATAATACGTATCTAAAATATCTGTCGATTTTTTAACCAAATCGAGATAAAGCCCAGAATAACTATCTTCTTTATTTATTAAATTAATTAACTCGGTACATTCAGCCATCGCACGCACTATGTCCTTGTTGCCGACTTTGAAAAGGAAACTTTCTTTTGCCTCTTGCATATCGTAATCTATTGCAACATAAGGAGTTTGCCAAATTTGTATGGCGTGATGTTTCTGCGCTTCGCTGTTGGTTCTAAAATAGCACATTTCGCCATTTTCAAAAATAGTAAAACCATTGCAAGCAATTGGAGTTGCCACTTTCTGCTCTATCAGGTTGTAAAGCAGCAACATATACGATTGTGAGGTTGGGTTATAAAAAGCATACATAAAATCCTCACCGTTTGGCGACGAAACGCGCTTTTCAAACATCATCTTTGAATTATCCAAATCGAAAAACTTCGATTCGCCATTTTGCAAATAATAGCCGTTAGCAAAAATAATTCCATGGTCATCGGGCAAAAGCACACACGAATCCTCCAAAGCATCAATGCGTTTTGCCTGCTGAATTTTCTGATTATAAACAAAATAGCGAAATTTTTGCTCTTGATAAGGTCTTATTTTAAGCACTATCAAATTACCAATTATGGAGTAATAAAACTCGGCATCGTCGAGTGTTTGGTCTTTATTATCAACATCTTCCGAGTAAATTCCCTTTCCTGAATCGGTATTATTATCCACTTTTATGGTCAAATCTCCTTCGGTTGTTTCAACAAAAACCTTGTCTTCTATCGAAATATGAGGGTGTTTGCCAGCACGATGGTCTTCGCGCGTAGGTCGTTTCCAAATAAATTCATGCTGGTCTGGAAAAATATACTCGTGGTCGCTTCGGTTGTTTAAATATTTAATAGTCTGATTTTCATTCTCTTCCAAAATTAGCCATTTGAACGTTTTTATGTCGTTCAACCCTTTTCCGATTCTAAAAACCATGAAAAGGTGCACGCCAATTACAGCAAATTTAACAAAATAAGTACTTTTGTAATAATTGTAAAGATTTGCAAAATCCTCAATAAACATCTTATCAGCCAGCAAGTTGCTTTCTATTTGCTTGAAATGATGCTCTTTGTATTCAAAAATACTAAATACATCGCTGATATTCATATCTTTACGCAAACCTCTATTGACATTGTAGCCAAAAAGAAATTTATCGCCCAAAGCCAACATATCGGAAGGAATGCAGGTATTTTCGGTTGTAATTCGTTCATTAGCAATTAATTTTGTTTCTATCGACCCAAAAACATCTTTACGTGCATCGTTAAGCACAACGAGCCTTGCACGCAAATCGTCACCTTGCTTTTTTAATCTTGCTTGAATTATTTCGTAAGTTCCTGATTCTAATTGATTTTCAGTTTGTTCCTGAATTTTATCCTTTTCAGCCATTCCTTTTGTATATTAAGTATTTTGTTTTTTGTGGAAGCAAATCAATTATCAAAAATAAGTTTTTTTAGATTAAAATCAAAGTATTTGAATAAAAAATATTACTTTTTTTCAAAGGCTTGCTTTATGCTTAAAATTTATTCTATTCTAAAATAAAAAAACAGGTATTTTCTTAATAAGCTTTACATTAGCTATTTTTTGTAAGAAAATCTAAAAATAACTATTTTTGAAAAATTAGTTTAAATTAGAAATTTCAGTATTTTTGAAATAAATAATTAGAATGGAACAATATTTTTTTTCAAATTAAAAACTATTTCTATATTTGAAAAAAATAATTAAAATGGAAAAAAGAATAAAATTATCAAATAATGGTCCAGAATTTTCACGAATAGTATCTGGATTTTGGAAATTAGGTGCAGGAAATGCCGAATTAAATTACCAGCAACGTGAAGAATTAGTTGAAAAGGCGATAGATTACGGTATTACAACCTTCGATCATGCCGACATTTATGGCAACTATTCCAACGAAGCCGAATTTGGCGAAGTGCTGAAACACAAGCCTTTCCTTAGGCAAAAAATGGAAATAGTTACAAAATGTGGCATTAGAATGATGTCGCATAAAAAACCGGAACATTTTGTGCCGTCTTACGATACAAGCAAGCAACATATTTTAAATTCTGTTGAAAATTCACTGCGCAATTTGAATACAGATTACATTGATTTATTGCTTATTCATAGACCAAGTCCGTTGATGAATCCACACGAAATAGCAGAAGCTTTTTTGCAGTTAAAGCAAACAGGAAAAGTAAAATTTTTCGGTGTTTCTAATTTTACTCCTTCACAATTTGAAATGTTAAATTCATTCACCGAGTTGGTTACCAATCAAGTCGAAATTTCACTTTTAAAACGAGATTTCTTTCTTAATGGTACTCTCGATCAATGTATTACCAAAGGTTTTGCTCCAATGGCTTGGTCGCCTTTGGGTGGTGGTAGTTTTTTTAAAGAAACAAACGACAGTAACATTCTAAAAACAAAGGAATTAGCACAACATTTGAGCCAAAAGTACAATGCAAAATTAGACCATTTATTAATTGCTTTTTTATTAAAACACCCTGCTAATATTATTCCTGTATTAGGTTCTTCAAAACCCGAACGATTGAAAATTGGAATGGAAGCTATTGATATTGAGCTTACTACAATGGATTGGTTCGCCCTTTGGCAAGCTGCTGGAGGCTTAGTTCCTTAATTTAAGTTATATTGCTTATTTTTAATTTGTTATACACAAAATTGAGTTTCTAAATATATGAATATAGAAGAGTTGCGAAATTATTGTATTACGAAAAAGGCTGTTACAGAGAGCTTTCCATTTGACGAAACAACTTTGGTTTTTAAAGTTGCCGGAAAAATGTTTGCACTCACCGATTTAGAAGGCGAATTGAGTGTTAATTTAAAATGTGAGCCAGAAAGAGCCATAAAATTGCGTGAAGAATATCCCGCAATAACTTCAGGTTACCACATGGACAAAAAACATTGGAACACAATCAAAATTGATGATTCTTTGTCCGATGCTTTGATTTTTGAATTGATAGATAATTCTTATGATTTGATAATTAGTAAATTAACTAAAAAGCAAAAACTTGAATTTGGTTTTAATATTTAATGTAGCAACAATTTATACAGAAAATAGCAAATTACATTTGTATAATATTTTGAACTAAAAAGTTTAAAAATTCTATTATTTTATTTACTTTTGCAGCCTAAAATAAATCCCAATATTCTAAATTATAATATGGAAAGTACAAATAGTTTTAGTGGAATCGAGTTAGTCTTGCACGTTGCGGGCAATGGAACGGAAGAAAACGTTTTTAGAAAAAAAGAAGACGGGCAAGATGTTTTTTATAATTCGTATTCGCACGAGGGAATATCTAAAAAAGATGATTTTTGGTCGGGACATCAAGACCGATATGAGTCATGGGAAGAATTTTGGAGTGAATTTATTGAGCTCGAAGAATGGTGGTTTTATTACAAACCTATTCATGTGCATAGAGATTATAAAGATTTTATTCTCAAAGAGTTATTAATAATTTCCGAAAAAATTAAGCAATTAGCCGACAAAGGAAATATGGGCTTGTGGCGCGAACAATGTGTTAAATTATCATAATTAACAAGAAATGGTAAAGTGAAAAATGATGTTTTTTTAATACTTTCTTTGAAAAAAATATTCATTTTTCATTTATTATTTTTTTTTAGTCTTGCTAGTTATTCACAATTAAACTCAAATTTTAGAGAAAAGCAAATTGTTTTAAGTTCCGATTCATTAATTGTTGATAGTCTTAGTATTATACCAAATTCTTTATTTTTATTCGACTCAAATACGCAACTAGTTTCTGATAATAAATACCAAATTAATTATTTCTCATCACTTCTAATTTTCGATTCTGCTTTTGTAGCTCAACATAAAAATATTAAATTTAAAATACAGTATCGAATTTTTTCTACTGCTTTGAATATTACTTATTTTCATAGAGATACATTTCTAATTGTAAATCCACTTTTCGAACGGAAAAAAAATTATAACAACTTTATTTCAAATAATCAGTCTTTTTTGTTTGATGATGATTTAAAAAAAGAAGGAAGCATTTCGCGCGAAATAGCACTTGGCAATAAGCAAGATTTAGTTTTAAATTCCAATTTTAACCTCCAGCTTTCGGGTAAATTAACGTCCGATATTTCTATAATTGCTTCTATTTCAGAAAATAATATTCCCTTTCAAGCCGATGGAAATACACAACAATTGCAAGAATTTGATAAAATTTTCATCCAAATCTCTAATGTAAATCAGAAATTAACGGTTGGTGATTTTGAAATTTTTTCACCAGAAGGCTATTTTCTAAAATTAAATAAAAAGGTAAAAGGTGTTTCTTTTGAAATTATCGAAAAATATAAAACTTACCATTTAAAAAATGCTTTTTCTGCTTCAATTTCAAAAGGAACTTATCATAGAGTCAAAATACAAGGCATCGAAAATAATCAAGGTCCATATAGATTGTATGGTATTTATAATGAGTTATTTATAATAGTTTTATCTGGAAGTGAAAAAGTTTTTTTGAATGGGAAATTACTCAGCAGAGGCAGTGAATTTGATTACACAATTGATTATAATAAAGCTGAAATTCAATTCAATAATACTGTTCCAATTACAAAAGACAGCCGAATAATTATTGAATTTGAGTATTCAGAGCAAAATTATGCTCGTTTTAACTTTTTTACAAGCAATGAATTTTCTACTACTCATGCAAAATACGGCTTTAATTTTTACTCGGAAAGTGATAGCAAAACACAAACAATTAATCAAGAACTCTCTGAAAATGAAAAACTTTTTCTTTCCGAAATAGGAAATAATTTAGAAAATGCTTTTGTCGAAAATGTTGAAAAAGTTGATTTTGACGCCAATTTTATTCTTTACAAAATGCAAGATACTTTGGTGGCTGATAAAATTTACTCACCAATTTACATTTACACAACTTCCGCTGATACAACTAATTACAAACTAGGATTTACTTTTGTTGGTACAAATAAAGGCAATTATGTGCGCGAAAATTCTATTGCAAATGGAAAAATATACAAATGGATTGCACCTGTTAACAATTTGCCACAAGGTGATTATGAGCCAATTAAGCTCTTAATTACGCCCAAAAAGAAGCAAATGCTAACTTTTTGGGCAAAAAATAATTTCGGAAACAAGCTAAGCTCTGATATTGAAATTGCATTGACTAACAGCGACTTAAATACTTTTTCAAGCATAGGAAATTCTGAAACTAAAGGCGTTGCATTTTCAGGAAGCATAAGTTTTCCTTCCGAAAAGTATTTAATTCGGATTAAACAACTTGATTCTATTGCACAAAAAGATTCGCTTTTTGTAGGAAAAAGGGAAAAGAAAAAACCGTATTTCTTTTCTACACTTAAGTATCAATTTGTGCAAATGAATTTTAGTGCACTCGAAAATTTTCGAGAAGCTGAATTTGCTCGAAATTGGAACTTTTTGCAACAACCCAAGGGTAACGAAAGTAGTTTGAATTTGCAACTAAATTATGTGAAGACCGATAGTAATTTATTTGTTTATAATATTGATTATTACAATATTAGTACAGAATATAAGGCAATTAAAAATACTGTTTTGGCACGAACGAAAAATAAAAATTTTCGCAGCTTTTTTACAGGAAGCTATCTTTATACACAAAGTACTGCCTACGAAAGTAATTTTATTCGCTATAATTCTGAAATAGAAAGACTTAACAATACACACACACTAGGAATAACACATAATTTAGAATACAATGTGTGGAAGAAAAAACAAACCGACTCGTTACTAAATAATTCATATTCTTTTTTCGAATTCGATTTTTTTATAAAAAATAAGCTAGAATCTAAAAATAAGTGGCAAATTGTTTACCAATTTAGAAATGACTTTTTACCTTATCTTAATTCTCTTAAAAACAATTCATTATCTCAGGATTTGAATTTTAATGTTAAATTTTTGCAAAATAAAAGCAATGTATTTAAAACCAGTTTTATTTTTAGAAAATTAGAAATTAAAGATACTTTAGACTTGACTATAGAACCACAAAATTCATTTCGAGTGCAATTAGAGCATGCTCTTAAATTACGGAAAAACTTTTTAATAACTTCTTTGCTTTATGAAAATTTCACAGGCTTGGAACTTCAGCGCGAATATTCTTATTTTGAAGTAAACCAAGGACAAGGCAACTATGTTTGGAAAGATTACAATTTGAACACAATTAAAGAATTAGATGAATTTGAAATATCTAATTTTCAATATGATGCTAACTATATTCGTGTTTGGCTACCAAGTAGTAATTACCAAAAAGTATATGGAAATAAATTTAATTTTTCGGTAAAATTAGAGCCTAACCGTATTTGGAACAAAAAGAACGGTATAAAAAAGGTATTTTCAAATTTTTCGGATTATTTTTCATATAGTGCAGAACAAAAAACTGATGTTCAGGATTTTATTCCATATTTATTCAATGATGAATCGCTAGATTATTTTCAAACATTGAATTTTTCGGCTCGCAATATTTTTTCATTTAATAAAAGTAAACGCGTATTTAATTTCGACCACGTTTTTACAAATAATAAGGTATTTTTAATGTCTGCAAACGGCTTCGATTTTTCAGAAAATAGAGGAAGTGAATTCAAGTTTAAACTGCTGTTTTTAAAAACTTTTACATTCAGTAATGATTTTCTTTTGGGCAAAAAGAAAAATTTTTCGGAATATTTAATTATTCGTAATTATTCTATTGATATTAAGAAATTTAGCTCTATATTAAGTTATCAATACGATAGAAAATATAAATTTGACTTCAGCTTTTCTATTACTGAAAAGAAAAATACATTGGGTTTTGAACAAAGTTTTGAGAATAAATTTTCAGGTAAAATTGCTTATTCTATTGCATCAAAAAGTAATTTGAATATTTCAACAGATTTTATAAAAATTAAATTCAATAGCGAGTCTGTTAATTCATTGACTTATACTATGCTAGAAGGGCTATATCCTGGCAATAATGTTATTTGGAATATAACTTTTTTAAAAAATATTTCTAAAACCTTACAGCTTAATTTTAATTATTCAGGTAGAACAAACAAATCGGAAAAAATAATTCACAATGGAAGTGTACAAATTAAAGCTCTTTTTTAGTTCTTAAAATTTAAACTTTCCGAAAATTTAGCATTTCGGAAAGTTTTCTGGTAAATTAGAATTGCTTTGCAAGAACGCAAGTTTTTTTGTAACTTTTTACGGTTCCTTCCATGTCGAAAAGTTCTATAAAAATGATATAAATTCCCATATTTGCAACTTGATTTTCGTTATAAGTTCCGTCCCAAGTAAAAAAACCTTCTTGGTTAAGTAGCTCATTATTAGCTATTCTATATACTAATTTCCCATTTGTGTCGTAAATTAAAACATTTGCAGTATAGCCACTTTTATCAAGGTTGTAGCTTATGTACACTAAATCATCATAGCCATCGTTGTCAGGGGAAAATACTTCGGGGCTTATGGCAATAGTTTCATCGCTTGTTGGAGTTTCTTTGTATGCTGAATTTCTGTAAGTTGGCGTTGCAAAACCTACAAACTCAGAAGCAGAATGCCAATTTTGTTTATTATTTGTATTTACTTCTGTATCAATACGTTCAAGCGAAATTCCCTCTTTGTTTGAAAGTAACGCAAAGTGCATATTTTCGTTGTACGAGAAATCGTCGATAATGTCGATATTTTCATTCAAAATCACAATATTTCCTTCATTATCAGGCATTGAAGGGAGTGTATTTTGCAATACATTGAATTCATTTTCTGTATTATATGTTTTAATCGTATTTTCTTTGTCAGATGTAATAACAAAATAGTTGTTTGGAAACAATAAATTCGATTCTGTTATTAAAATTTTCGTCTTCAAATTTCCATTTTCATCTCTATTAGTAAGACTAAGAGTCTTTAAATCAATCACTTTTTCACTTCTATTGTAAAGCTCAATGAAATCAGAACCTTCGGGGTAAGGATTAAATAATACCTCATTAATTATTACATCTGATGGATTTGCTTTTTCGGGAATTGCAAAGCGAGCATTATAGGTTTGTGGCAATTTATTTCCTGCACAATCACTTATGTTTGAGTTAATTGTAAGTGTATAAATTGTTTTTTTTGCAAACGGCTGTTGAAATTTTAAAATGATAGAATAAGGCAGTTCTTCGCTTAGAATCAGTTCTTCTGGTTGCTTGATATCATTATCTACATTGAAGTTTGATAATTGAGGAATATTCTGAAAATCAATAATTTCATTAAAAGACAATTTTAATTTAGTTGAATCAATTAGCTCTAAATGCGTAAATTCAGGTTTTGAAATATCCGGATTTATGGCATATACTGAGTTTCTTTTCCCTGGTGTACCTCCTTGTCTGTCAATAGATTCCTTCCAGTTATCGGCTTCTTGACATAAATTATTTGGGTCGATGCGTTCGAGCGACCAGCCGCCATCGCGCTTTATTTCTGCTTGTATCCAACTCGAAGAATAATTAACTGACGTAATTGTTTTATTATCAATATTTTTAAGTTTAATCGACATTTCTGAATTAGAAAGACTAGGAAAGCCCAAAACAGGAAGAACTTTTCCAAAGCTTTCAAAATCAGAATAATCTTCGTCTTTGCACAAAATCAAAAATTCACCACTATTTATGTTGCAGTGATTTAATTTTTTTACGCTTGTATTTGCAATTAACTCCCAGTTTTTAAGTGTTATAGTGTAATTTGAACGGTTATAAATTTCAATATATTCCTTTGCTGGAAGTTGAACTCTTGGTTCTGGGTCTGGCATTATTTCATTAATAACCAAATCAAAAACTTCAGGCTTATGATAAATAAAGTTAATGTCTTGAATTTCAACAATATCACCTTCTACTGAACTTACATCTTGCAATGAAAGTTTGTAGTTTTGGTTGTTTTCAAAAGGTGTGTTAAATGTTAATTCAATACTTTTTTTATCGCTTAAAAGCTCAGAATTTGCAGGGTTTGAGCCTGTCGAAAGCATAAAATTTTGCTTGCTACTTACATAACTTGAACTTATTTCTTCGCTAAAATAGAGTGTTACTTTGGTCGAAGAATTAACTCCTATTTCATTGAATTTTAGAGGAATATAAGTAAATTCGTAGCTTGTCAAATCGATTATGTTTTCGGCTAAATCGCTCAATTGACTTATTTGAATTGTGTTTCTTGCGTCTATTTGAAAATTTTCGGCGAAAGATAATTCAATAATTTGCTTATTATCGCTATAATAATTTATCGTTTGTGGGTAAATATTATCATTAAGTTTGTAATTATTTATATCAAAAATAGTACTCTCTTTTAGAAATTCCGAAAATTTTATTCGTATTTTATTTTTTGTAATGGCTTTAAGTTCTTGAATATATGGTTTTTCTATGTCTGGAATTATTTCACCAACATAAATATCATCAAATCGATACAAATTGTAGCGGCTAGTTGTGGAGTAATCGCAATAAAAACCGAAATAATTAGATTTAGTAAACGTGTTATCTTCTGCATTTGCTTCAAAGGAATAATTTTCTTCATCAACTTTAGCTGAAAATATTTTCCACAGCCCATTTGCCTCTCTTGTTACTTTAATTTTTGTGTTAATATTTGAATTATAAGCACTTGTGCCCGATGCTATTTCTGTTATTTGGCTACCATTTTGCCGCATTAGTTTTATATAATCACTTCCAGTTTGCCCTATTTGAATGAAATACCCATTCAGCTCTTTCTTTAAGTCTAATTGATTAGAAATTAAATAAATACGAAGAAAATTACTTGATGTTGGGTTGAAACCTAAATCAAGAGTAAATCGCCATTCGGTTTCATTGGCTCGCAAGTTGAATGCGGATAACCCGAGTTTTGATGCTTGATTATCAGGTCCATTGGATTGAAGCTGTAAATTAGGATTAATGCCAAAATATTGAATATCTCCCATCCAATTAGGTTTTTTTGTTAAATCATTGTCGCTAAAATTTTCATTTTCCAAAGGTTCTGCTATTTGAATAATATTGCTAATCAATGAATTTTGGGCAAGGTTTATTGTCGAGAACTGAATATTGAAATTGTCATTTCCATCGTATTTTAGCGCCGAAAACTCGGCAATTCCATTTATAAATTGCTTTGAATCACCATTTTCAGAACTCAAATTTCCAACTCCTGTGTTTTTTGCAAAACTTAGATTTTCATTAAAATCGGTGTCAATATTTCCTTGCGCATCTACCGCTGCTATTTTGGCTGCCCAAGTTTGATTTTGGAGAACAAAGTTAGGAATTGCATCTATCCTAAGTCTATCTGCAACAATATCAACTGATTGAACAGTTCCATAAACCTTTATATTGTCGATTCTAAATGAGCCACCTCCAGATGTGGCACGCGAACTATTATTCCAAGCTTGTATTTTAATTCGAGCTGTTTTTATATTTTCGTAGCCATTAATAACTTGGTCGGCTGTTACGATTGCAACTGGCATATTTGCTTGAAAAACAGGCGTGTTGTCAATGGAAATGCCATAAGCAGAAGGTCCAGCATCAGTTGCATAAGCTTCGAAAGTGATGCGCGTAATTGTGAAAGTTGCATTAGCAGAGGTGTTTATATCGAAATAGAAATTTTTGGCTGTTGCTTGTGTTGTTTCATTCCAGCCGCCAGTTGACTCAATATAAGGTACTTCCGTGAAAGCGGTTGTTGTTTTATTTACACCAATAGTTCCTGTATTTATCGATAATTGATTTATTTCCAAATTATTATCTTTATTTGATACGGTCAAATAAGGGTCATTATTGAAATTAAATTCGATAATTTGAGAAAACAAATTACTATAAAAAAATATAATAAAAAAACTAAAAATCACGCGTTTCATTTAAAAAATAATTATGAATTGTTATTAATCCTATTGGTTAAAATTAGTTAGTTCAAGTCAAGTTTAAATGAAAAACGGTTTCCTATTTTTTCTTTACTTTGAATTACTAATTTACTGGCATGTAATTGAATTATTTTGTTGCTAATTACCAGACCTAAGCTTTTGGTTGGATTTTCAACTACCTGCTTAATGCTAAAAATATCTTCAAGTTGTTTATTATCAATTTCTTTTCCATTATCTTCTACGCTTATTTCTACAAAGTTATTCCGTTTTAATGTGGAAATTCTGACAATTCCATTTTCGTTAGTTTTGTCGATGGCATTACTAATTAAATTCCGTATAACTAATGACATAAGTATTTTATCGAAAGCTACAAAAAGCTCGTCGGTTAATATCGATTTAAGGTAAATTCCTTTGCTGCTAATTCTATTTTTAAACCAATTCAAATTATCGTCTATAAATTCATTAAGTTTATGTTTTTGAGTGTTTACACTTAATTTTCCAATTTCTAGCCTCGACCAATATAATAAATTTTCGAGCAATTCAAACAATTCTTGAGCTGTAAAATTTATTTGTTTGTTGTATTCAATTATCTGTTTTTTGCTCAAATTATCGTATTCATTTATTATTTTCTCAGAATAATTTAATAAATAATTAAATGGTTTTTTCAAATTAAATGCGATTAAATTAAAAAATCTATCTTTTGATAAATTAATTTCAATCAATTCTTCTTTCATTTTTTGCAATTTACTATTATTTTTTTGCAATTCTTCATTTTTGCTGTTTAATTGCTTTCTATATTTTTGCTTTATTTTTTTTACAAATAAAAGTATTATTAATGCTAGTATTGCAGTGAGGATACCGCTTACTAGATATAAATTAAATCGGTAATTTTTTTCTACTTCTTCTTCTTGGCTTTTTGTAATTACTTTCAATTGTGTTATTTTATTCTCTAAATTTTCAACGGAGTGCTTTATATTTAAGTTTGTTAATTCCTTGTCAATTAATTCATTATGAATAACACTATCTTCTTTGGCTAATAAATTTTCGTAAAAAAGTGCCGTTTTGTAATCATTGATTTTGGAATAGTAGGTCGAAAATGCTTTTAGAATGTCAATACGTGTGTATTTGAAGTTGTTTGTATTTGCAATTTGCTCAGCTTGTTTTAATTTTTGCAAAGCGAGTGCTGTTTTTCCTATATTCAAATATACTTTTGATAGGTCAAGAGCCATATAACATTCTAATTCAATATCAAATCCTTTATTATATTCTTCAGCCAATTTGAAGTATTCTAATGCGTTTTCATATTTTCCTGCGCTAAGGTAAGTAGAAGCTAAACTATGGTAAGTATTTGATAAATTTGCAGTATCATTAATTTCCTTTGAAAGAGCAATCGATTTTTTTAGATTTATTTCAGCCGAATCGTATCTACCCATGAGCGAATATTCATAGCCAATGTTATTGTGAGCTAATGCAATTGAGGCTGTATCGTTTAAAATCTTGCCGTATTTTAAATATTCATGATAAAATTTTATCGCTTGTTTGCGTTTATTTTGGTTCGAATACAAAAGTCCTAAGCCATTATAAACCGTAGAAATACCTAATGTATCTTTCAAATTTTTATATATTGCTAATGCTTTTTGATAGCAAATAATGGATTTATTATCAACCTCAAAATTAGAATAAACACTTGCAAGTGAAAAATAAATGGAAGCGCTAATTGGTGATTGATTGCCTTCTTTTTCGGCTATTTTCTCAGCTTTTATATAATATTCAGCACTTTTTTCTTGATTTTGTAGAGTTGTGTAAAGTTTTGCAAAACGGATATAAAAGATGTGTTTATTTTTTACATGATTGATCGTTTCACTTATTTTTTCAGCTTTTAAATAGTATTCAAGTGCTTTGTTTGCATCAGAATTTACTAAAAAAATATCAGCTTTTAGCCAATATAGGTCAAATAAATAGATATTTTTTTGCTTTTCTGTTATTTTTTTTATAGCTTGCTCTGCTATTTCTAAATGTATTAGCATTTTATCATAATTTGCAAAATTATAATATCCTTTTGTTATTGCTAAATGAATAGAAGCTATTAGTTCGTTCGCTTTACTTTTGTTTATTTCTAATGCTATTTTTGCATATTTCAACCTCAAATCAATGGAAATGCCTCTGTAATGCTCAGAAATAGAAAGAAATATTCTAACAGAATCTTCATTGGTCTTGCTATTTTCTAGTTTTGATTTAAAACCATCAGGAATACTCAAATTATTGAGATTTTGTGCCTTAATAGTATATTGAGCCACAAGTATAAACAGTATAAAGATGAATTTTTTCATAGCTTAGCCTTTTTTTGTGCAAGGAATTGAAAACGTAAAAGTTGAGCGTTTTCCTACTTCGCTCGTTACTTCTATATTACCGCCATTAATTATTACAAATTCTCTACAAATAGCTAAGCCTAAGCCAGTTCCTTTTTCTCCATTTGTTCCATTTGTAGTAAATTCTTTTTCGGCATTGAACAGCTTTTTTATGTTTTCTGCTGAAATTCCAATTCCGTTGTCTTCTATCGAAACAATTATAGTTGACTGTTTGTTTTGTGCATTTATCTTAATATTTCCATTTGTTTTGGTAAATTTTATTGCATTGTTTGTAATATTTCGCACTACGGTAGCAATCATTTCTCTGTCGAAATAGGCAAAGGTATTTTTTTCTATTTCAGCTTGTATTGTTATATTTTTATTAGCAGCTATCATTTTAAGCACTGCAAGTTCTTTTTGTACAATTTCATATAAATCAAATAGTTCGGGTTGGAATTTTAATTGTCCTATTTGGGTTTTCGACCAATCAAGTAAATTTTCAAGTAAGTTGTACAAACTTTTTGAAGAAGTGTAGATTAATTGGTTGAATTTAAGAATATCTTCCTTTTCTAACTCTTCCATACTATCGCTTATATATTCAGAAAGTCCTAATACTGAATTGAATGGACTTCGCAAATCGTGTGCTATAATGGAAAAAAAGCGATCTTTATTCTTGCCTACTTCTTCTAATTCTAATTTTGTTTTTTGTAATTTTTCATTACTTTTTTCAAGTTCTTTATTTTTTTTGATTATTTTTTTATTATAATTCTGAGTTAATATGAAATAATACAGGGCAATGATAAGGCTAATAGAAAAAAAGATAATCAATAAATTTAATAATTCTCTATTGCGTTCATAATTTTTTAGTTTAATTTTATTTTCAATTTCTTTCGATTCTAAATCAGTGATTGTGTTTTCTTTTATTGAAATTTCATTTTGTATATTGGCAAGAAAAATCTTTTTTTGAGAACTAATTTTTGAAAGGCTATCTTTCATCGCTTTGTAAATTAGTTGAATTTCAAATGTTTGTTTAAAATTATTTTGTTTTTTGTATATTTTGAGAAGTTTAAAGCTTACCTTTTTTGCAGTTTCGTGAATGTTGTATTTTCTTGAAAGTTCTAATGCTTTTAAATAATCTTCTTCGTAACTTTCAAATGGTAAATTTTGGTTTTCGCTTAATAGGGCTTTATTGTAAAATAAATTTGCTAATAAGCTATCATTCTGTGTTATATCAAAGCTTTTGTCGATGTATATCTTTGCTTTTGCATACTCTTTTTTTGATTGGAAAAGGATATTTTGTAGCAAATAGCAAGCTCTTAATTCTGAGTATATTTGCATTCTGCCAAAATATTCGGTACTATAATTCAAATAGCTTTGTATCTGATTGGTATTCTTGTAAATATGAAATTTAGTGTAGTACAAATAGGCTTCAGCTTTGAGGTCGTCAAATTTATATTGTTCTGAAAGTGTTATTGCACGTTCGATATTTTTGTTAAAGTTAACAGAATCATTTAGTTGGTGGTCTATTTTAGCAATGCTCAGATACGCTATAATAGCTAAACGTTGAGCTTTTTTAGATTTTGTTTCTGCTAGTGAGTAGTTTAATGCGTTGTTGTATAGTGAAATAGCGGAGTCGTAATTAAAGTGCTCTTTATAAATATTTGCTGATAAAATATAAAAAACGGCTTTTAAATTAGAAGGTTTAAGCATTCTATTGGTATTCAAAATAATACGCACTTCATTGGGCTTAAAGTTGAAAATACTTTTTAACAAAGATAAGTCTGAATTCAAACTTTTTTCTTCAAAATAATGTACTTTATCAATAGTTCTTTCTTGTGAGAATACGCTATACGATAAAATAATTAAGAATATTGTTATTAAATATCTCATTCTAAACACTATAACTATATGTTTTTACAGCAAAAAGCGTTTTACTTACTCTCTGCACATACTTTTTTTTTTACTTAATTTTTGTGGATTTATTGTCTTTAAAAATGATAAACGAATCTTTTTTTTTGTTTTAAATTTTGCATAAAAATAGTAAATAATTTATTTTTTTCAATCTTTTTTTTAAATTTAATACTATTTTCTTTTTTTTTTTAGTTATAACAATAGAAAGATTTTTCGCATTAGATTTTCAATCTTTATGAAAGCCTCTAATTATGAGAAGCTAAAGAAATTTCAGGAATCGAAAAATCTTAATTAACAATAGTAATTTAGTTTCATAATTATTAACATATTCTAACTCTAAAAAAATGAATAGTTTAAAAAAAACCTATTTTTTTGTAGTAACTTTTGTAACGTTTTTCCTTTTCTTATCTAATATGGCTCATGCACAGCTATATACAGTTTCTGGAAAACAAGTTAAAAGTTCATCGACTGCTAGCCCACAGTTGACTTGTACAGGAGTAAAAGTAACGAAACAGGTAAAAATTGTTTCGGTAACTGGCTCTAATGCAGGTTTTTGGATTACCGATGGAAAAAGCATAATTAAGCAATATTATAGCCCTAATGACAAAACTTCTATCGGTTTTCTTTTGAACCCAGGAACTTATTACGTGTACCCACGCTTGCAAAGTACTCAAACAACCGCTACGGTTACATTGGGGCTTAATTGATTGTAGTACAATTTATTCAATATATTTTATAGACTCTATTTAAGCTCAAGTAGAGCTAACTTTTTTTTGAGAAGCTACTTGTTGCATTACCAATTTATAGGTAGTGTAAAGAAATGGTGGCTTTTTGAAAAAGTTAGCTAAAATTGTAATTTTTTCAATTTTTAATGATAAAATAACAATTGAACAATGTAACAATTTGTAATTAGAATTTAGAAAAAATTGCTTAATTTTGCTTTTGTTAGGATTTAGGTTACTATCATGTTACGCTATCAAAATTTTAAAATAAGTGTTGTGAATTAAAAAAAACCAAAAAATATTAAAAAATACATATTTTTGGTTTTTTTTATTGTAAAAAAGATTATTTTTGTAGATAATTAAAATTCAAAATATCTAAACAGATATATTCAAAAAAGAGATTTATAAACTTTTAAAATTAGAAAACTATTAAAAAGCGATATAAAATATTAATAGCCTTTTTCTTAATATTGGTAACAATTCCTTTATTATTGTATGCCATTTTGAGAAGTAGTACCATGCAAACATATCTAATTCAAAAGATTACAAATTATATTTCGGAAGAATATAATACCGAAATTACAATTCAAGGCGTGGACATAAAACTATTTAAAACAATAGTACTTGAGAAACTGTATGTTGAAGATTTACAAAAAGATACACTTCTTTACGTAGAAGCCTTTGATGTAGGAATAGATGAATTCAAATTCTCTGAAAATAAGCTTGTTGTAGGTAGTATCGATTTGAATAATTCTACAATAAACATAAAAGTAGATACTGCTGGAGTAATGAATTTTCAATACCTTATTGATGCGTTTATGTCGTCAGAAGAAGACACAACAAGCTCTGCGCCATGGGATTTGAGTGTGAAAAAATTGAGTATCAAAAACGCAAATCTTTCTTACCACGATGCGCTTGCCGATACATTGCCCGATTCTCTTGCGCAAAAGGGCATGAATTTTTCAGACTTATCTTTCAAAAATACAAACCTGGTTGTTAGCGACATAGTGCTTGGCGATACCATTTCGTGCAAATTGAACAGCGTGAGCATGAAAGAAAAAAGCGGGTTTTTAGTTTCAAAAATTACTAGTTTAGTAAAATATTACGATACCGGAATAGAACTTCAAAACGTGGGTATTGCGTTGGAAAAAAGTATGTTGCAAGCCCATCACTTTACTATCTCGTATGATAGTTTGGGCGATTTTGGCGATTTTATGAACAAAGTAAAGCTTGATATTGATATAACCAACACTCGAATTTTTACCAGCGATTTAGCTTATGTTACTCCGCTTTTAGAAGGCTACAATCTCAATTTGGGATTTAAAGGTCAGTTTGAAGGATATGCAAGCGACTTAACTGCCGACTCGGTTGAAATAAGTTTTGAGAATAATACCCGTTTACTTACTAGTTTTACTGTGAAGGGTTTGCCAGATATTAATAATACGAATTTCGACGTAGTTATTCAAAAGCTTTCTACTTCAAAATCGGATTTAGACAAAATAAAACTACCACCTTTTGATGCAAATAGCTCACTTCCAGTGCCTTCGCAGATTGCTTCCTTGGGTGTAATTAATTATTCGGGTACGCTCAAAGGCAATATTTCGCACATAGATAATAAAGGCAATTTAATTACCGATGCCGGTAATTTAAAAGCCAATGCAATTATTGATTATGACACACTTACCAGCAAAATAGACTTTGATGTGCAGCTCGATGGCGAAAATATGGCGGTAAATAAATTACTTGGCAATAATGCAAATTATGGACAAATTAACCTAATGGCTAAGTTGAAAGGTACAAACCAAGGCAACTCGGTTAATGCTGATGTAGAAACGGTGGTTAGCAACTTTATTTTCAATGGATATACTTATTCCGAACTTGAGCTTTTAGGCAAAATTACCGAAAAAAGCTTCAATGGAAAGGTTACTTTGATTGACCCAAACATTATGCTCGATGTAAATGGCGACTTTTATTTTGCGGGCGATTCGGCTTCTTATGTGTTTAATGGCTCTTTACAACAAGCTCATTTAGAAAAGCTTGGCTTAGATACAACTCGCAAGCAAGGTGTTTTGTCGTTGCTTTTTGAAGGAAACATGTCGGGTGCTTCGCTTGATAATTTGAATGGTTCGGCTAGTATTTTAAATATCGATTATATTAGTGCAACCGACACATTTATCTTGGACGAATTAAAATTCTCGGCAAAAAATAATCCTCAAAAACATTTACACAAATTAAATATCAACTCACGGTTGTTTGATGTTTCGGTACATGGTGATTATATGGTGGCTGATTTAACCTACTCACTTGAAGATTTTTTGAGTAATTATCTGCCTTCGGTAATAACTAAACCCGAACTTGCTAAAGATAGAAAAATAGAAGAGTCAAAGATAAATTTTGACATTAATATAAAGCAAACCAGCGATTTATTCAAAATATTTGTGCCAGGTTTGAGTTTAGCCGAAGGTACTAATTTTAAAGGTAGTTATAATTCAAAAGGCAATGATTTCTCTATTAACGGCTATTCGCCTTATATTGCTTACAATGACCAACGACTTTCGCAAATTACAATTAATACAAATTCGACCGATAATGAATTGACAACCACTATTTTATCGGAAAAACTGAACTTTACAAAAGAAAATAGCTTACAGTTTTTTGAGTTAAAAAATGTATTGCGAAACGATTCTATTTTGCTTGGAATTAAATGGAACAGCAAAGCTGATTCGATAAAATATTCGGGTAACATTTCTACTATTTCTACTATAAAAAACAAGCTAAATGGTGGCTCTATTATCGAAACTTACATTAAGCCGTCGCAAATTGTTTTAGCCGATTCGCTTTGGAAAATTTCTCAAAGCTCGGTGTTTATCGATAGTTCTAATTTGTTAATCAACGATTTAGAAATATTTAATCGTTCGCAAAAAATTAGAATCGATGGAGCTATTTCGGCAAACGATAAAGATACTTTGGTACTTGGGTTTAACAAGTTTGAATTGAACAACTTAGATTTAATTACTTCCGAAAATGGAATTTACACAGTCGGGCAATTAAATGGCGATATTAAAATTAGTGGCGTTTACACTTCGCCTTATGTTTTTTCGGAAGCAAAAATAGATAGTTTTGTGTTAAATGACGAATTTATTGGCGATGTAAAGCTTTCGGGAAATACGTTTAAAGACAAAATTATGGTTGATGTTGCTGCTCAACGTTTGAAGCTTAGAACGCTCGAACTTTCGGGCAATTACAACCTTAAAACAGATTCGCTCGATTTTGAATTGATGCTCAATAAATTTAGACTCGAAGCCTTGCAGCCTTATTTTGAAGGTGTTATTTCGGGGCTCGATGGGCGTATCAATAGTTATTTGAAAATAGAAGGAACAACCGACAAACCAAAGATGAATGGTATTTTAAAATTTCATAAGTGTTTATTTACAGTTGATTATACCAAAGTGCAATACAATTTCACCGATAGTATTTTCATAACCGAAGATAAATTCTTTTTCAAAAATATGGAAATTTTTTCGGGTAGAAGCAGCAAAGCCTTTTTGAGTGGAGAAGTAACTCACGATTATTTTAGCAATATAGCAATGGATTTGACGCTAGATGCTAAAAACTTTTTGTTTGTAGATACTAAGCCAGGTGATAACGATATGTTTTACGGAACTGCTTATGCTTCGGGTTTGATAGGAATTAAAGGACCTTTAGACAAAATGGTGGTAGATGTGAATGTTACGCCAAAGCCTCGAACGCATTTGTATTTGCCTCTGAGTACAGCTTCGGAAGTTTCTGAAAATAACTTCATTACCTTTGTTAATGTGGACACAACTGCCAAAAGCCAAGTGGAAGAAGTTTTGAGCGACTTGTCGAGCATGCAAATTAATATGGCTGTGGAAATGACTCCCGATGCTATTATCGAAATGATTTTTGACGAAACCGTTGGTGATAAAATGACAGCGCAAGGTTCTGGAGCTATTCGTATGGAAATAAATACTTTAGGCGATTTTAATATGTATGGAGAATACAACATTTCTAAAGGTTCGTATTTGTTTACACTTCAAAATTTGATAAATAAATATTTTGAGGTAAAACCCGGAAGTACTTTAAAATGGAATGGCTCGCCTTACGATGCTGAGCTGGATTTGACGGCTGTATATAAAATTAAAAAAGTTCCGCTTTATGATTTGATTCTCGACGATGATTTCAAAGATACCAAAATTCCGGTAGATTGTAACTTGTCGATGGAAGGAAATTTGACAGCTCCAACCATTAAATTTGATGTGGACTTGAAAAATGCTGACGAAAAAATAGAAAGCCAAGTGAACAATCTTACCGAAGACGATTTGAACAAACAAGTTCTTTCGTTGCTTATTATCAATAAGTTTCAACCTCTGCCAGGTTTGAGTTCGGACTTTATTAGTGCTGGTGGGGTAGGTGTGAATACCACAGAGTTGCTCTCTAATCAGTTGAGTAACTGGCTTTCGCAGATTTCAAACGATTTCGATATTGGTATCAATTACCGTCCGGGAAGTGATATTTCGTCGCAAGAAGTAGAAGTTGCGCTTTCTACGCAACTTTGGAACGACCGAGTAAGCATAAACGGAAATGTGGGAGTAGAAGGACAAGGCGCAAGTAGCGAACAGTCTGGCAGCAACCTTGTTGGCGACTTTGATATAGAGGTGAAAATTACTAAAAATGGTAAATTCAGAGTGCGAGCCTTTACCCGCGCCAATAACAATACCGTTTACGAAATGGCTCCTTACACTCACGGGGCTGGTATTTTTTATCGCGAAGATTTTAATACTGTTTCGGAATTGCTCAATAAATACAAAACAACTCTTTTCAAACCTACAAAAAAGAGCCAACAAAAAGAAGAAAAAAACAAAAACACCAAGAATAATAAAGATGCAAAAACGGAAGAAGAATAAATTTGGTGGTTTATTTATGATACACTTGCGCCCAATTGATATGATGCAAAGCTACCTGTATCAATTGGCTGCAGGGGCTTAGGCTTTATTTCATACCTCCACATTGGGCAAGGTTTGCGGCAATAGCTCTTCAAGGTGGGCTTTCAAAAATTAAATTATTTCAAAACGGATTACTTTTTACTTTGACCAATACTACAATGTTACATTTTTTTCTCATTCCTCAAAATTTATATTTTATTCGCCTGACTGTTAGCAATATTGATACAGGTGGCTTGGAGCCATCTGTATTAATACTACCGCAGATTTTGGTTGTGTGGGTTTTGTTTTTTATATTTGCGGTGAATGGTATATATTTTTTAGAACTATTCATGTAAAAAATAGAAAGAGAGGTATAATTAATGCTCTACATAATTGAATTTAGACATACAAACCCAATAGATGAACAAAGAATACAATAAATTTACAACCGATTTAGCCAAAGCGAGAACCGAAGAAGACGTAAAAAATGCGTATGCAAAGCATTTCAAAGTTACTTACGACACTTCCGATAGGCACGATTTATATACACCCCAAGTTTTATTTGAATTCAAATACGATAAAAATATGTTGAACCTCAAAGCGAGAGCTACGGTTTTAGCTCAAGTTTTGTATTATGTTCATCGATTGAAATTTGGTTTTACACAAAAAGCAATTCCCGTCTTTTTATGTTTGTCGGATAAAAACGAAACGGTTTTAACCCAAACTATTAAATGGAAAAGCTATTATTCCGATGCTGAAAGTTACGATTGGGATTTAAGCCCAAGCATTCCCGATAAACGATTGGTTGATAAACTAATTGACGACAAAGAATTTAGAGATTTGCATGTTTACAATCTCGAAAATGAAAATGATTACACTGTTTTTAGCCAAAAACTAACAAATTATCTTGACCCACTTCAAAAATTCGATTTCGTTGATAAAAAAATCATTACCGAAGAAAACTTTGAAGAGGTTTTTGAATATTGGAACGGTATTTTTGGCACATCGGTAAAGAACGGATTTAAAACTTCAAAATACTTTGTTTGCGATATTCAGGAAGGAAGAACGCACCTGAGCCGTGAAGAAGGAAAAGCCTATTTCGATTTTGGAAATGGAGAAGTAAGGGTTAAGAAAATATTGATGAAAGATTACCATTACTTTTGGGAACTCTACGAAAAAGTTACCTCATCGGATATTATGCGTGGTATTTTATCTAAAATAGACCGTTTGACAGATGAAGATATGCGGCGTTTCCACGGTGAGTTTTTTACACCCATTCGTTTTGCCAACAAAGCATTGGAATACATAGAGCGCACCATTGGCAAAGAATGGTGGAAAACAGGCGAATACCGCATTTGGGATATGGCTTCGGGCACAGGAAACCTTGAGTATTATTTGCCCAACGAAAGTTATCAATACTTGTATTTATCAACACTTTACCAAACAGAAGCCGAGCATTGCGAAAAACTGTTTCCGAATGCTACGGCATTTCAATACGATTATTTGAACGACGATGT